>SICT01000007.1 GCA_009691315.1 Candidatus Uhrbacteria bacterium | reverse complement strand
CCTCGTGCATACGGCACCACGCAGTACGTACAAAATTTATTGCAACCCGTCTGAATGGTCACATACGCCTGACGCGAAGGCGCGCGCAAAGGATGGATTTTGAGATAATCTGTCTCGAGCGAATCGGAATTCACTAGATCCGGACGAAGTTCAGCAATCCAGCGAGGGAGGTGCACCATGTCAGGCGTAGGAAAATACAGATCGGTCGCGGGCAAACGCTTTTTGAATTCCCTTGCTTTATCGCGCCCAGGCATACACCCTGTTACCGCCACAATCATATTTGGTTTGGTTTTTTTGTACTCCAAATACTTCTCTTGCGAGCCATAAATCCGATCTTCTGCCGACTGCCTCACACTACAGGTATTCACAACAATCAAATCAGCCGATGATTCATCCTCGGTCGCTTGAAATCCCAGCGAAGCTAAAAGCCCAGCCATGCGCTCGCTGTCATTCTTATTCATCTGGCAACCGTAGGTGGTGATGGAAAAGGTGGGAGAGGGCATAATTATTTAAAAATTTGTTTCCCATTTTTATCAAAATAGACCATGCGACCAAGCCGATCCCGAATATTCCATAACCCGTCATGATTGTATTCAAGCTCTCCACCAGGGATATGATCAACCTCGAGTGGGGCAATCACCTTGCCCATTTCATCAATCATCAACAATGGTCTACCCATGCCATGATTCACAATGGCTCGTTCATTATGAAAATCTGTTCCAAATCCATAATATTCTCGCTCAGGGCCTAACTTTTTAAATGTCGTATCAACATAAAATACGCTTCCGCGCTTCGTGACTTTCGCCTTCCCTTCGGAAAAATCGTTCACATCATCATAATCCGGACTAGCTTTTTCTCCCTCGCGATCAAGAAAAAATTCTTGGCCTCGATGATCGACCACCTGTAAGAAGCCATTGGAATAGCGCCACCTGGCATGGGCTATTTGAGGGGTCAGCGGTCCAGCGACTATTTCTCCCTCACGATCAATGATGTATTGGTTGCTTGGCTGACCCGATTTATTTGTTTCAATGATTGCAACTGCGCGATCTTCCAAAAATGGACCAATCTTCCAATAACCATTTTCACTCAATGTTCCATCCGGCTTAATCAGATGCCATTCAACCTTTTTTCCATCCCCCTTATCTATACGCACCGATTCCTGTTGGCCGTTACCATGCATAACATGAACCGTTGTAGCCAGAGGATCTTTTATCTTGTCCGAAATGTACTGCACAGAACCTATGCGTTTCCGGTCCGGATCAATATGTGTCCAAAAGAGATCTTCGCCAACTCCCACATCCACTTCTTCAATCGGAATCCATAACGTTCCGTCAGACTGTAATTGAGGTTTCTTACGAAATCCATAACGGTTTGGAAATGAACGAGCATTCCCATCACGATCAACGATACAATAGACTC
Organism: Candidatus Uhrbacteria bacterium; assembly: GCA_009691315.1. GTDB lineage: Bacteria > Patescibacteriota > Patescibacteriia > 2-12-FULL-60-25 > 2-12-FULL-60-25 > VGLT01. The sequence goes on along the minus strand of SICT01000007.1, from coordinate 22,942 downwards.
CTCTTCGATCCCGAAATACTCCAAGTCCACCCTCAAACTCATCAGGCATTCCTATACCAGAAAATATTTTCTTGCCTTTGGCGGTAAAGTACGAAAAAGCGGTATTCGTTCGATTCTGCGTCCCTACGTTAGCAGGATTTTCAAAACCTTTGGCCAGAAATATGCCATGAGTCGGCCCATGGATTTCGTCATAAGGACCAGCCATCTTTGCTCCGTCTCGCTCAATCAAAAAAGATCCGCCTTTCAATTCTTCCGCCATCGCAATGCCTTCAGGAGTGAAAGGTGAAACATAACTAAAACCATGTTCTTTGGCCAACTTGTCCCGAAACTCCACTTCAAAAGAATCTTTCTTTACCTTCTCCATTCGCTCCTTCAGCGTTGACGGATGTAAATCAATAGTGACCTCAATCGGTCGTGAAGATGTCTGTCTGATCTGCTCAGACGTACGAGCGACGATCGCGGCGGTTGCTCGGGACGCTTGGGCCTGTTCAAAATTCACGGATGAGATGACTGCTCCTTGAGGCGCTGATGCTCCCGGACTCACCACTTTATCAAAAGTAATTTTTTGTTTATAAGTAAGAGGAAAACTGCTTTTCTTGGGTCCGAGGGAACGTATTTTAATATCTGGTGCAATCTGCGGAGCAAAACCTTGTGTTGATGGCAGTGGGATCGATGGAGGATTTGGACCCTTGCCTCCAGCGCCGCCAGCAGGACCACCCGATGATTGAGTACGAACGGCGGGCTGATTCACAACGGCACTTCTAAATCCTTGCCGTCCATCAATCGGCTCCCCTAAACGTGCGCGTATAAGATCAACTGGATCAAAGGTCACAACAGATTTAAAATCACGAGGTTTTAACGGATAGGGAGTGTTCTCATCCAATCCATACCAGGTCCCTTGAACATTTGCGATGAGACGCACATGCGGCATATCTCCTTTTAGCATGTGTTGAATCTTGAACGGCATGTCAGGATAGACTTCCGGTAGCACAATCAGTCCTACTTTTACCATCTGTTCACAATCACTGCCGCCGCCATTTAAAAAATCTGTGGCCAAGCCAGACGTATAATCGACTTTGCGTCGTATTTGAAGAAATTCGTGAAGAACTTTTAAACGATTCTGTTCTGCGGCCGCGGATGCTTTTAAGCGCACGATAAGTTTTTCCGCGTTCGCAAGGGCTTCCTTTTGGTCAGCACTGCTTGTTTTGCCCGTAACATATTCATCCGTTGGATAAAATTTCTTAAAATCAAACTTCTCTTTTCCTTCGTCAGCGGCTGTGAGCCGTTCTTGCACCCAGGCTTCAAATTCTCTCGCCTCCCCCTGCCGAAACACACGACGCGTTTCTAATAGGCCTCTCTTCGCTCCTTGGCTCGCTTCCTCATGATACAAGGTTCCCAGGTGAGCCCCGGCCGCGAGCCCTAAGCCGATCTTCAAAGCATGTCGCCCGACAAATGCCTTTGCCTTTTTACCCACTGGCATCCCAGGAGTTTTTTCTTTCATGAAAAGATGTTATACTCTTTTTATTACTATGCCAACACCATCAACCACCCTCTCGCCTGAAGCCAAGAAAAAAATTGAGGCAGCCTACAAAAAATTTGATGCGACGCTCAAAAAAATCGTGAAAGAGCATCGCGCCGTGGTCAAAGGACTGTATGTGGAATTGGATAAAAAAAAAGCCGAGGGAATCAAAAAAAAACTCGCAAAGGTAAAAAAATAAAATTATAATTCCCCTTCAATCGCCAGCAGGCGGTTGTATTTTTCTACGCGTTCAGATCGGGTGAGCGAACCGGTTTTAATATATTTTGATCCGCAGGCGACGGAAAGATCAGAGATGGTCGTGTCCGTCGTATCACCGGAACGATGAGAGATGGAAGTGGCCCAACCGGCCTGATGCGCTAAATTGATTGAGTCCACTGCTTCGGTCAAACTGCCGATTTGATTAAATTTGATGAGAATGGCATTAGCGGCTTTTTCGCGAATGCCTTTTTCTAAACGTTTCACATTGGTCACGAAAAAATCATCGCCAACAACCACAGATTTCTTGCCTAGAATAGGCAAGGCTTTTTTCCAAGCCGCCCAATCATCTTCTGCAAACGGATCTTCAATCGATTCCATCGGATACCACTCCTGCCATTTTTGGTAACGTGCGAGCAATTGATCTGACGTGTAATTCTTCCCTTCCACCTTCATCCGATAGAGTTTGGCCTTGCGATCATAAAACTCAGAACTGGCGATGTCGGTCGCGAGAGCAATGTCTTTACCTGGCTTATACCCAGCTTTTTGAATCGCTTCAAGCAAAATATCAAATGCCATTTCCACATAGGCAAACTTTGGCGCAAACCCTCCTTCATCTCCGACCGTCGTGACCCCTCCACGCTCTTTTAAGATTTTTTTCAACGCATGAAACGTTTCGACCCCGGCGCGTAACCGTTCGGAAAATTTCTTTTGTTGCGGGACAAGCATGCACTCCTGCACATCCATAACCCATCCCGCATGCGCTCCACCATTCAGCACATTCATGGTTGGAATCGGCAAACGTGGGTGCGCATGAAAATCAAAAGTTTCGCGCAAAGATTTCCAAAGAGGTAATTTTCGATGGAGCGCTGTGGCTTGAGCGCAGGCCAGTGACACTGCAAGAATGGCATTGGCTCCAAGTTTCGATTTATTCGGCGTGCCATCAAGCTCTATCATCACATGATCAATGTCTGACTGACGCTCCGCGGAAATTCCCGCAAGCAGCGGTGCGATTTTTTTATTCACATTCCCAACCGCCTTCAACACGCCCTGCCCGTTGTAACGCTTTCCCCCATCGCGTAATTCCAGAGCCTCGTGCGATCCAGTAGATGCACCCGATGGAACTTCCGCCTCAGCCGTTGCCCCAGACTGCAACGTCACGCGACAAGCAACCGTTGGATTGGAACGCGAATCCAAAACCTCTCTCGCAACAACAGAACGAATTTTATTTCCTCCAAACATGTTAGCGAATCTCAAAAGTAACCGACACTCGTGAAATCACATCCAGTGCACCTGGCGCAATTTCCGGTGCCGCACCCCCACCACCACCCATCCCTTCGGCGCGATACAGATAGGGAACTGGCTGGCCAACAGGAGCCGATCCTTCAGAAAACGTCACCACTCGCGCCACCTGCACTCCCAAAGCTTTAGCCAACTCATCCGCCTTACCCCGCGCATCTTCTAAGGCTTTCTTGCGAGCTTCTTGTCTCATCTCCCTTGGATCATCAATCGTAAATGTCACTCCATTCACCTGATTCGTTCCCAACTGCCCGGCTTTTGCCAGTACAGCACTCAATTTAGATAAGTCACGAACTTTGAGCGTGATCGATTGTGAAACTGAATATCCGATCACATTCTGCGCTCCATCTTTATATTCAAATTTTGGTGAGATGGTGTAATTGCTCGTTTGAATATCAGCTTCGGCAATACCGAGCTGTTTCATGGCCGCTAAAATCGCATTCACTTTCTGGCTATTCTGATTTTGCAGATCTGGAACATCTTTCCCGTCCAAATACAAACCAACATCCACCTGCGCCAGCGTTGGCTTTCCCGTCACCTTACCTTCCCCATCAATCGTGATGGTATCGCGTGACAACGGTACACGACCGATCTGATCATGCTCAGACACGGCATTCCAAGCTTTGACCAACGAAAATACTCCAAGCCCAATCAACAGAAGGCTTAACCAAAACGCAAACCAGCGCTCCTCTTTCCAATTTGGCCAAAAATTATTCATAAAAAAATTCATTTAAGATTCTTATTGAGAGTGTATCACTTCTTTTGCAAAGTAACCAACCCAGGCAAGCGACCTTTATGAATCAAAAACTCAAGCATCGCTCCCCCACCCATAGACACGTGATCAAACTGATGAGTCGTTTTTGTTTTTGCCACCAGCGGGATCGTATCTCCGCCGCCGACGATTTTATAAGTCGATGACGGAATGTCTTGTGCCAGCATGCGAGCCAAAGCCAACGAACCTTTGGCAAAACGTGGATCCTCAATCATCCCGACCGGTCCATTCCACAAAATCGTTCGTGCAGACTTTAATCGCTCACGCCAACTGACCAACGTCTTGGGCCCCATGTCACGAATCTCATCACCCGAACGAACCACGTCTACAGGTAAAAATATTTTCTTATTCTTCGCTTCGCGAGCCGGCATCACATTGGCAATCGCCCCGCCAACACACACCCCATCACAAATTTTGAGAAGTGATTTGATCACCGGAAGTTTGGTCGAAATTTTTCCGCCACCGATCACAGCAAAGAACGGTCTTTTTGGATGCGACAGCAATCGACTAAGCACCGTCACTTCTTTGACCAGCTCCGGACCAGCATAGGCAGGAAGAAATTTCGGAATGCCGACGATCGTCGTCTGCGCCTGCCACGAAGCAAAAGCGTCATTCATATAGAGATCGCCAAATTTTGCGTAGGCTTGTGCGAGCTTGAGATCGTTTGACGATTCCCCCTCTTCAAATCGCACATTTTCCAAAAGATAAATAGAACCTGGTCGAGCCTGCTTGATTGGTTGACGAAGATCTGGATGAAACTGGACGGCTGAATGAAACCGTTTTTTGAGAAGAGGGATGAATCGCTTGGTTGAAAGCTTGGCGTCAAATTTTTCCGGACGGCCGACGTGGGTCAAAAGAATGACAATCGCTCCCCGCTTCGCCAGCATCTTGATCGTCGCGATGGAATTCTGAATTTTCATCAATCCTTCCGTTGATGGCTGGCCCTTTGCCGGAAGAGCCACATTCCAATCCATGCGCAAGAGCACACGTTTGCCTCTGAGATCAAAATTTTCCGGCAGGGTCTTTAATTTCATGCAGGCAGTATACTAAATTCCCACTTCCACTACCACAATCTGTGGCGGACAAAAAAGGCGAGCGCGTGTATCAGCTTCCCCGAGACCCTGTGAAATAATGACAGGAATGTCATGCCATTTTTTTAAACCACGATCAAAGGATTGGGGGAGAACTTGGGGTAAAGGTTTTAGCGCGCCAATAAATGGTAAACGAATCTGGCCGCCGTGCGTATGGCCCATGAGAATCAGATCCGCTTCCTCCGGTTGAATATCCAAGAGCGCGTCTGGTTGATGAACGATCAGGAGAGATGGTGTGTGATGGGCTTCGTGTATCACCCGGAGATCCGGCACCCCATACCAGGAATCATCAAGCCCAACGAGACGGAGTGCCTGACCACCACAATGCAGAGTGATCGCGGCGTTCGTGATTTCATGGTACCCCCATTCCTTAAGCGCTCGACGTACGGCCTGTGGATCATCCAAATAATCGTGATTGCCAAGAATAAAATATTTTCCGCATTTTGCTTTGATGTGCGCCAGTGATTTAACCACCGGCAGATATTGCGCGTGCTCTTCCACCAAATCACCGCCGATCAACACGATATCCGGTTCGAGCGCGTTGACTTTGGTCGCGACGCGCTCAAAAAATTTTGCGCTCTTAAATTTGCTGGCGTGAAAATCCGATAAAAACACAATCCGTAATTTTGTTTTAGGCTGATCAACAAGCGCGAGCGCATATGATTTGACCGTCACGAGATGCGGTTCGATATATCGGCCATACAATAAAAGACCAAGCGCGATCAAAAAAAGAATCGTGAGCCACCACCACTGCAAACGCATCCCTGCATAGATGGCCACAACGGCAATCAACACCAATATCCAATACGCCCAGGCAAACATGGGATGCTCCAAACGGGTAGACTCAACCGCAACCATTTTATTTTAAATTCTTTCCCACCAACAGCGCCATCTCCGCCAATCGGCACGAATACCCCCACTCATTGTCATACCAAGCAATAATCTTGAGAAAATCTCCATCTACAACCTTGGTAAGCGTCAGATCAACAATCGCGGAAGCGGGATGACCAATAAAATCTGATGACACGAGAGGCTCGTTTGTCACTTCCACGATTCCCTTCCAGTTCGCCTGCTTACTCGCCTTAACCAAAACTTGATTCACTTCTTCGACGGTTGTTTTTTTCTTAAGCAAAAACGTGAAGTCAGACAATGATCCAACAGGCGTCGGCACACGAATCGCCAAACCGTCAAACAGCCCTTTTAACTGCGGAATGACTTCGGTTGTGGCAATGGCGGCACCGGTTGTCGTTGGAATAATATTTTGAGCGGCCGCGCGTGCACGACGAAGGTCGCCCGATTTCAATCCTGGCGGTGGGCCATCCACGAGATTTTGTTCGGCTGTGTAGCTATGAATGGTTGTCATCATGGCTTTCTTGATCCCAAAAGCAGATTCGATAATGGCGGCGACCGGTGCAATACAATTGGTCGTACAGCTCGCATTATTAATCACAGCCGCGTTCTTCCCCGCGCTCTTCTCATTCACCCCAATCACATGCGTCGGGACACCACCTTTGGCAGGTGCTGAAATAATCACGCGTTTTGCTCCGGCCGTAATATGTTGTGATGCGCCTTCGAGATCTGCAAAACGCCCAGTACACTCAAGCACCACATCAATCTTCATTTTTTTCCAAGGCAACATTTTTGGATCTTTTTCCGCACACACCACAATTTTTTTTCCATCCACGATCAACGTTTTTTCATCGTAAGTTACCTCATGATCAAATGTCCGATACACCGTGTCATGTTTCAATAAATGAGCCAACGTCTTGGTGTCCGTCAAATCGTTAATCGCCACCACACGAAAACCCACTTTCTCCAAGCCTGCTTTAAACACATTTCGGCCAATCCGACCAAATCCATTAATCGCGATATTCATAAAAGTATTCAATGTTTAACGTATTGAGAAAAAATACACTATTCTCTTTTGCTTAACCAGAAAAACCCGCCAGCCGCTCCTAGGCCGACAACGATCACACCTAACAGCCAACGATTTTCCATAAACGTCTTCAGAATAGCCGAGATCCAAGAACTGGATGAGGAGGCAGGACTCTCACTCATGGATACCTTCTCTTTTTGGACAATCGTCGGTTCAGGAATGGTGATCGTTTCAAATACCGGTTGATCGACCACAGGAACCGGAATAATCTCTGCTGGGATCTCTATGACCTTTGTTTGGTTCGACACTATTTTCGACACTATTTGAGATTTTGACACATGAGAAATTGCTGGAGGAGGAGTCGGGCGAGGTGCTGGAGCAGGCGCAGGTGGTGGCGGAACCTTTGAACGCTTTGGGTCTAAGGGATAGGCATCTTCTTTATCCCCCACACCATCACCATCCGTATCTCGTTTTAATGGGTCTGTACCAAGCTTCACTTCTTCCACATCGTATAGGCCATCATTATCATCATCTGAATCCACGGTATCTTCAATTCCATCTCCATCCGTATCTTTAGAGCGTGTGGGATCAAGTGGAAATTGATCTTGCGTATCCAGAACCTGATCATTGTCGTCATCTAAATCTATTCGATTGCCGACCAAATCATGATCCGTATCAAGATCAATAAAAAGAGGGAGTTTGATCTCTGGAGGCTTTTCAAGATCTGCCGGAGCACCTTCTGATGCAATGCGCACAGAAAAAGTATGATCCCCTGCCCCATGCGGAGTCCAGGAAGTCCACATCTCATCTGGCTTCCCATTCTGTTTTACCGAAAAAGCTTTAAAAGTAATCGGCGTTCCATCAACAAAAAATTGAACTGACCCTTCCACATCAAACGGACAATTGTGATTGATCGTAAAATAAATTCGCTCAGGCACATCAATAATCGGTTCCGGCGGATTGAGCGAGATAGAACTCGGAGAAACATCAAATTGACACCCTGCGGCGCGAATCGGAACGGCGGGAACAAGAAGAAGAAAAACGATCAAAAAAATCCCCCATTTCATAATAGTGATCATTTTGCCATAAGCGACGATACCTGTACACAGACTATTTCCAAAAACAAAAAAGCCACTGAGAACAGCGGCGAGAAAAAAGATCAGTCGTCCTGACGTGAGCCGCCTTCGACCTCGAAGTCCGAACGCGCACCATGGCCCATGCGGCGACCTTCCATCTTCATGGCCTTGAGGTCGCCCGTGTAGCTGATGCAGGCCGTGCGCGTCTTGCCGGAAACCGACAGGAACACGATCAAGCCATGCGTCCGGATCTGTAGGATGAAAGCCGGAAGACTCACATGGAAGTCGCGGGCCTCATCCTTGTCCAGCTCACGTGCCGGGACGCAGCAGTGGGTCGCGGTCACGGTCTTAAGCAGCGCAAGTTTTTTGAGCAGATCGTCGAGCGACACGTTCCACTTGCTCGCGATGATCCCCAACTCGTCGCGGATCAAGGCGGCCGGCTCGTTACTCATCAACTTGTTCGGATGATCCGGATCGAGCACCTTGACCGGCACCTCGGCATCGCCCGTCGCCCACACGATGTACCGACGCTGACTCATGTAGACGTCGAGCCTATAGGCCGGGAGCTTGACCCCAAACTCGAGCGCTTCTGCCGCGCTGAGCGCGAGACGCTCCCAGACCATCGATGCCTTGATGGAATGAACCAGGGTCTGTTCCCTGCTCTCATCGATCTCCCATTCGCGGAGAATCCGACCAAGTTGATCACGAACAGATCGTTTACGACGTGCCATGGACAGGCCTCCTTTGAGAGGTGGTGGCAAAAGTTGCGAATCTATGACATCAAAAAAATCCCATTTTGTCAATGGGATTTTCTTGCTTCTCGGACCAGGCGTGATGAATCACGCTCCTCCCGTGCCGGAGGCCATCTGCATTCTGGTAAACCGTGTGGGGACGATCTTCTCGCCAATCTTGGCGATCTTCTCATTGATCAGTTGCTCAATGGTCTGTTCTTCGTTTTTGATAAAAAATTGCTTCGTTAAACACACATCCGTATACCATTTGTTCAACTTGCCTTCGATGATCTTTAATTTAATTTCTTCTGGCTTTTTGTCTTCCGCGAGTTCTGCGAGAAATTCTTGCTTCTTTTTCTCAATCACCTCAGCCGGAATGGTTTCCGGACTCACATATTGTGGGTCCATGGCCGCGACTTGGAGCGCAAGATCATTGGCTAAGGCTTTAAACTCCTCATTGCGTGCCACAAAATCCGTTTCACAAGCAAGCTCAAGCATGGCGGCGAGTTTTCCATTGTGGTGGATATAGGTCGCGATCACTCCTTCACTTGCCTGACGCTCAGACATTTTCTTCGCCGCTTTAATGGCGCCTTTCTTTTTCAAAACCTCAATGGCTTTTTCCATGTCCCCTCCCGCTTCTTCCAAAGCATTTTTGCAATCAACAATTCCTGCGCCGGTACGATTACGCAGATCATAAACGAGCTTTGCATCGATCATAAAATGAACAAAAAAGTTTTAATTAATTTCTTCCTTCTAAAAAGACGTGTGATTTTGGTTTATCTGGATCAATGATCGAACCCGCAACACCTCCCGGTGCCATGGGAGTAATGAGAGAGCTCCCCAAACGGATACGGGCCTGTTCCCATTCCTCCCGACCCTCTTGAATCGCTGCGGCCATCAACTTGGCAATCATTTCAATAGACTTCACCGCATCATCATTCGCTGGAATTGGATAGTCGATCTCCGTTGGATTCACATTGGAATCACAGACCGCGATAATTTTAACACCGCGTTTGAGCCCTTCTTCCAGCGCTGTTTTGTCTTTACGAATATCCAAAATAAACAAAACATCTGGGATACGCGTCAACTCTTGGATACCTCCCACTTGGATATCCAACGCTTCGATCTGCTCAGAAAATTTTAACTGTTCAAATTTTGTATATTTAGCATATTCCCCTTTTTCCTGCCGACGCTTCATGTCTTTAAACTTACGAATGAGCGCGGCCATGCTGGAAAAATTGGTGAGCGTCCCCCCAAGCCAACGTTTCGTGACGTACGGCATGCCGCAGGCCTTAGCCGCTTCTTCCGCAATCGTCGCAGTTTGCTTCTTTGTTCCGACAAATAAAATCGTTCCACCACGCAAGGTCGTCTTCTTCGCAAACTCAAACGCTATTTCAAGCGCCTTTTGCGTTTCTTCCAAATTAATAATGTGGATTCCCTGACGGCTCCCAAACAAATATTTCTTCATTTTCGGATGCCACTTGGACGTCTGATGACCAAAATGAACTCCGGCCTGAAGCATCTCAACTAAACTTGGCATCTGAGGCATAGATATTCTCCTTTAATCACTCGTTTCACTTCATGCGTAAGTCGGACCGTAGTCAGACCAGGAGAATGCACAAAGGTTAAACGAAGACGAGTGAGGATTTAGTGGGCAAAGGATAACGGATCCAACGATTTTTGACAATACCTTCACGCTTGGCCGTCATTCCTCATCTTCATTCCCCATCTTCCCTGATTTGACCGCGAGGATAAGCGGCTCCAACTCTCCGGCTAACACCTGCTCGATATTATGCCAGCTTTTTTTAATCCGATGATCGGTGATGCGATCTTGCGGAAAATTATAGGTACGAATTTTTTCTGAACGATCACCCGTGCCAATCTGCGAACGCCGCTCTGCCTCAAGCGTTGCACGTTTCTTCGCTTGATCCGCTTCCCACAAACGCGCGCGCAAAATCGTCATGCCACGTTCACGATTTTGCAATTGCGAACGCTCATCCTGACAACTGACCACAATCCCGCTCGGAATATGTGTAATGCGTACAGCCGATTTTGTGGTGTTCACCGACTGACCACCTTTCCCTCCCGCGCAAAACGTATCAATACGTAAATCTTTCATTTCAATATTCATTTCTTCTTCTTCAATTTCCGGAAGCACCGCAACCGTCGTTGTCGACGTGTGAATACGACCGGCTTTTTCCGTACTTGGAACACGCTGAACACGGTGTACACCAGATTCATACTTGAGCCAGCCGTACGCGCCATCACCTTGCAGAGCAAAAATAACTTCTTTATACCCTCCCAAATCATTACGCGACTCAGAAGCGAGCGATGCTTTCCAACGATGACGTTCCGCAAAACGCATGTACATCCGACACAAATCTTGCGCAAACAGAGCAGCCTCGTCTCCCCCAGCACCAGCCCGGATCTCGACGATCACATTATTGTCATCATGAGGATCTGGTGGGATAAGGAGCAGTTCAAAACTCTCTCCGGCCTCAGTCAGCGCCGGTTGAATCTTTTGTATTTCAGCTTCACCCATAGACTTCAAGTCTGGGTCGGTTGAAGTGGCCGCTTCACGTGCGTCAATCAAGGCGCGTTCAAAAGATAAATATTTCTCTGCCGCTTCAGCTAAGGCTTTCGCATGATGATACGCGACGGACGCCTCACGCATTTTTTTTGAGTCACCTAAAATCTCCGGAGAACTCATACGTTCCTCGGCCTGTTTCAAATCTTGGATGGCCTTGCGGGCTTGTTCAGATAAATAAGACATAAATCAAAAACCAGCGTTCATGTCAGACAGTATAGCCTGAGCGTGAGCGCTGGTCTTGTATCTAAGCTTCTGTTTCGTCGAGCCGCGTTGGCTTCTTGGCCGCTTTCTTGGCCGCCTTTAACGCCGCACGTTTAACCGTCTTCACTTTTTTACCGGTACTCGTGGAACCTTTTGTTTCTTTGGCTTTGACTTTGCCTACGAATTTCTCCACGCGACGAGCCGTGTCAATCAATTTCAATTTTCCTGTATAGAACGGATGGCAGGCCGAACATAATTCCACGTGAATTTCTTTCACCGTAGATCCGACTTCAATCACATTGCCACAAGCGCAGACAATTTTGGCATCCGGATAATAGGTTGGGTGAATGGCGGTTTTCATACAAGTGGGCAAAGGATAGCAAAGCTTTTTAGATTACGCAAGGGTTCGTTAGATCAACCTCTTCACAATCCCCCAATACACTTTCATCAACGGATTGCCGATAAATTGCAGGAGCGGATTGGCTACGGCTTCGCCTTGAAATTCAATGGTGGAGACGGCGTAGCGCAGAAGCTCACGATCCGAGATCACGCGCTCGCGTTGAATTTTTTCGTGACGCACTTTTATCCACTGCCAAAACTCTGACGAGACAATTTCACGATAAACTTTAATTTTTTCTCGCCACCAACCACCCCAAATCGAAAAGATCAGCTGGCCGACTTCCATCACGAACAGCATTGGTACAATCAATAAAAACGTCCACAAACGATAGTAGCTTAACAAAATCACCCAACGATTGCGCTCGACCAAAAAATTCTTTGGCATCTGGGTTTTGGTGAACTCATAATAATGATAGATGATGGACAGCGGCTCGATCACAATTTTATATCCGCGGATTCTCGCTTGAAACGTCGCGTCCGTGTCTTCGTGATACGCAAAAAATTTCTCGTCGAATAATCCGCACTGATCGATGAGCGAAACTCGACCAAGAACACCGGCGCCCGAAGCATATCCGATCTCCAAATCTAGATGAGTCTTGCGTTCTTGCTCAAAAAATTGATTCGCTTGATCATGCGTCCACAAATATCCATTTGAATAACCAAAACCCAAATAATGATAGGCATTGCCAACAGTGTTCACTTTATTCTTATCTTGGCCAAGAAGAATCAGCGATTGCACATAGGCAATTTTTGGATCCTGTTCGGCACGCTCCACGGCATAGCGCAAAAAATCTGGATGCACTTCTGCGTCTTCATTCAGCAAATAGACATAGTCACAGCCAAGCTCTTTGGCTCTCGCGAACCCATGGTTGACATTCCCCGCAAAACCAATTTTTTCATCATGAAAAATATAATGGATGCGCGGCAATTCTTTTCCAGATTTTGGCATCCACTCCTGTTCAAACCACGGTTTCACGATTTCACCGCTCGGCGAATTTGATTCAACGCAAATCAGTTCGATTTGTTCTGGAGGATAGACAATTTCTTCGAGCGATTTCATGGCACGCGGAATATCCTGACACCAATTCGGTGTGGCGAAGGTGAGATAAATTATTCCGACTTTCGGCTGGTTCATAACGTGCGTAAAATTTTTCCGCGTTCTTTCCAGCCTGGGATCAGCGTGATGATTTCACGCCAGGTTCGAAAGAAGGCCACAGGTCCGCCAAAAATAAACAGGGACACGCTTCGTTTTTTTTCATGCCAACAGGTCCACAAAAAATCCTTCCAACCCAACTCCCAAGAAAAATGGTAGAAATAAATCGCCCACTGATTTTTGTAGGTTTGGGTACGCAGATGGATCGGCCGAGCCAATTCATCTTTAATACGCGAAAGCCATCCCCTGCCCGTCTCTTTCACCCCGCGTGCGTGAAAGGCAATCGCTTGCGGTTCAAGCCAGGCCGTATAGCGTTTACGCTTAAGACGAATAGCCAAATCCACATCTTCTTTATACATAAAAAAGGATGGATCAAAAGGCAAGCGTTCCGGCGACACGCTCTCAACCGCAGAACGACGCAAAAGTGCGGCTGTACCGGAAACTCCAAACACTTGGCGGGCTTCCAAATGCACATCATGATCATCAACCACATGACCCAGACACTCAAATCGCAACCCTGCAGTATCAATAGCAGAATTCCCGCGCTCACGATAAATTAAACCTGTCACAGCGGCACATCGATCATCCCGCTCGTCGGACGAGCGAGGCTCGCCAAAGGCGGCACGTTCCATGCGCTTCATGACCTGCTCCAGATACATGGGCTCCAAAAAACAATCGTCATTCAAAATCAAAACAAAAGGCGCCTGATGCATCTGCCATAATCTATTATGAGCGGTGAATCCTAAGTTTTGTTCACTGACGATCAGATGATGTGACAACGCGGAGTTCGTCAACGTGGATCGAACCACCTCTTGTTCGCGCGAATCGCAGGAATTATCCCACGCGAACAATTCCCAATCACGAAAGGTTTGCGATTTCAAACAGGTGATCAAACGCGCGATCGAGTGCAATGATCGATAGGTCAGTAATTGAATGGCAACGCGTGGCATAATTACGTTTCCACTCGCCGATATTTTTTTATGCCAAACAACCTCAGGCAAAATTCCACGATCCAGGCAACAAGAAGCAGAGGCGGTCGCAGAATCTTCAAAATCCACACCTGCCAACCAGGATGCCACTTTTTAAAATACAAGATGAGGGCTCGGGTAAAACGTTCCTGTGACGTATACAAATTGACCTGTTTAAAACTCTGCCCCACCAAATCGATGGCACGGATGGTCGGGACATACATCACCTTCCAACCAGCGGAAATCGCCTGTTTGCAATAATCCATATCTTCGAACCACAAAAAAAATCGGGGATCCAGTCCTCCAAGAGACTGCCTGGCCGCTCCCTGAATCGCCAAATACGATCCGCGTACCGCTTCGATGGATTGTTCGCGTGTGTAATCAAAATCATTCCACAAATAGTTCTTGAGCGTGGCCGGAGACAGATGGGGAAGCTTCAACAAAATAGCGAGCTGAGATGATAACGTCGCAAAATGACGCACGGATTTCACGATCATACCCTCGGGGGTGGAAAGTTGGCCGCCAACAATCGCGACGTCCGGATGTGTATCAAGATATTCCACCGTTTTCTGCAAGGCATTTGGCTCCACGCGCATGTCTGGATTTAGTAAAAGAATGTGACGCGCATGAGCGACCGCCATGCCCTGATTATTCGCGAAAGAAAAACCCAAATTCTTTTCATTGACCAGGACTCGAGCAAAAGAAAATTTCTCTCGCACCGCTTCCACCGTGCGATCACGCGAGTGATTATCAATGACGATCAATTCTGCCGTGATGGACCCTTCGCTTCTCAACAACGCCTCAATATTTTCCAATAAAAGATCGCGCACATTCCAGCCCACGGTTAACACGCCCAGATCTGCTTGATCGGCATGCCCAGGTGGGAGCCAGGTGATGCAACCATTTGTTGTAGAATTCACAGGTGTTTGCTATGGTTATTCGTATCTCACGTTAGCAATTATGAAACTTCTTGTCACGGGCGGAGCTGGATTCATGGGCTCAAATTTTATCCATTACTGGCTAGCTCATCATCCAGAGGATTGCATTGTGAATTTGGATGCTCTCACCTACGCCGGGAATTTAGAAAATCTCATGGGCCTGGATCAGGCGCGTTATCAATTTATCCAGGGGAATATTTGCGATGCTAAGGTTGTTCATCAAGCAATGGAAGGAATCGATATGGTGGTGCACTTTGCCGCCGAGACACACGTCGATCGCTCCATCAATCATAGCCTGGTCTTTATCATGACCAATGCGGTCGGAACACAAACGCTCTTAGAAGAGGTCCGAAAACGCGGAACGCAAATTAAACGCTTCCACCATATTTCAACGGATGAGGTATTCGGATCGCTCGCGCTCAATGATGAAAAAAAATTTAATGAGCAAACGCCCTACGATCCGCGCAGCCCTTACTCTGCTTCCAAAGCGGCAAGCGATCACTTGTGTCGATCGTATTACCACACGCACGGTTTGCCCATCACCATCTCAAACAGTTCAAACAACTACGGCAGTCCGTATCACTTTCCGGAAAAATTTATTCCGTTGTTAATCATTCGCGCTCTGCATGACGAACCCTTGCCCATCTACGGCGATGGCAAGCACGTGCGTGATTGGATCCATGTAGAAGATCATTGCCGTGGCGTTGAGGCTATACTCGAACGTGGACGTAGCGGGGAAACCTACTGTCTTGGTGGCAATAGTGAACGCGCAAACCTAGAGGTGGCAAAAACGATTCTCCAGACCTTAGGCAAGCCAGAATCCCTCATCCAATTTGTCGAAGATCGCAAGGGTCATGACTTGCGTTATGCGGTTGATTTTTCCAAAGCCAAACAAGAATTAGGCTGGGAGCCGCGTCATTCATTTGAAGATGGCATCAAACAAACAATCGAATGGTATAAAAGTCACGCAGAATGGTGGAAACCGTTGCTGGAGAAAGCTAAACTGTGATTTCTCGCTATCTTATTTTTTTGCTCCATTACATATAACTCTCGCAATCTCTGTTTGATCCAATATCCCTCACAATGCGACAAAAGTCCGAGATAGGATTGAAGTCTTTCATTTGAGAGGCCGTCGGTTTCAATTCGTCGAAATGCTCGATCTTTCGTCTTGGTTCGCAAACGTCGATAATGCGAAAGAGTGACGTAACCTAAAAAATCTATCCCTTGTTTGAGTTTTCGCAACTCAATTTTTCTAGGATGAAGATCAAGAGCGAGCCGCTCTTGAAGAAAAAACCTCATGGATGGCAACAGGGATACGAGGGCAACGGGATCGTCGTGTAGAATGATAAAATCGTCAGTGTAGCGCAAATAATATTTCACTCGCAAAATTTCTTTCACATAATGATCGAACGGACTCATGTATACGTTCGCAAAAAGTTGCGACGTAAGATTTCCAATGGGAATTCCTTGAACTCTCTCTCTCTCTCTGCAAAATTATCGACACCGACAAAACTATCAATCACATTGCGTAATAATCCAAGCGTGTCAGGATCAGAAATTTTTTGTTTGATCAATTTTTCTAAAATCGAATGATTGATGCTGTTAAAAAACTTTCGGATATCACATTTCAATGCCCAGCAAGGCCTCGTGTAATTGTGACTGACCTTGCGAACGAGCGTGTTCAATCTGTCGACGGCTGCATGTGTCCCCTTCCCTATACGACAGGAATAGGAATCGAAAATGAATGATGACTCGAACACGGGAGCGAGAATACGATAGATGGTATGATGGACAATTCTGTCACGCACATCTGCCTTATGAATGATCCGATGTTTTGGATCGAAGATTTGAAAACGCTGATAAGAGTTATGACGATAGGTTTTGTTCTTGAGTTCCCAATGCAAACGAAAAATATTGTCTTCCACATGACGCTCAAACAGCTGAACATCCTGACTTGATCGTTTGCCTCGACGAAATTCTTGCCATGCGGTAAACAGATTTTCTAATGAAATAATATTTTGATACATATGCAGGAAATAAACGAAACGCCAGTATTCCAGAAATCATACGATTTGTACAAAACGCTTTACGAATTGGTCAAAAAATATCCCAAGGGTGATCGTTATTCGCTGGGAGAAAGGACAAAAGAAAAAGTCTTGGAACTCCTAGAGGCAGTAACCAAAGCAGGACACGCGAAGAAGGAATGGAAGTTAACATTTCTTGATCAAGCCATTTCATCTTTGGAAATCACAAAAGTTTTTGTGCGACTTGGGCAAGACACGCAATGTCTGACTCAAAAACAATACATCGTAATTCAGGAGCGCATTCAAGAAATCGGTCGGATGCTTGGAGGATGGAGAAAATCTGTCTGATAAAAAAGAACCCACCTGAGCGGGGTTCTTTTGAGATTGTTGATACGCCGGGAGGAACCCCGACACCGAGCCGTAGTTCTCGTTCGGATTGTCGACGTGGTTCGTGTTGAACTTGAGCTTGCCGTCGTTGAAGTTGACGATCGGCGCGTTGTCCCACGTGCCCTTGGCCTCGAAAAGCTTGTTGCTTTCACCCATCAATTTACACCATAACTTCTCCGTAATGTTACGGGGTCGTCATTGAATTTCATTCGGGAGCACCCACGATACTGCGGGGACCTCCGCTAGATGAAGGCAAGGAGTGTCAATGATCTCTATGCACGATATTTTTCTCCCATTTGCTTCCAATGACCTTGATCATTGGAACTCTGACATTTTGAGATCGTGAGATTTCGGGGACTCCGATCCGTAGATCGGAATGCATAACCCTAATTTCAAAAAAATTCTAACCCCTAAACAGATAAAAAGAAAGATCCCACCTTGCTATGCGCATGGCGGGATCGATCCTTATGCAGAAACGGATAAGGATTAAGGGAAAGAATTAAGAAGGAGCAAGGGGCCGAGGAGTGAGGACTAGCGCTCCGGGAGGAACCCCGACACCGAGCCGCAGTTCTCGTCCGGACTGACGACGCGGCGCGCGTAGAACTCGAGCTCGCCGCCGCAGAAGCTGACGATCGGCGCGAGGCCCCACGCGCCCCTGGCCCCGAAATCGTACTGATCTCCCGCGCAGTGCGTGTGGAGCTGCTCCCAGCGGACGAAGCGCTCGGGGTGGGTGAGCGCCATGGAGCCGACGGCAAGGGCACCGAGACCGTACTCGTTGGGCGTGAACAGCTCGTGTGCCCGACGGACGGACTCGCCGCGGTGGCCCATGCCGAACTGCGCCGCTACGATCAGGATGTCACCCTTCTGCTGCATGATGCGGTCGAACGCCTGCACGGTGCGGGGGTGCTGTCGGAGGTACTTGGTGCCGAGCTCGCCCTCGCGGTAGTTGTGGACGATACGCGTCGCCTTCAGCTTCTCGATGATCAGCTCGACCGCGCGGCAGTACCGCTCGGCCGGGTTCTTGATCTTCGGGAAGTGACACTTCGCGACCGCCACGACCGACGGGATGGCGAACCACCCCTCGGCACCCTCGGGCAACATGAGCCCGGGGAGCACCTTATCGATGAACTCCTGCGTGCCGCCGAGCGAGAGCCCAAACGCCCGCGCCAGGATGTCGATCTGCTGCCCGATCGGCTTGGGCCCCGCGTACTCCAGCGGGTAGGTGTAGCTCGAGGCGACGACTTCGTTCGCGTACTGGTTGGAGCGTGACAAACGCATGATCAAAGCCCGGATGTCGCCCTGGAACTCACCGCCACATCCGAAGAGGCGCTGGAGCTGGTCCTTGTCGAGCCCGGCCTGCTTGAAGGCGCGTTCGGCCGCGTCCTCGACGAAGCGCTTGAACTGCTCGCCCTGGCCTTCGGTCGTATCGGAGATGATTGACGCCATGGTCGACTCCTATCTTCCCGCGTGTAGCGCGGCGCCTAGCGAACATTCGTTTTGGCAGATCATTCTGCCTCCACGGTCTTCGCTGAAAACGGCGTTACCAAAGCCAACTTGTCCACCGAAGCTTCAGCGAAGGAGGATGGAATTTAGCTGTAATAAAGCCATTTTCAACGCTTCTTAGTTTATCAAAGAACAATCAAGAATAGCATATTTTAATGGAAAAGTCAAACCAGCCACCAAAGAGGATATGAGCTTGCCAAAATACCCCCAAAACGGTTAGATAGGCGGGACTTGTATGAAAATTCTGATTTTCGGCAAAGGGTTTGTAGGCTCGCGCATGGCAGACGCGTGGCCGGATGCGGCTATTTCCACGGCCAGAATTGATGATAAAGAGGCCGTGATCAAGGATATCAATGAATTCCATCCAGATGTTGTCGTGAATGCGGCAGGGAAAACCGGCACCCCAAACGTGGACTGGTGCGAGACGCATCAAACAGAAACGACGCGCTCAAACGTGATCGGTCCCCTGGTCCTAGCCGAGGCCTGTGCCGAGCGCGGCATCTACCTTTTGCACTTGGCATCTGGCTGTATTTTTTATGGGCCGTCGCCTGATCCGGCCGGTTGGCGCGAAGATGACTTTGCCAATCCAAGCGCGTTTTATTCTCGCACAAAATACGCCACAGATCTCCTACTCTCGCGCATGCCGAACATCGGCATTGCTCGACTGCGCATGCCGATCGATCATATCCCATCATCCAGAAATTTAATTGATAAGTTGGCTGGTTATTCAAAAGTGATTGACGTGGCCAATAGCGTGACCGTGGTCGAAGATCTTCTGTCTGCCTGCCGACAACTTTTGGAAAAACGTGCCGCGGGAATTTTTCATGTCGTAAATCCTGGAGTGATGCGCCATCGCGATCTACTCGCTCTGTATCGTGAATACGTTGATCCGAATCATTCCTGTGAGTGGATCATGGATCAAGAACTCGTCACCAGCGGCTTGGCAAAGAAACAGCGTTCAAATTGTATTTTGCAATCACCGCGTCTCGAGACACTGGGGATCCGTCTGCGACCGATCGAGGAAGCGCTTCGAGATACCATGCAAAAATACGCAGCTCACACATCACGCAAAACAGCTACTTCGATAGGAACACCATTCATGACGCCCGGATCCCCTGGGCCCAAGGAACAACCACAACCTTTTCATTTTTTAAAACAAAAACCACATGAAATGCGCGGGGTCATTCTCGCCGGTGGCAAAGGCACACGCCTGGCTCCCCTGACCCACTCAACCAACAAACATTTGCTTCCCGTGTTCAACAAACAGATGATTCTGTATCCGCTTCAAACCCTCCTCGATGCGGGAATCAGACAGATCATGTTGGTCACCGGGCCAGACTTTGCTGGACAGTTTATGAATCTCCTCGGCTCAGGCGCAAACCTTGGTTGCCGCCTAACCTATCGGATTCAAGACGAAGCTGGTGGCATTGCCCATGCACTCGCCATGGCCGAAAATTTTGTCGATGGAAATCCCTGCACGGTCATTCTCGGCGACAATATCTTTGATGAAAATCTTTTGCCGCACATCTCTTCCTTCCAAAATGGGGCCATGGCCTTTTATAAACTCGTAGATGATCCACAGCGTTTTGGAGTCATGGAAATCGACAACTGGGGAAATGTGTTATCGATCGAAGAAAAACCCAAACAACCAAAATCCAATTTTGCCCAAGTAGGATTGTACGTCTACGAACCAAGCGTCTTCGAGATCATTAAAACAATCAAACCGTCCGGACGCGGGGAACTGGAAATCACCGACGTCAATAACGCTTTCCTCACGCAACACAAACTCATCGCGAAGCCTATTCGTGGCTTCTGGTCTGATGCGGGAACCTTCCCCAGCCTCAAACGCGCCAGCGAATACTTCGCTACAAAACAACAACGATAAATGTCATTCCCGCGTAGGCGGGAATCTCTGGTCGAGCCAGATCCCTGCCTTCGCAGGGATGACAAAAACGTGTAAACTGCCATCATAACTTATGCTCGGCGTTCCTTTTGCTATTCTTGGTACGCTCTTTGAAGAGGTCTCGACCTCCATTGGGAAATCCGCGGTCAAAAAACGACAAGAAAGTGTTTACGCCATGGGATTTCTAGACATGATTTGGGGTGCGGTCTTTTTTTTAATTCTAGCCCTGTTTTTTCATAATGGTCCCCTCACCATTATGAGCTGGTGGACGTTGGGCCTGCGTCTTGTTCTCGAAATATTCCAAGCGTATTTTGTCTTAGAAGCTATCGCCAAATGCGATCGCAGCACCTTTGGATTCGTCCGTGTTGGCACGATCCCCATCCTCCTCATCGTTGATACACTCCTCGGATACACCATCTCTCCTATCCATCTGATCGGTATTGGACTGATCTGCGCTTCCCTCCTATTTCTCTTCATGAACCACGGCATTAATCGACGCGGACTCGGCTATCTCATCCTCGCGACAATCGGCTCGGCCATCACCATCTCGCTATATAAATATAATATCTCTCACGGCAACTCACTCGAGCTGGAGCAATTTATCGCTTCCCTGGTTCTCGTAATATTTTTCTATATCATGAGCCGCTTCCGTGAACATGAAAAACCTTTTCAGCTTCTCTTAAAACCACGTTTTTCCCTGCAAGCCGCAACGATGGGCGTAGGAAATATCCTCTGCAGCTTTGCCTATATCTTTGCGCCAGCTTCCATCATTACATCTGTGACCCGTTCATCAACGATTGTCTTTGCTCTTATCTCAGGACGCGCCTACTTTCACGAACGTCACGTAGCCATAAAATTTTTTGGCTTGATTGGCTGTGTGGCGGGAATCGTCCTGCTGACCATTAGATAATCAGCGTAAAACCATTACTCCAAAACACCATTAAAAAACCCTGGATCAGCGTAAGGGCAATTGTCACGAGTTGATCGACGCGTGGACGCTGAGTTAATTTGGCGAGAAGAATAAACAATGGAAAAATAATTAGCACATAACGCGGCATACTTTGCAATCCAGTCGATAACGGAACAAAGATGGAATACATGCCAAGCAACCAATACGCAAAACCAATCTTGCGATAAAAAACAGTTAGAAAAAGGATCGTCAGAAGGCTGAAGTTTGCCGAAAATAACGCCACAATATCGCCGCTCAACAAATTATGCATCAATAACGTAAATGGATTAACGAGCGTTCTCCCCCACGCAGTTTGAATATGGGCAAACGCCAGCGCATCACCGGTCAACCTATAATTGTAATAGATGAAAAAACCCAGCCCGGCAGGAATCAACAAAAGCCACAGGACGTTCAAATATATTTTTTTAATCTGCCAGGTGATTGATTGGAGATATACGATGAGCAGAGGCAGGATGGCGAGCACGCCGAGCGAACGGGTCAAGGCCAGAAAAAAACCAAACAGACCGACCAGCCACCATCTCTGACGCTTCGCAAAATAAAAACAAGCGATCAACAAAAATACGAACAGTGATTCGGTGAAGACACCAGAAAAAATAAAGGCTGTTGGAAAAAGAATTAAGTATTTCACGGCACGCGAAGCAGTTTCTTCATCTTGATCCACATGAACGAGCTTATACAAAAACCAGCAGGCCAACAGAAGAAATAAATTGGAGAGGATAATGCCAGCGATAAACGGATCACCGATCAACCAGCCAACTCCTCGCATCAGCATGGGATAAAGGGGGAAAAATGCGTAGTTCGCCTGACCCACGATCCCCCAGCTTTTACCAAGTTCAGCCGAATAGCCATGTTTCGCGATCTGCAAATACCAACCCGTATCCCACACTCCCCAAATATCCAAAGCGCGATGAGAAGAGTAGTTCCATACGTCTTCTTGACCATGATAGGGATCAAGTAGAATCTGCGAACCAACACCGATGCACGTCAAAATGACTCGACTGATAATAAACAAAAGCAGAATCCATTGAATTTCTTTTGGAACTTTATCCCAAATTTTTCTCATATGCGTCACGAACTCCGCTCTTCCTCCTGTTCAAGCGCTCGATATTCATCCATCAAAATTTTTTGCCAGGCATGCTTGTTTCCACCGGTCATCACGGCCGCCTGTTTGGCTTGATAATTTTGGTACAAAAACTCTAACTCCCCTGGATTGAAAACTCCAACCCCCGCCTGTTTTAATTGGCCCTGAAATTGATCAAAGGTGAGTACGCTCATAATTTTTTATCTGCCTTAGCCACCATTGTCAGATCATCTGACCAGGCCTCT
>SICT01000006.1 GCA_009691315.1 Candidatus Uhrbacteria bacterium | reverse complement strand
GGTCATGACAACGAACGTGAGCCAACCACCGAGCCGCGACCAGGAGTGGCTGACGTGCTCGCCCATGACCTGTTTATCGCTCCCAATACGAAGAATCATAAAGAGAAGCGGCGGCGCGATCAGGGCATTCACAATCGCAGAATAGACCAGGGCGCGAAAGGGCGGGATCCCGAGCGCATTCATCCCCGCGCCCAAGACAACAGAAACGATAATCACACCGTAAAATGTTTTGGCACGCCACCATTTTTGCGATAAACCTTCCCGTACCCCGAATAACTCACTGCAAGCATAGGCCGCCGTACCAGAAAGAATAGGAATCGTCAGGAGACCGGTACCGATAATACCGAGGGAGAACAACGCGGCAGCAAATGATCCGGCAAACGGCGCAAGCGCATGCGCAGCTTGATCAACCGAGGCGATTTCCGTGTAGCCGTGTGAGAATAGAGCAACGGCTGTTGCGACAATAATAAACCAGGCAATCACATTAGAAAAAATCATCCCAAAGCTCACATCGCCCAACATACGCCGCAAAAGAGAAGTGGAAACTTTTGGATAGTGATGTTCCCGCTCCTCCTCAATCTCCTGATTGGCTTGCCAGAAATATAAATAAGGAGAAATGGTTGTACCTAAAAGCGCAACCAGGATCAGCAGATAATCACTGTTGAACTGTATGCGTGGAATAAACGTTGAGGCGATAACCTCCTTCCAGGGCGCATGGATAAAAAATGCTGTCACAACATAGGCAAATAAAGAAATCGTCAGCCATTTCAAATAACGTGCATACGTTTTATAGGAAGTAAAAATTTCTAGCACGAGCGTAATCAAAGCCATGAAAATCAACAGCCCGGCAAAAGACACGGGCACAAAACTCTGGGCCGCAGAAGCCATCATCCCAAGATCTGCGCCGATATTAATTGTATTGGCAAGAAACAGCAAAAAAGCAACGCCGATCACGAGCGTGCGATGATAGCGATTCCGAATATGGTGCATGAGCCCGCGACGCGTGACGAGCGCGATGCGGGCAGACATCTCCTGCACGGCAATCATCAAAGGAACGGTGAACAAAATCGTCCACAACGTGCTGAATCCGAATCCCGCCCCAGCTTGCGCATAGGTTGCGATACCAGATGGATCGTCGTCAGAAGCGCCCGTGACAAATCCCGGGCCTAAGTGTTTTAAAAAACGTTGAAAGCGATTGAACATTTATGACAAAAACCACTCTGGATCGTACTGCACGCGATCATTCACGTGCTCATATTTATAAAGTTCCGTGTCCGTAAACCAAACAGGAATTTCTTGTTTAGCTTCGGCAACGGTTCCAGAGGCATGAATTAAATTTCGGAGTGGACGATTTTGTGAATTAGACAGGGCATACGTATCATGCGAGAGATCTCCCCGAATGGTTCCAGGAGCTGACGAAGCGGGTTCTGTCGCGCCCACTAGTTTACGCACCAAAGACACCGCCTGCTCCCCTTCCAACACCATAGCGACGATGGGCGCAGACTTTAAAAACTCCACTAAACCATTTTTTATTTCGGTGCCGTAGGCAATGTGGTCAGCGTACGGAAATGGTTGACCGAGTGCATCGTATTTTGTTTTTGCCTTCGTATAAACAGCCTGCATCCATTCTTCGGTCAAAGCGTAATGTTGATCAACGTCCTCGTGCGCCGCATGCACCATCTTGAGGGCAATCAACTTAAGTCCGACCGTTTCAAAACGACTGAGAATCTCCCCGATCAATCCACGCTGAACCCCGTCTGGCTTGATCAAAATAAGTGTTTGTTCCATAGTTCGACTCTTTTCACTACGAGTAAATTGAACAAAGGATAACAGATACCTTGCCAAAAAACAAGATTTTTGTTATCTTTATATACATAAACTATTTTTATCTCTCCCTATGGGTCTTCCTGGACACAGACGAACTTCCTCAGATAAACGACGCCGCGCCGCTCATTTTGCGTTAACCAAGCCAGCTCTCACCGTTGATCCTAAATCCGGCCTTACCCATCGCTCACATTGTGCCGCACCTGGGGCGACCGAATACCGCGGAATCCAGATCCATATCAAAGGTGGCGATCGCAGGATCAAAAAGATATTGGAAAAAACTAAAATGAAAACTTCAGCCGAACCTCCATCAAACGTTCCCCCTAGTGCCTAAAGCCTGCCTCCTCTCAATTCATTCGCTCTTTTGTTCCTTCCCCAATATGTCCAACCGACATCTGGCACGTGCCATCGCCATGCAATCACTCTATGAGTGGGATTTTTATGACGGTCAAAAACCCGTCTTGGAGATTCTCGAGCGTAGCCTAAACGATCTTGGGCAGAAAACCGAGGAACAAAAGTTTGCAAAACAGATCGTGGAAGGATTTCTCGAGCATCGTGAAGTGATTGATAACGCCATCCGCACCTTTGCTCCGGATTGGCCGCTAGAAAAAATCACCACCGTTGATCGCAATATCCTCCGCATTGGAACGCTTGAACTCTTATTCAATTTTGACATCCCGAGTAAGGTCGCGATTAACGAAGCGATCGAATTGGGGAAAACCTTTGGTGGAGAATCAAGCGGAAAATTCATCAATGGTGTACTCGGTGCCGTCTATCGTTCCCAACTCGCTCAAGGCGTAACCAAAGACTCTGATAAACCTAAAGAAGAGAAAGAAAAAATCAACCTATGACAGACATGCCAGATTTTCACCCGCTGGAAGAACGTTTGGGACACACCTTTCGTGACCGATCGCTCCTCCTGCAGGCCCTCACTCATCGCTCATACTTAAATGAGCACACCGACTTTCCTTATGCCCACAATGAGCGTCTGGAGTTTTTAGGCGATGCTGTGCTTGAGCTCATTGTCACAGAACACCTCTACAAAAACTATGCCAATCCAGAAGGCGATCTGACTAACTGGCGCGCGGCGCTCGTCAATGCACGAACGCTCGCGGGCATTTCGCATGAACTCCATTTTGAAGATGATCTCATGCTCTCCAAAGGAGAAGCACGCGACAAAGATAGTAAAGCTCGCATGTATATTTTAGCGAATGGCATTGAAGCGATCATCGGGGCAATTTATTTGGACGGCGGAACCCCAGCTGCAGCAAAATTTATCCATGCACACATTATTTCGCACCTCAAACAAATTCTCGAACTCGAATTGTATGTCGACGCAAAGAGCAAATTCCAAGAAACCGCGCAAGAACTTCTCGGTGTGACACCAACCTATAAAGTCTTGGAAGAAAAAGGGCCAGATCATCAAAAGGAATTTACCGTTGGCGTATTTTTAGACAAAGATTTGGTGGCCGTCGGCCGAGGAACGTCCAAACAAGAAGCACAAGTAGCCGCCGCAGAAGCTGGATTGGATGCCAAAAGCTGGCGCACTCGAGCGCCCGCAGAAAAATAAATCCTTCGACAAGCTCAGGATCATTCGTGCGCCCTTAGTTTAACGGATAAAACTGCAGCCTTCGAAGCTGTTGATGGGGGTTCGATTCCCTCAGGGCGCAAGACCAGAAACACTACGTTGACGCGTGGTGTTTTTGATTTAAAAAAGACTCGAGGGATACTCAAGTCGAGAGAAAAGTTACGGACGGATACCCATGCGCTCATAGCACGTGTCTTCGTGCTGGATCCAGGTCTTCCAGTCGAGACACTCCTCGAGGGAACTCTTGTCCTCATCGCTAATCCTAAAGATCATGGAGAGAAGAACCTCGAGGAATGGCTTGCGATGATGGATGCGAGCGTCGCACCAGGCTTCGCGATCGCATCGACAAGCGGGTACATGTCGCAACAGACAAGATCGATCCATGGAATCTTGATCGGATTGACGGCCCGCGTGGCAAGCCGCTCAATCTCTTCAAGATGCTGTTCGAGTGCGAGCAGTCCACCGTGGATGCGCACATCGCGCGTCGCGACACGGTGATCGAGCATGGGCTCGAATCCCGTAATCTCCGAAACATCCATGACCGGAATATCGGCTGTACGCAACACCTTGGCCGTGCCTCCGGAAGAGATGATGTCCCAGCCGAGCGCAATGAGCGCCGCGGCAAAGGCAACGATGCCTTTCTTGTTGAATACCGAAATCAGAGCGACTGGTTTACGATCCATGATGACGAGTCCTTTCTTGTCGAATCTTGTTGAACGTCCATCTCCCCGCCCAATGCCGGGAGTTCCGCGGTTATCTTTCATGAAAATGCAAAAATACACAATACCGAATACTCCATACCCAATACTCACCCTGGTTGACGATTCACGCCTCATGCCTCATGCTTTACGTCACTTAAGCCGCGATGGCGAAATTGGCAGACGCACTAGCTTCAGGAGCTAGCGATCGCAAGATCTTGAGGGTTCAAGTCCCTCTCGCGGCACCATCGAACTCAACTAACAGATATTTTATGTCCTACTTCATCCCCATTCTCCTCGGAACATCTCGTGAAGGCCGCTTCAGCGAAAAGGCCGCGACGTATATTGAAAAACTTTTGCGTGCACGTGGCGTCGAGACTCAACTGGTTGATCCACGAGCCATGGAAAGTGAAATTTCGCACGAAAAAATCGAAGCGGATGATTGGTGTGGGACCATGGAAAAAGCTGATGCGCTCATTATTGTGACGCCTGAGTACAATCATGGTTATCCAGGCGTCCTGAAAGATATCTTAGATAGTGCTGAAGAAGAGTGTTTCCGCAAACCCGTAGCCATTTGCGGTTGTTCGAGTGGTGGTTTAGGTGGGGCACGTGTGGTCGAA
This sequence comes from Candidatus Uhrbacteria bacterium, assembly GCA_009691315.1. Taxonomy (GTDB): domain Bacteria; phylum Patescibacteriota; class Patescibacteriia; order 2-12-FULL-60-25; family 2-12-FULL-60-25; genus VGLT01. Next base: position 20,056 of record SICT01000006.1, on the reverse strand, counting down.
CAGTTGCGCCAGGTTATGATTGAATTACGCATGCCTCCGATTCGCGAAGCGGTCTATTTTTCAGATCATAAAAACCTATGGAATGAGGATGGTTCGATCAAGGATCCAGGCTATGAGAATCGCGTCAACAAAATGCTAGATGAACTCTTATGGTACACACAAATTCTCAAGCAGGGACGAGAAACATTGCCATTTCCCGCTTAAACTTCCACTTGTGAAATACGATTCGCGGCAATCGTGTAGCGTTGATCCGGCTGGCCACCGACGGGATCATTCCCCAAATTATCAACATATTCAACAGCTCCCGGACCGCCATAAGAGAGAATGTCGTTTGGATAGGGCGTCGTTTTTTCTGCCACACGGAAGCGACTAGACAGAACGAGCGGATAGCCAAGTGCTCGGGCCTTTGTTTTAGCGAGGGCTAAAAATAATCTATTAGAATATTCAATCACCTGTGAACCAGAACGATGATAGCTTTGTTCAAGATGGATCACCGGTGTTTTCTTTTTCTCATCATATAAAACGCGCATAATGGAACGCGCAATCATGAGACCTTGTCCATCACGCACAAACAACGTTTTGATTTTGCCATCCATGATGTAAGAAATGAGATTGCGATTCAGATTCGCACTGCCCGCAAGATTCTGACACGAACCCTCCACATCCGTGCCCATGCGCAACCCAAGATCTGGATCTTCCGATTCTTCGACTCGCAGACCAGCAATCAACACCGCTTGCTTCCCTCGATTGGCTGCTGTGTTGGCAATCCCCTCTAACACACCAACGTCACGCACAAAATCCGGATAGTCTTCTGCGGCTTTTTTTAGTTCACGAAACAAAAAGGCGAAATCTATTTCTTTATTCGTTCCCCCTTCGATGCGCACCCGACCGGAAGAAAATTCTTCTGTAGAAGCCTGCATTAAACGGAATAATTTCTGCACGCTCTGCAACGTTTTAAGCGACTCTGCCATCTCGGGCATACCACTCACATTAAAAGCCAGATCCATCAATTTCACTTCCTCCAATTGTGTCGCCGTCAAATTTTTTGATATTGCTTCCTTGGCTCTACGTGTTTTTTCACTGATATCCTGAGCAAATAGCTTTGTGGCTAAGCCTAACTGCCCAATTTCATATTCTGTTCGCTGAATAACCTTGGCACGCTCCTGTGGATTGGAAGCTAAAAATTCGGTCAATGCCGGCCGCCAAGCATCCGGCACGTGCCGATCTAACATGGAACCATCCACCACATTCTGAATTCGTTGCCCCACATCGGCCGCATCTTCTTGGGGAAGATCTTCCAGCCCACGAATTTCCGAATTCTCTCGCCACACGACCTCATCTTTCTTCCGCCGTTCAAAAATTTTATCCAGATGTTGGCGGCCCAAGGTATAGCGCAGATCAGGAAAAGTGCCACGAGCCACGCCCTCAATAAACTTTTGAAACAATATTTTTTGCTGATTCGGTTCACGCGGATATTCATTTAATTTCCCAAAATACAGAAAAATTTGCGACGGGTCTTTAAACGTGGCGAGAAATTTCTTTGTTTCTTGAGCAGAAAGCTCCACGCCGCATTTTTGATTGAACACTTCTACGATTTGATCTGATAAACGCTGTTTCAATGTTTCTAAACGACTGACAATGGTTGCGGCTTCCTGACGTTCGAATTCGACGCGCTGAGCCTGTTTCATTTTTGGTGTTGGCCAGACATTTTCTCCAAGATCCTTCAACTCTGCGATGACCACTTTCAGTCTCTCATCCCCTGGTTCCATGGCCCAAAAACCTCGGAGCAACTGAGAGATATCAAAAATCGCCGCCGTCGCTTGCTCGCTTCTCTCCATGAGCGGAATGGATTCAAACAAAAATCCACGCATGGCATCGTGATGCCCTATTCCAGCTAAAAGAAAATAATTGAACGCATCCAGATCTTCTTGTTTTTTCAATGTCTTTCCGGCGTACAGCGTTTCGCTCAAGCGTTGCAGGGCGTTCGGATAAGGGTCTGTTATGCCATCATAATATTTCGTTGAACTTATTTCTCTCGACAGTCCATATTTACCTATCAACAGATATAAAGAGGCGTGGATGCGCGGCGGAAGTTTCGTCAGTTCACTCGCTTTTAAAGGAAAACCTGTACTGAGATATGCGCCCTCGAGCTTGTCTCGTAGATCGCTGTTGCTCAAAGCCTCATGTGCACCGAGGATGACCTCCAGCGTCTTCCCGATATCTTCCATATTCGTATCTCGCCCATAGGAAAAATTTCTCAACCGAGCCGCTAATTGCTCAAGATGCTTTGTTTGGCCTTCAAACAATTCCTGATCTTTCAGACTATGACGCAATGAAGTCTGAACAACCACTCCTCCGACAAATTCTCCTGCGATCCGCTCGCTTCTTTTGAGTAAGGCCTGTTTTTTAGCTTCCCAATCAGCCGGCACCAGAGCAATCTGTTCCCATGGAAGATTTTTTTCAGCCATCAAATCAATCACACGCGACAATTGTTCCTTGGGAATTTTTCCCATGCACAAGGGAAAAGCCGCTGGATAATATCCAATAAATTCCACAAAAAATTCTTCATCATTCTGAGCCTTTTCCAATACAGATAAAAACTCTAGGGTCTTCTCATGCAGTCTCAGATTTCCGATGAACTCATCCGCATATTCAGGAAAGCGCTCCACCACTTTTGCCAATGACGGAGAACTGATCAGCATTAAAAAACGTTCGTCATTCTCTCCGTTATACAAACCACGATGGTTGGACAAAAAATTCTTCATCAGCACTTGAGCATGCGATCCTAATCGTGTGTTTCCTTCCGTGAGCTCAGGCCGAACGAAAAAGGCAAAAAATCTTTCTTGCTGATTGAGCAGAGGCAAAAAACGCTGTTGTATGGAAATAAGCAGTTCCGGACCCCATATCGCTTCTATATTCTGCCACTCCGAACGCCGTAGCGCCTGGACCACTTCTTCCGAACCCGTGGATCCGTACAAAAGAGCCGCGGCCAAAACCGTTGGATCAATACCTGGATGCTCCTGCAATATTTGAAGGGGCGTAGCCATATACCCTTGAGCCTGGGCCGGCTTGCGCAAAGCTTGTATAAGCAAACGTTCTCCCTCATGACTGGTTGAAAATTTTTCTAACAATTGAGGGAGGCGTGGGTCATCAAGCACTGCTTGCAAGATTTGATCATCTGCGTGGAGATTGAGTGATCGTTTCATTCCCTGAAGATAGTTTTGTCGAATGGCTGGATCAGCGGTTTTTAAATCCAACCACGACCAACCAGGACGCGTATTTGTCCCATGTCCTAAATCAGCCCGAAAATAATGATCAAGGATCTTAAGTTGCCAATCCATAGGCAACGTATGGATATGCGGAACCAACGCTTGGCGGTGCGGGGCAAAATGAAAGATTTGAAGAATGGCTGCTTCTGTGATCACCGGGTGAGCTTGCGAGATCAGCGCCTCAACCGAAATTGGAATCTGCGCGGAAGGCATCACTCTCACCATCTCCCGAAAAAGATCATTGTCTGGATTGCCCATGCATCATTCATACACCTCAAAAGCTGATACTGGTTCTAAACTCGCCAGCGTCTTAAGCGGGAGTCGTTTATCCAAATGGTTTTCTGCCCGAGCAAGAAAATCTCGCGTACGGGCGAGCGCCTGAGGAAAATCATAATAATATAATTCAGCAATAAAGTTAGCCTCATCCCTTCCAGATCCACGATCGATCAGCCTGAGAGCAATCTCCGGGTGACGATAGAAGCGCTGATCATCGCACCAAGAATCCTCTATCGGTAATCCCGTTTGATGCAGTTTGGCCAACTCTGCCTGCACTTTCGTAATATCCTCCTCTCGCTCCACACTGCCCAAGATACCCATATAGAAACGCGAGAGATATCCCGAATATTTTGTATGTTCGGCGCTCGTTCTCCACCCTGGACTCGAGCTATGGTAATCTCGCCCATAGCCATATTATTTTACGGCCTCCAACACTTGATCCAAATTTTTGGGCGCTTCACGAAAAGCCCAATCTTCAAACATACGGTCGCGAGTATATAAGTTGGACTGATGATAGGCATCTGTCCTTCCCAAATGACCAAGCATATCCAACCATTGATTGCTGGAAAAAAACTGAGTCTGCTGTCTTATCCAGTTTTCAAGCTCGCGCTTTTGCTCAGAGGTTAAGCTTGAAATTGTGCTCAGGCTTTCCCCGCCTCCTCTACCCGCATCTAAACTGATTAAGCGATAGGCTCGCACCACGTCCTCTGGCAAGGCTCTTTCCCCTTTCTCTCTCATCTGTAAAAAAAGCTGAACCACGGAACGCTCAATGATTCTTCTATCTTCTCCGTGCGGCAGTGTGGTGAGATGATAGTCTCTCTCCTCCATCATCTGAAAAACTTCGTCTGGATTTTGATTTTGCAATCCACGTTTCAGTTTTAACACGGACAAATCAGCATACCGTCTATCATCATCAGGAAGCTTCAATTCATGCCTCTGCAAAGCCACATAAAATTGATCGAGATTTTCCGGAGTCACCACCCGAGCGAGCCAAGATGACTGTCTGGGATATGAAAAATTATTCGCGGTGATGTTTTGTGTCATCTTTTTGAATGTACGGTAGGCTTTTTGCGGATCAACTTCAGCAATCACCTGACAAATACATTCTGCTAAAATAATTTGATGCCGGTGGAACTCTACTCGTTTGGGACCCACGATCCAGCCGATTGGGACAAAAACTTTGGCAACAAAAGATACGGCTCCTTGTGGGTCTAAACGATACCAATCACGCATAGCCTGTTTCGCTTGCGCCAGTAACTCCGGGTCTTTTGCATATTCCACATTATCACTCCAGCTCTCATCTGGTTTGCCAGGAAATTTTTCTTTATCGTCAGGAGTATTCGCAAATTTTTCAACGATTTTCTTTAAGTGTTGTATCTTCCATTCCTTTTCGTTCATGGCACCTCCATTCAATTCAAATACCCCTTCGCCGGATTCTGCCTTTGGTTCTGGTTTGCGCAGGGAAGGGCATCGAGGGCTATTTTCTTGCGAAAACTCTCTATGCATCATATTCTTCTCATCGTGAAGGATATTTGATCGTAGTATAATTTAATAGAAGGTGCGTGACTAGAAGACGCGGTAAAATAGTCTTCGTGTTTACATTCAGATTTAAGACTGTTAATGTGTAAACGATATGAATCCTGTATACAATGTTATCTTTCGTCCTGAACCAGAAGGAGGATTTACTGCTTTTGTTCCAAGTCTTCCTGGATGTGTGACATATGGCAGAGATCTGAAACAGGCAAGAACTATGGTTGAAGATGCAATTGATAGCTATGTGAGGAGTTTAAAAAAACACGGAGAAGAAGTTCCGACAGATGAATCCGTTTATGTGACGACAATTCATACACATACAGAGAACTCTCAGGCAAAGATCTATGCCTAAACTTCCGCTTCGTGCTCGAGAAATCGTGAAGCGTCTAGAAAAATTAGGGTTTATCTGTGATCACACAAGTGGAAGTCACATGATTTTTTATCATCCCACCACGAAACGTCGCGCGGTTGTTCCACAACATCGTGGAGATCTTCCTAAAGGAACCGTCAAAGCAATTTTACGAGAAGCGGGAATTGAGCTCAAAAAATTTTGAGCTTGACAATAAACAGGGAGCCTGATATCATACTCACTAATTCAAGCTTTTCGTTTGGTCCGATCTTTCCGCCTTCGCCAGCCGGCGAACGGCGATCGAGCCCTTCGAAAGTCGTGAAATGAGGCATTAAGCCTCGACGTAAAACAATTTACCTTTTTCGTTTAACACAACTTATTTTGTTATGGAAGCAATAAAAAAACCCGCAAACGCGGGCGGTTCGTTTCGTCCTAGCGGTAGTTCGTTTAGACCAAAACCGAAGAAAATCTTCAAAAGCTTTAATCCAAGCCTGTCTTTAAAGCAAGGTTTGAATAAAGAAGAAGCACCTCGTGGAACAAGTGATAGACATGAAATTCGTCCGCCAACTGGCGGAGCACGCGCTGGTGGCAAACATAAACGTGGTCCCATGGGTGGCGCTTTTGTGGCAGCTCCGCGCATGAACACGTTTAAACATAAACCATTTCACAAAACCGGATCAGATGCGGATCTACTTACGCCAGGAGATGATCGTTTGCGTATCATGGTCATCGGCGGCAATGAGGAAGTCGGTCGCAACATGACCGTGATGGAATATGGCAACGATATCATTATCATTGATATGGGTTTGCAGTTTCCAGATGAGGACATGCCAGGCGTTGATTACATTGTGCCGAATATTTCCTGTTTAAAAGGCAAAGAAAAAAATATTCGTGCGGTGATTATCACACATGCTCACTACGATCATATCGGTGGTATCCCACATCTCATGCCTATCTTGGGCAATCCCCCACTTTTTGCGAGTGATCTCACCTGCGGCATTATTCAAAAACGCCAAGAGGATCATCAAGGAGCACCACCACTCAATCTCTTTTCCATAAAATCTGATGACGTGCTCCAGTTAGGTGCATTCAAAGTAGAATTCTTTGGGGTGGCCCACTCCGTTCCCTCTTCTTTAGGCGTGATCGTAAATACCCCATGCGGAATTATCGTTCACACCGGAGATTTTAAACTGGATGACGCTCCGGGCGCGCAGTCTGTTCAAGAAACAGAAAAAATTAAAGCACTTGGCACACGGAATGTTCTGGCCCTTATGATCGATTCGACCAATGCCTCAAAACCTGGCAAACAATTGCCGGAAACCGAGATCCAACACAACATTGATGACATCATGAAGAACGCCACCGGACGTGTCATTCTTGGAACGTTCGCTTCTATGCTTTCGCGTATCCAACAAATTATTCTGGCCTGTGAACGCCAAGGGCGTAAAATCGCTGTTCAAGGATTTTCCATGCGTTCTAATATCGCGATTGCTCAACAGTTGGGATATATGAAAATTGGAAAAGCAACCATGATTGAACCTAAAGAGATCGAGAGTTATCCGCGCGATAAAGTAGCGATCATCTGCACCGGGGCGCAGGGCGAAGAACGAGCCGCGCTCATGCGCATTGCCAATCGTGAACATCCATTTATTTCCATTCAGCCGGGTGATACGGTCGTGTTTTCCTCGTCTGTTATTCCAGGCAATGAACGCTCGGTTCAACGCGTGAAAGATACGCTCTGCCGTGAAGGCGCGAATGTTATTCATTATAAAATGATGGATGTACACGCAGGTGGTCATGCCCAGCAAGAAGATCTGGTGGAAATGAACCAGATGATAAAACCAAAATATCTGATTCCGATTGAAGGTCATTATTCTTTCTTGCGTGACCATGAAAAGGCCGCGGTGGCAAATGGTTTTGACCCAAAAAATATTCTCATTGCTGACAACGGTCAAATCATGGAATTCGACAAAGAACGGAATGGTCAGCTGACCAACAAAAAAGTGGTGACGGATTATGTCTTTATCGATGGACTCGGCATGGGCAACACCAACCAAATTGTTCTCCGTGATCGTCAAGAACTTGCCGAAGAAGGTATGGTGGTTGTGGTCGCCGTGATTGATGGCAAGACGGGTGCGCCCCAAGCGCTCCCAGATATTATCTCGCGCGGTTTCGTCTACATGAAAGAACATCAAGAACTCATTCAACAAACACGCTTGAAAGGCATGAGTATTCTCAAAGAAAGAGATGCGGGACCCCATACCAATGGGATGTATCTCAAAGATAAAATTCGTGACCAAATCGGTGAATTCCTCTTTATCAAAACACATCAGCGTCCCATGATCGTGCCAGTTATTATTGAGGTTTAAAAGAATCATTTTTTTTAAACTGTAGGGGCAGACCTTGCGTTTGCCCTGATCGGTCTGCCCAGGGCGAATGCAAGATTCGCCCCTATCGGTTGTTTTATTTTTCGCGTATTATAATCAAACATGTCTCAAAAAAAGACATCGGTTTTAAGACAATATTTTTTACATCTCAAACCTTTCCGTGGAACGGTCTTTCTTCTAATTCTCTCTATCGCTTCGGCGGAAGCCGTTGGCGTGATCACTCCATGGCTCTATAAACGCTTGCTTGATGGGTTAGCCGTTGCGCAACAAACAGCGGATAAAACACCATTTCTACCAAACCTGGGCACCATGCTCATACTGGCCATAGGTGTGCATGCTCTTGGCTGGTTCTTATGGCGAGCCTCGGGATTTCTCACCACTTGTATACAGCCCCGCGTAATTGAAGGCCTGCACGAAACAGCTTTTAGGAATATTCTCGGACACTCTGCCCATTTTTTTACCGATACCTTTACCGGTAGCTTAGTGCGGCAAGTACGAGATTTCTCCGGAGGATTTGGGGTGATCTTTGAAAGCTTTTTATGGCGACTGCTTCCGCTTGTCGTTTCCCTCTCCGGCATCTTGATCGTTCTCTCTCGCCGAGCGCCGACACTCAGTCTCTTGCTTCTCGCATGGTTTGGCTGTTTTCTTCTGCTTAATATTTTTTTCTTTCGGTGGAAAAGAAAATATGATTTAGAGCGTGCGCGCAAAGATTCAGCCGTGGTAGCTCATCTATCGGATGTTCTCACTAATAGCTTGAATACAAAACTATTCAATTCCACGGATGATGAAACGAAGCGGCATGCCCTTACCCTCATGGAGCGAAGAACGATCCGCACATTTCAGTGGCGCTTATCAGAATTGAATAACCTCTTTCAAAATACCCTCGGTATCGTCATTGAAGCGACCCTCATGTGGATGGCTTTTCTCTATTGGCAGAAAGGCATTTTGAGTCTAGGGGACGTGATCTTATGCCAAGTCTATTTATTTATGTTGCTCCAAAAAACTTGGGAGCTGGGAAATACCATTAAAAATGTGTACGAGTCCATCGCGGACGCTCAAGAAATGGTTGACATCTTAAATACTCCACATGAAATTCAGGATGTAAAAAGTGCGAAATCGCTCCTGGTGAAAAAAGGCGCAATTGAGTTTGAGCAGGTCTCATTTACCTACCATCAAACCCGTTCCATCCTGCAAGACTTCATGCTGTCCATCAAATCCAAAGAAAAGATTGCACTCGTAGGTCCATCGGGTGCGGGGAAATCGACGATCATTAAACTTCTTTTACGTTTTTATGATCTTGATGACGGAAAAATATTGATTGACGGGCAAACAATTTCCAAGGTGACGCAGAACAGTTTGCATGATGCGCTCGCCCTCGTCCCACAAGATCCACTCCTATTCCATCGCACCCTCATAGAAAATATTCGTTATGGACGACGTGATGCGACAGATGAGGAGGTGATCGAGGCGGCAAAAAAAGCATACTGTCATGAATTTATCCTGAATACTCCGCATGGATATGATACGCTGGTTGGTGAGCGTGGTATTAAATTATCTGGCGGTGAACGTCAACGTGTTGCGATTGCTCGCGCCATTCTCAAAGACGCACCGATTCTCATCTTGGATGAGGCAACATCCAGCTTGGATTCCGAATCTGAATCTTTGATCCAAAGTGCCTTGTGGGAATTGATGAAAGATAAAACGGTCATCGCCATTGCCCATCGTCTGTCTACGATCATGCAGATGGATCGCATCGTGGTGATGGAAGAAGGCCGTGTCGTTAGTACGGGAACGCATGATCAACTTCTCCATCAAGATGGCATCTATAAAAAACTCTGGGAAATTCAGGCGGGTGGGTTTTTACCATAAATAATATGGCATTATTCTCTTCTTCAACAACAGCAAAAGATGTTCTGAAAATATTTGCTACCCATGCGCGCCAATATCCTTGGATTATTTTGTGTATTTTGCTCACCATCAGCCTGTCCGTAATCTTTCAGTTGTTTACTCCTCTCTACTACAAGGATTTGATCGATACGTTGCTGAAATTAACACCCAATACACAGGCCTCAACCATCAAACCTCTTCTAGAAATCCTTTTTTGGATTTTCCTGACTCAATTCGGTGCATTTATCATGTTGCGCATTGCCAGTTTTGTGAATGCCTTTTTTCAAACTCGTGTCATGACGGATTTAGAGCAGACCTGTTTTCGATATTTGATGGGGCATTCCTATCAATTTTTTCTCGATTCCTTTACGGGTAGTTTGGTGCGAAAAGTGAATCGTCTGACACGTGCGTTTGAAGACATTTCAGACAGTTTTCAGTGGCAACTTCTCCCCATCACTATTACCACAGGCGGAATCTTATTTGTCTTATGGCGTAAGTATCCCTGGCTTGCTCTGACACTTTTCGCATGGATTATATTATTCGTTCTCGTGAACTATGCCATCGCGAAATGGAAATTGAAATATGATGAGCCCCGTGCGGCGGCTGATTCCGTAAAGACTGGGTATCTTGCAGATGGCATCACGAATAATATCAATATAAAATTATTTCAGAGTGATACGTTTGAAGATAAAGGATTTATCAAAAAATCAGAGGAGGCCCTTAAAATTACTCTCTTAAGCTGGAATATTTCAGAGATCAACAACATGGTGCAGGCCTTTCTCATGCTTGCCATCAATATTGGATTATTTTATTTAGCCATTCGATTGTGGTCACAGGGAAAATTCTCGATTGGTGATTTTGTCCTGCTCGAAACCTATTTGCTTGGTTTGTTCGATAAATTGTGGGACTTTGGTCGTGTCATCCGTAATTTCTTCTCCTCCTTCGCTGATGCTAAGGAGATGACGGAGATATTAAAAATGCCCTACGACATTCAAGATGCCCGACAGGCAAAACCTCTCATGTTGACCAAAGGAAAAATCGAATTTCAAGATGTCACCTTCACCTATCACAAAACCCGTCCTGTGTTGAAGGAATTTAATCTAAAAATCAAACCGCATGAAAAAGTTGGATTGGTTGGACCGTCTGGCGCTGGTAAATCCACGATCGTCAAACTCCTGTTTCGTTTTTACGATATTGATCGCGGGAGAATCCTGATCGATGATCAAAACATCACCAGAGTGACCCAGCATAGCCTACGCGAACAGATCGCGCTGGTTCCGCAAGAGCCGATGCTCTTTCATCGCACGCTTATGGATAACATTCGCTACGGCAAACGTGATGCCACAGACAAAGAGGTGATCGAAGCAGCCAAAAAAGCACGCTGTCATGAATTTATTAAAGAATTACCTGATGGTTATCAAACATTTGTCGGTGAACGCGGCATCAAACTGTCAGGCGGTGAACGTCAGCGCGTGGCCATTGCCCGAGCGATTTTAAAAGATGCACCCATTCTTCTTTTGGATGAAGCAACTTCGAGCTTAGACTCGGAATCTGAAGCATTGATTCAAAGCGCTCTGCATGAACTCATGAAGGATAAAACGGCGATCGCGATCGCCCATCGTCTATCCACGATCATGGAAATGGATCGGATTGTCGTGATGGATAAGGGTCAGGTTATGGATTCTGGCACACATGAATCTTTGCTGAAAAAAACGGGAATCTACAAAACTCTGTGGGAAATTCAGGCAGGTGGATTTTTGCCTTAGAATTTTATGTCATCCCTGCGAAGGACTTCGGTGAGCTCAGTCGAACCGCAGGGATCTAGATTCCCGCCTTCGCGGGAATGACAGAATGGGTCTTTTTGTGTTTTAATGTGTGAACTATGCAAGATCTTCTCTTCTCCGGCGTAAAGCCCACAGGCATGCCACATTTGGGCAACTATATTGGCGCGCTTAGGCAGTGGGTCACGCTGCAGCATGAATATGAATGCTATTTTTGCATTGTCGATTTGCACGCCATCACGGTTCCGCAGGATCCAAAAAACATGCGCCAAGGCACACTTGATATCGCGGCCGCGTATCTGGCGGTTGGTCTTGATCCAAAACGTTGTAATATCTTTATTCAAAGCGAAGTACCGGAACATACGGAACTTGGCTGGATCATGGGAACCATCGCCAAAATGGGTGAAATGGAACGCATGACACAATTTAAAGACAAATCGAAAAAAGGTGGACGCGAGCGCTCTGGCCTTGGCTTATTTGCCTATCCAGCACTCATGGCCGCGGACATTTTACTGTATGACACAACCATCGTACCGGTCGGTGATGATCAAACGCAACATGTGGAACTGACGCGATTACTTGGCAAGCGTTTTAACGATCATTTTGGTCCAACTTTCACCATTCCAGAGCTCCTGATCCAAAAACATGGCGCTCGCATCATGAGCCTCGCACATCCAGAACAAAAAATGAGCAAAAGTGATGAATCAAAAAATGGCGTGATTATGCTCGATGATGATGCCGACACCATTCGTCATAAAATTATGCGGGCCGTCACAGATTCAGATAGTGGCATTACCTACCATGAAGAAAAAAAACCGGCCGTAGCCAATCTCATGACCATTTATCACCACATGACTGGCGAAACCTTAGAACAGATTGAGAAACGATTTACCGGCAAAGGCTACGGGGACTTCAAAAAATCTCTCGCGGAAGTGGTCGTCGAGCATCTGGCGCCTATCACGAAAAAAATTAAACATTATCGCGAGCATCCGCAGGATCTCATGAACGTTCTCGATCATGGTCGAGACGCCGCCCGCCATGTGGCGCGAGAAAAAATGAAACTAGTGCGGGATCGAATGGGATTGGGGAGAAATTAGGCCGCTTTTTTCTTGGGACGATATTTTTTGATTTTTGGAAATTCTCCAAGTTTTGTCACTTCATAGGTGTCTAGCGCCTGACGGGATTGCCCCACAATTGTTGCTGTCAACGCTTCTTCTGCCGATGCCTCACACACGCCTTTTTTCTCCTGCATCTCCTTCAAGTGTTCAACCGTTGATTCACGCTTTGCTTGAACCGGTTGAAAAAAATCTATCTTCGCCTTATCTCTTAGCTGAAGCAACCACTGCATCTCACGCCAGGTCGCATCACTTTCAAGAATTTGGGTAGGCAAAGCAATTGCGGCTCGAATTTTTGAACTCTTGATCAAGGCTTATTGATTCTTATGAATCTCCCCTAGTTCTTCCTGTATCTTGTCCAAAACCTGCTCCTCCATTTTGATTCTCTTCTCGATAACCTCAATCCGAACAGGAGACTTTTTCTGAAGCATTTTTTCTATAGCCACTTCATGCACCGTGCGCTCGTGAAGAAGGATGGCCTCACTTTCTATACTGAAAATCAGTTTTTGAATCATCTGATGATCCACACGCTCCCGTGCCTCAGGCAAAAGTTTTATCACCTGATCATAGAGCTTCAACGCCAAACGGCCGGAGACTGGCTTAGCGTCTAATCCGTACTTCTTTCCATTTTCATAGAGTAAAGCAAGTGACTCGCAATCCTTTTCCCTATACTGAGCGGCATGACCAAGTTCGTGCAGAGCAATCCCTAAATCCAGAGGCGTTTCCTGTGGCGGGACAAAAGCCGTTTTCCCTTTGGACGAATAAAAATAATTCTCTTCTCTTTGTTCAGCCACAATAATCTGTACTCTATACGGATTTGCCATCTCTAACACATCAACCGCAATCTTCTCATCACCATGCTTGGCCATTAAAATCCATTGAAGAATCTTTCTGCCACGCAGAACTGTTTTTTCATTTTCTACGAATCCTTCATCTGCGAATTCATGAGCAACTGAGACAACGGGCGACAATTCCAAAATCATCTTAGCGATCAACATCCCTTCCCCGTTACAATATTCGTGCATTTGGCGGACGTTTTCCTGATCCGTTTTTTTCCGATTCACGCGCATGGTCGCAGGCTCATGCTTTTCAATCGATGGCGCAAGATGTTCAAATTTTGGCATGACAGGAATGTAGCACGACCTGCCTAAATTCAAAACCCCACCGGATGGGGTGGGGTTTTGAATTCGGGCGAGACGGTAAGCCGAGTTTTGTTCGTCCCGCATTACTGCGGGGTCTGATGACCATCTCTCTTGTTCTGACTTCGCAGTCAAAATCATGCGAGCGACCTGTCCCCATAGCTTTACGCGACGGGGACCTTGCTCTTGCACCAGAAAGGGTTTACCACGCTCCATTGTTACCAATGGAGGAGTGCGATAGCGGCCTGATATGATCCAAACCACACTCGCACACTTTTCACCTTTCGTCCGATGAACATCGGACTAGTATTGTCTCTGTGGCACTTTCCCTAGGTTTACAGGAAACGTCGGGCACGTGACCTTTCGTTTCCTGCTATATCCTGGCGGTCGTTAGCCGCTTTCACTTTCCCCCGCATTACTGCGGGATTGGAGCCCGGACTTTCCTCTCGTCTACTTGTAGCGGAGCCGCCACACAATGTGGCGAGCCTCGCCTGCGAAGCAGGCGGGCGGTCATCTGTCTCACCCGAGTGGAGGCAGTCTAGCAAAAAATCGCTTTTCGGTCAACCTATATTCCGGTACACTGTAGGCGATCTTTATGCCTACTTTCAATATCATAACGGTTGGTGCGGCGACACAGGACGTGTTTGTCAAAAGCAAAAAATTTGAAGAAATGCGTGACCCGCATGCCCCAGATGGACTGGACGCGTGCGTGCCATTGGGATCAAAAATCGATGTAGATGATCTGATTTTTTCGACCGGTGGTGGCGCAACCAATAGCGCGGTAACTTTCGCACGCCTTGGATTCAAGACGGCTTGCATTTCACGCATCGGTCAAGATCCGGTCGGTGAAATGGTTTTATCTGAACTTAAAAAAGAAAAAATTGCCACCGTGGGAATCGAACAAGATGGAAAATTAAAAACGGGTTATTCTATTATTTTTCTCTCTGGCTCAGGTCATCGTGCCATCTTAACCCATCGCGGTGCGGCGGCAGAAATTAAAGCTTCAGCGCTCGCAAACGGAACGATCAATACTCCCTGGATTTATCTTACCTCTCTCAATGGAAATCTCTCATCGCTCAAAACGATTTTTTCTTCTGCAAAACGAAAACGCACGTCTGTCGCTTGGAATCCTGGCCATCGTGAATTGGAGTTAGGCATAAAAAAACTGCGCCCATGGCTCGAACACACTTCGATTCTTATTTTGAATCGTGAAGAAGCCGCCTTGCTCACTGAACAATCTCCTCGCCATCTCGAATCTATTTTCAAAATCTTGCAACCATTTCTGTTTGACGCGCTCGTCATCACGGACGGACAACGTGGTGCATATGTATCTAATGGAAAAAACATTCTTTTCGCCCCAGCGCTTAAGGCCAAACGTATCAACACAACCGGCGCAGGAGATGCTTTTGGTAGCGCGTTCACGGCCGCGCTGATCAAGGAGCGATCGATTGAAGATGCTGTAAAAATCGCCATGCTCAACGCAACCGGTGTCATAACACACATGGGTGCGAAGGCTGGGATTTTAAAAAAATGGCCGACAAGAAATGAACTGAACAAGGTCAAAATAAAAAAATTATGAAAATCTTCATCACGCGCCGTATTCCTGATGCCGGAATAAAACTGCTCAAAGCGGCCGGCTATTCCGTCGATATCTACAAAGAGGATCGCGTCATCCCACGTAAAGAACTTCTGAAACGTGTCACGGGTTGTGATGCAATCCTATCTTTGTTGACCGACAAAATCGACGATGGGGTGTTGAAAGCGGCTGGACCCAAACTGAAAGTCATCGCCAATTATGCTGTGGGGTTTGATAACATTGATTTGTCCGCCGCTAAAAAACGAGGGGTGATCGTAACCAACACACCTGCACCCGAAGTCAGCGAAACCGTGGCTGAACATGCCATCGCACTAATCTTCGCGCTGGCCCATCGCATAGTCGAAGCTGATCACATCACCCGCAACAATAAATATCATGGCTGGGATCCGAACCTACTCCTAGGAACTGATGTGATCGGTAAGACGGTCGGCGTGATCGGTACCGGCCGCATTGGCGCAAACCTCATCCGGCGGTTGGTCGATGGATTTGACATTCGTATCCTGTATAGCGATGTTCAACCAAATAAAGAATTAGAAAAAAAATATCACGCGACTTACGTCCCTCTGGAAAAACTCCTGGCCCAGTCAGACTTTGTGTCTCTCCATGTTCCACTCGTACCAGCAACGCATCATTTGATTAACGCCAAACGATTGCAACTGATGAAAAAAACCGCTTATTTAATCAATACCGCGCGCGGACCGGTGATTGATTCGCACGCGCTCGTACAAGCACTTAAAGCAAAACGCATCGCCGGTGCAGGACTAGATGTATTTGAAGGTGAACCACAATTTGCACTCAAAAAACAAGATTCTGCTTATTTACAACAAGCCTGGAATGTTATCCTCACGCCACATACGGCGAGCGCGACGATCGAAGCACGCCAGGCTATGAGCAAGTTGGCAGCCGATAATATTATTGCGGTGCTTTCTGAAAAACCAGCTCTGACACCGGCTCGGTAGGGGCAAACCTTGTGTTTGCCCTGGGCGCAGGGTCCCTTGGACCAGGGCGCACACATGGGTGCGCCCCTACTTTATACTTTCGTCGTACTTAAACGTCGAAATGATGGTGCTTAACATGGTTTGATATTCATCCGCCTTAAAGGAAGCGACCATGGGCTGTTTGGTGAACGAGATTAAAATATATCGTTCGCCATTTTTTGTGGCAAAAACATCTGATAAATATCCTTTCAAACCTGTTCCCTCTTCGCTATGAATATGGCAAAAGACAACGCCCTTCACTTCCTCCTTCACAGACGATGATCCACACGGATTATCTTTCGTGAATTCCACACTCCAGCGTGGCGCATAGATACCCTTGGTCGGCCATTGAAAAGAAAAGTGAAGTGCGGGATTAATATAAGTCTTCCAGGTATCGTCGATCATCGCGGGTGGGGCTGTCATCGTGATCATCGTGACCGGAGCGGTTGAAGTCGTATCCAGCGCAGGCACCGTAGACTCTCCAGATACGGCTGGGGAAGGAACTGGCTGAGTCGAACCTGTGTCAATAGAAAGAGGCGCTTGTCCTGCACAACCCGCACCAAACAACACAACGAGACCTGCGAGGGAGATGAGTTTTTTCATATGCTGTCAATATGCCACAAGATCCTAAAAATGTCTCCTCCTCCGCCCCATAAATGAATTGACAGCGCGACATTTTTGTGTTACCATTTCTTTAATATTTTTAATCATTTTGATCCATTCTTTCATGAAAAAATTTCTCACTAGTCTGTTCGTCACATTCATGGCACTCAGCCCCATGCTCGGAGCCGTGACGTTTCCGACGATCGCACAAGCCGCGACAACCAATCAGCTGATCCGAGGATCAAACCAAACGGTCTACTGGTATGCATCAAACGGAAAACGCTACGTATTTCCATCGGTGCGCGTGTATCAAAGCTGGTACAGTGATTTCTCTGGCGTCCAAACCGTGGGTGACACGGAGCTTTACACGATTCCGATCGGTGGAAATGTCACATATCGGCCAGGCTGGCATTTGATCAAGATCACCACTGATCCAAAAGTGTACGCCGTATCCCGATATGGCATTCTTCGTTGGGTGACGAGCGAAGGCCTCGCGACCCAACTCTACGGCCAAAACTGGGCGCGCTTAGTCGACGACATTCCAGATGAATTTTTTGTAAACTACACCGTCGGTTCACCTATAAATTCGACCGCGGACTACAGTCCGAATAATGAGTATGCCGCAGTCACCAGCCCAAATGACAATATCTCAGCACAGTCATCCGTTCCATCAAGTGCGCCAACACCAACTCAGACTCCTCCGGTACCAACACCAGTCCCAACCCCTACTCCAAATCCAACAGGAACGACTCCAACATCAGCGACCACGGGTTATGGAATTTACCTTGGGAGCAACGTGACATCCATGACAACCGGCCAGACCATCTCGCTCACCGCCATCGTGACCGATCCAACTGGTAACTATTACAACTGGATCGATATCTATCGCGATGGCACACGAGAACGCGTAGGATATTGCCAAAGCACGCGTATCTGCACGGTGCCCTATACACTCAACTTTCTTGCAGGAGAAACGAGCGTGCGCTTTGAAGCGGTTTTGCGTCCTGGGCCAAATGGATACGGCAATCAATTAGCGAACGGATTCAGCTCATATATCACTCTCATGTCAGGGACAAGCATAACCAATCCACCGATGATCCCGACGATCATCTCACCGACCGCGAATCAGGTTCTCAATAATTATCCACGCATCGCAACCATTACCTGGAATGGATCAGTCAAACGACACCGTGTGCAGATTGAGTGTGATACCTGTGTTTCTGTGACGAATCTCTATTCCGGCAATCCGTATTCATACACGACAGATGGTCGGCAAAACTCCATCGTCACCGAACCGCTCGCCGGTGACAATTGGTTCCGCGTACATGTGCAAGCAGTCAATGACGATGGAAGTTATGGAGTGTGGTCCGACTACGTTTATTTCCGCTATCTCACACCAAGTTCAACTCCCACGATGGGAACGGTGACCGCTGTCAGCTCAGCGCTCAATCCAAACTATCAAAACCGCTGCAATCAAGGCTTTGGCCTCACAGGTACTATCACGACAAACGGCGCAACGAGCGTTATGTACCAATGGCAACGTAGCGACGGTGCTATCACACCGATTGAAACACTTGGCTTTAACGAGGCAGGATCAAAGACGGTCAGCACCTCCTGGTTCTTAAGTTCCAAATCCTACTACGGATGGATGGGCCTAAGAATCATCTCACCAAACGATTTGGTATCAAACCAAACCATTATCAATAGCAACTGCGAAGTGACACCGACCACCGCGACAAATCCACGTTAATCAAATCGTCCTTCATTCCGAACATAAAACACTCCGCAGGATGCGGGGTGTTTTATGGATTGCCAAGATGATTGAATATCGCTATAGTCTCGACACGAAAATTAACGCGGGCCCTTAGCTCATTTGGTAGAGCACCGCCTTTGCAAGGCGGGGGTGGCCGGTTCAAGCCCGGCAGGGTCCACCATACAGGGTGCCTCGTCAAACGACGGGGCATTTTGTTTAATAAAGCCCTGAAAAAGTGATGAAAATGACGTCGCTTCGGCGGTTCGATAACCGTTTTCTCGACTGTATGCGATTCTTTTATCAAAAATGAAGTAATACAAGCGTTGTTTTTCGATGACGGATACTTTTTGCCAAACATCATGCGGATTTTTTAGCATCGCCGTCGCCTTATCAAGGGCGGTTCGATAAGGAATGGTGAGGTCAATTTTCTGGGAAGGATCGAGAGATGTTTCGCCGTCCGGCATTTCCTCGATCTGTGCTTCGTAGACCCGACGTAATTTTTCCGTACGAGCCTTCATCGCCATTTCCGCGAGCTGTTTGATTTTTAGCTTCCGTTCATCCTCAAGACGCACAACCTGCGCTTCGCGTCCGTGAAAATCTTTGACCTCAACCTCCCAAACTCGATCAAACATAACGCTCACAAGCTGATCAACTCCCTGTTTCAGGTTACAACCCTTTAGCACCTCATCAAATCGGTCTTCAATATCTGTCTTCTTGATTGACTTTCCGTAAGCGGGACAGGCCGTTTTGTTATGACAGACGTAAAAAGGATATTTTTTGCTACGTCCCTTTGACCAAGCCGCCCTTAACGGTTCGTGGCAATCCGCACACAAGACGATACCTCTCAAAGGAAAATCCTCGGACACGTCAACGCGCACCCTTTTGTTTCGCCCGTCATTTTTCAGCCGCTTTTGAATAAGATTAAACATATCCTCGGAAATAAGAGCCTGATGGTGACCAATCCTTCTTGATACATCCCAAGGCGCATGTTCGACATAGCCCGCATAAAACGAACTCTTGAGGATGTTGTTGAATTGCACAATACTTTTCTCTGCTGGACGTTTCCAAAAACCATGTTCAACCAAAAATCGGCAAGCGTCGATCTTGCGGACAAACGTGCCCTTCGCAAAACCTTCGAGTGCGGAGATAAGCAGGTCTTTGTCTTTATCATCTGGAACCGAAATCTTGCCGTGTGCTGGGTCTTTAACCATCTTGTAGCCTCTCTTGGCTATGAACGGCCAATAGCCAAGCTCAAGGCGAGCTTTTTGCTTTTGGATAACCTGCCTACGATTTTGGTTTCGCTCTAGCTGGGCACCTGCGGCCATGATGGTTTCGACAAACTCACCCTCTGGGCTGTCCTCAAAATTGAAATTCAAACACCGAAGCAATA
>SICT01000005.1 GCA_009691315.1 Candidatus Uhrbacteria bacterium | reverse complement strand
ATGTCTGGGGTGGTGCGTGCTTCGCATGCGCTCGAGATCGTGTCTTTAGGAATCAGCGGATCAATTGTTCGTTTGTGGACGCAGAATCCAGCTCTCGATTCTAGCCATGCCGCGCATTTTGAAGGCGTGGTTTTGAACCCTGGTTTTCAAGGGAGAAGTGGCACCGTTTTAATGCTTCGTATACGCGCGAAGTCTGTGGGCCGGGGAGTTTTGTCTCTCTCGTCTGGAACAATCCTGGCAAATGACGGGAAAGGAACTTCTCTTCCTGTCACATTAGGCAGTCGTACCGTTAAGATTGATGAAGGACCTTCTATACAATTTGATTCAGCCACCTCCTCGACACTTCCGCTCGTTGTGATTCCCATCTCTTCGATTACGGTCTCTTCCTCGCTGGAGGGTGCAATGGTTCCGTGGATTCCTGAACCCCCTCCCATCCCGTCTGCGAAGCCGCCCGTCAAGCAGCCCTCAGTATTTCATGATTTGATAAAAAGATTTAATAATTGGCAGACAGAGTTTATTGCTGGTGCCATTCCGTTGATCGGGTTGGCTTTTGTCCGCGCACGCTTTGTCTTGCTTGGATTTTTGGGCCGGAGACATCGGCGTCGAAAATTTGCCGCTATGGAAAATGACATGTTGCAGACGCTGGCTGTGTGGAAGCGTAGTTTAGATCGTCAACATCATCGTTTTACGCATGCCAGTCAGGAACGGCCGCTCACTCCAGAGGAAGCTCAGACCCTGCGTGATGTTCGTCGTCATCAGGGGCGTTTAAGCAAATTGGAGGATTTGATCGTAGAAGTGTCTGAAGAAGCAAAGAAAAAGAAAAAATCTTGAATATTTTCTCAGTTTTCGCTATCCTACCGAGCGTATGAAGTTGGATCTTAAAGAGGTTAAACGCTTGGCCGAGCTGGCCCGACTTGCATCCTCTGATGCCGAACTGGAGAAGATGCGGGATGAGCTTGGTCGTATCTTGGAGTACGTCACTCGTTTATCAAATATCGATACAGCCGGTATTCCAGAGACAGAATCCGACCTTATGATGTTACCGTCGCGCGAGGATGAAGCCTTTCCGTGCGATGAGGCTACACGCCAGTTTATTTTGTCGAATTTTCCAGATCGTGCCGGGGATGCTTTGCGTGTCCCAGCAGTGTTTGAAAAACCAAAGGGTTAAGTATGGATTTTCTCAATCAAACGATCGCGTCTGCCCACCTTGGATTGGAACGGGGAGATTTTTCATCTGTTGAGCTCACGCAAGCCTATCTTAAGCAAATTCATGGATTGAATGCCACGTTCAATGCCTATCTCACGGTGTTGGATGAGTCGGCGTTAGAAGCCGCCAAACAGTCTGATGTGCGACGTGCAGCTGACCAGTCGCTTGGTTCGCTCGATGGGATCCCACTCGCCGTGAAAGATAACATTTTAATACAAAATACACGGACGACGGCCGGATCTAAAATTTTGGAAAATTATATCGCCCCGAATGATGCGACGGTGATTCGGAAGTTGAGGGACGGAGGGGCTGTTTTTTTAGGCAAGACCAATATGGATGAATTTGCGCTTGGATCATCCACGGAAAATTCTGCCTACGGTCCGACCAAACATCCGAGAGATCTTGATCGGGTTCCCGGAGGAACGTCTGGCGGCAGCGCGTGTGCGGTGGCGGCTGATTTATGCGTGGCTGCCCTTGGTTCGGATACCGGCGGTTCGATCCGCCAGCCCGCAGCGTTTTGTGGGATCATTGGTTTGAAGCCAACCTACGGACGCGTGTCACGTTCTGGATTGATGGCGGCGGCTTCCTCATTTGATCAGATCGGTTCCCTCACCAAAACGGTCAAAGATGCCGAGATCCTATTTTCTGCGATTCATGGATGTGATCCTCTTGATCAAACAACCGCTCCCAATCAGCCCTTTCGCATGGACTATCCGAAAAAAATAGATGGTTTGCGTATCGGTTTACCAAAACAGGCGTGGGGTGAGGGCATGACTGATGGGGTACGAACCCATGTCATGGAGGGGATAAAAATTTTGGAAGCTTTAGGAGCCCAGATCGTAGAAGTGTCCTTGCCCTATATGGATGAAGCATTGGCGGTGTATTATGTGTTGAATTTTTGCGAAGTGTCCGCTAACCTTTCGCGGTTTGATGGTATGCGTTTTGGGCTCAGAGAAAAAGCCGCATCACTGATGGAAACGTATATGCAGTCACGCACACAGGGATTTGGGCCGGAGGTACGCCGTCGTATCATGCTCGGCACATATGCTTTATCAAAAGGATACTATGATGCGTATTATCGTCAGGCGAGAAAAGTGCGTACGTTAATCCATCGTGCGTACGCAGAAGTATTTAAAACAGTGGACGTGTTGATTACTCCAACGGCGCCTTCGACAGCATTTAAAATTGGTGAAAAAATTTCTGATCCACTCACGTTGTATCTGGAAGATATTTTTACGGTTGGAGTCAATGTCGTTGGCATTCCGGCGCTGTCGATCAGTTGCGGCGACCATGAGGGGCTACCGGTCGGCATGCAGATCATGGGGAAAATGTTTGATGAAGGAAAAATTTTGGATATTGCCTACGCGTTTGAACAGGCGACCAAAATATGATTTTTCAATTTATTATCCAGCCAGGCATTGATCAGACGGCAGTCGCATCGTCTTCAAATTTTGTTTTGGTTTTTTGGCTGGTGCTGGCCATTGTGATTATGATCGTCGCGGCTATTGGTATCAAGAAATTGATGAGTCTCCTGCATCAACCAGAATTACACGGATTGGATCGCAAAAAAATCGGAGCGATGTGGATAGACATTGAAAAAACGTCTGATCAAGGAGTGATGGGTGCCAAGCTTGCTTTGATCGAAGCTGACAAATTATTGGACAATGTTTTTAAATCTATGTTCCTGCCCGGAGAGACATTTGCCGAACGTTTAAAAGTTGCCACATATAAATATCCTAAGGTGCGTCAGGTGTGGTCAGGCCATCGTTTGCGTAATCAGCTCGTGCACGACTCTTCCTTTGAAGTTTCGCCGCGGCAGGTCAAGATTGCGTTGCGTGAATATGAGGCAGCCCTCAAGACGTTGAATGTTTTGTGATCCCATACATCCATTCGGCAACTTACTATATTCTTGGCATTCCTTTGCAAACCTGGGGCACGTTTGTGGCGGTTGGTTTTGCTTTGGCAACGTATCTGATTTGGAAACGCGCGGGAGAAAAAAAACTTGATCAAAAATTGATTTTGGATTTGGCATTTTGGATGTTCATTGGCGCCTTCATCGGGGCGCGTGTGTTCCACGTTCTATTCTACGAACCACAATTTTATTTCACACATCCGTTTGCTGCCATTGATCCACGCCAGCCAGGTTTTGCTATATTT
Source organism: Candidatus Uhrbacteria bacterium (assembly GCA_009691315.1). Lineage (GTDB taxonomy): Bacteria > Patescibacteriota > Patescibacteriia > 2-12-FULL-60-25 > 2-12-FULL-60-25 > VGLT01. The sequence goes on along the minus strand of SICT01000005.1, from coordinate 23,079 downwards.
GGCGGATTCCTTGGGGCAGCGATTCCATTTTTCTGGATGATGTATAAGCGATCAATTCATTGGATCGAGTATGCAGATGTGATTATGTGGGGCGTGCCGTGGGGTTGCGGTGTTGGACGTATTGGTTGTTTTTTAATCCACGATCACCCAGGAACGTTGACGCATTTTATTTTGGGTGTGAAATATCCAGATGGTTCGGTGCGCCACGATTTAGGTTTGTATCTTTCGATCATCGGATTTTTAACCGGCGGGCTGTTCATCTTTTTAAATCGCAAGCAACGACGGCCTGGGTTCTGGTTTGGGACATACATGATGATCGAAGGAGGGGTGCGCTTTGGCACGGATTTTCTTCGTGTAGCAGATACGCGTTATTTCGCTCTGACCCCAACACAGTATTTGGCCATTCCACTGTTAATTGGAGGAATTTGGATGACATGTTATTCTCATGATCATGTTTGATTGCGTCATTGTAGGTGGAGGCCCTGCCGGTCTGGCTGCGGCCGTCTATTTGGCCCGGCAAAAGTTGTCTTTTATTATTGTGACCGGAGATGTCGGGGGTCAAGCATTATGGTCAGATGATGTGGAAAACTATTTGGGATTTCATTTGATGAATGGTATTGAGCTGGTCAATCAATTTAAAAAACATTTGGAGGATTACAAGGATTATTTTGCATTGAAAGAAGGGGAGGAGGCGAGCAAGATTGAAAAGATGGAGGGAGGATTTCGGGTCGCAACCCCTCAAGGGCTGTATGAAACAAAAACGGTGTTGATCGCGACCGGCACGAAGCATCGTGTGCTTGGAGTACCTGGAGAAAAAGAATTGTACGGAAAAGGGGTGACGTATTGCGCAAACTGCGACAGCCCGTTATATAAGGATAAGACTGTCTATGTGATTGGTGGAGGAAACTCTGCGATGGATGCGGCGCTGTTTGTCGAGAAATATGCCACGCGTGTCGTGATGGTGAGTGTGAATGCGGAACTTCAGGGCGATGCGGTGATGAAAGCGAAAATCGCTCAGAGCAAAAAGATTAACGTTTATCTCTCTACAAAAACCACCAAAGTCATGGGCTCACTGATCGTCACGGGAATTGGACTGATGGGGCCGGACGGAAAAGAATATGAGGAAAAAACAGACGGTGTGTTTATTGAGATTGGACTTGCTCCTGTGACCGGCTTTATTGATTTTGTGGCCAAGGATACTCATCAACAGATCATCGTGGATAAAATGACGGCAACTAATGTCGAAGGCGTGTGGGCGGCAGGGGATGTCACAGATGTCACAGAAAAACAGATCTCGGTTGCGGTTGGGGAAGGCTCTAAAGGAGCGCTAGCAATAATTAAATATTTACAGACGCATCATTAATCTATGGTGGAATCTTCAAACCGTGGACTGATCATCGGCATTGCGACGGTGACCGTTATCATTTTTGCCGGGTTGGTTTGGCTTTTGGTGAGCGCGCCAGGAGATGCAGGGGCACCGATCATCCATCAAGATGAGAACGTGACGTTTTCGGATGAGCGCGCGCCATCCCTCGGTGCTGTCGATGCAAAGGTTTTGGTCCACCTTTACGGTGACTTTCAGTGTCCAGCCTGTCGTTCTGCCGAGCCAGGGATCAAATATGCGATCAGCACTTATCAGGATCGCGTGCGCTTTATTTGGAAAGATTTTCCCCTGACTCAGATTCATCCAAATGCTCAGTTGTCGGCCAATGCTGCACGATGTGCTCAGGCCCAGGATCGCTTTTGGGACTATCACGAAAAAATTTATGATGTTCAGCTCGAGTGGGTTGGATTGTCTGCACAGCAGGCCCAGGATAAGTTTATTGGATATGCAAAAGATCTTCGACTAAACGAGGAGATGTTCGGATCTTGTCTTATTGCGCGTGAGCCTCAAGCAAAAATTTCAGCCGATATCGCTGAGGGCACACGCAATAAAGTAGATGCGACGCCCACCGTTTTCATCAATCAGCGTCGTTATTTTGGGATGTCATCGGCGCAGTGGGACGAGGCCTTGCGGGCTGCATTGCAGAGGGCGAACTAAGCCGCTATAATTCTGTTACTTAAATTTTATTGCACTTCTTTATGTCATCAGAAACAAGTTTCTGGAATAGTAATCCTAAGACCATGTTTTACATGGGATTGATTTTGGGCATTGCCGTTTCCGCTGTGCTCGCCCTCGGGTTTGTTTTAAATGCAATGGGAGGGGGAAAGGGTCTGAGTTTCCTGAATCAAGGATCGCCTCTTGCGCAGGCGCCTTCGCAACCAAACGATTTGGGACCCTCGGCTCCGACACCGTCTGCACCGGTAAAAGATGTTGATGCAAAGATTGATCATGTTTTGGGAAACAAGAATGCAAAAGTGACGTTTATCGAATACTCAGATTTTCAATGCCCCTTTTGTCAACGGCATCTACCCAGCATTAAACAGATGCTGAAGGATTTTCCGAATGATGTGAGACTCGTGTATCGTCATTTTCCTTTGAGCTCTATCCATCCATTTGCGCAGAAAGCGGCGGAAGCGTCTGAATGCGCGGCAAAGCTTGCTGGGAATGATGCCTTTTGGAAAATGCATGACAAGATGTTTGAATCGTCCGCTGATCTGACTGTTGATGCGCTTGTCGCCATGGCTAAGGGAATCGGGTTGAATGAAGGGGCATTTAAGTCCTGTGTGGATTCTGGTGAAATGGCGGCCCGCGTGAATGCGGATGCAGCGAGCGGCGATCAAGCGGGCGTTCAAGGAACCCCAGCGAATTTTATCAATGGAAAATTGATCAGCGGTGCGGTCCCTTATCCAAATTTAAAATCAGCCTTAGAAGCTGCCGGAGCAAAAAAGTAATTCAATCATAAAGATTCGTAAGAGTCACGGGCCCGGTCTTGACGATCGGGCCGTTTTTGAAAAATAAAAAACCGCTTACGACCAACAAGATCTTAAGCGGCAAGAACAGGGTCACCGTCGCTCCCATATTTTCCGGCATGTCCATGATTACTTCCCTCGGCCGTTCATTCGATGGTTGACATGTCGGATGATTCCAGCCACACGCCATGGACGCAGGATCGCGCAGGAGCCGATCTCGATCGCTTCGGCACCCGCATCGAGCATCTGGTCTGCATCACCCTTGCACAGGATGCCACCGCCGCCGATGATCGGTTTCATGCGGCCATATGCATGTGAAAGAATGCAGCGAATCCAGTTCGAAACGATCCGCAAGAGTGGTTTGCCCGACAGTCCGCCGCCGCCCAGATGAGCGAGAGGCGATACGTCAGTGCCAAAAAGTTTTTTCCAGTGGATCTGCTCGTGGAGTGCGCCCCACGGGATCGTGTTGGACATAGAGATCGCATCTAGCGCCGGATGATCCACGAAACTGAACACGAGTTCACATGGTGTGAGTGCGTTCAGCTTGATGACGAGCGGGATATTGAGTTGCTCGGCGATATCGAGCATGGTCCCGATTTCGCGTGTCGAGTCCTCCCAATGTACACCTGTGTTGGGACAGGAGAAGTTCATTTGAAGTCCGACCGGGGCTTTGAATGTCGGGAGTTCCGGTCCCAGGAGTTTGACGAATCCCTCCAATTCCACCAGACGTCCGACTGCTGTCTTTTCGACACAGCCGAACGAAATGAAGAATGGATTAGGCAAGCTCTGCCAGATCCCTTGGGCCAGATAGAAATTGACCCCCGCATTAGACAGTCCAACAGAGTTCAGTACCATACCCTTGGCCGGATAGACCCGGATACACTTGGGTTTGAGCTCGTAGGGCGTGAGCCCATCTTCCTGGAGCGGCATGTTACCGACTCGTGGATCGATCGTCACTGTTTTGGTAACGAGCGTCGATCTCTCGAAGTTGAGGAGACCAAGCGCCTTGAGGGCTCCATGGAACGGATAGCCGTTGCCATCGAAGTTGCGCGCGCCTGAAGCGCAGAACACATGACCAAAATCAATACCGCGGAGTTTCATCTGACAGACCTCGCTTTCGCGTTTGGGTTTGGGAAGGAACAAGAACGAGAAGACTTTGCCAGAGATTGGGAAAAAGGGCAAAATGATGAAATAGGGATTTATGGATAAAACGATTCAAGAATTTTTTGATGGGGCTCAAGATGGCTTGATGGCTTTTCAGGTTTGGTCAGATAGATTTGCTCCATCGGCCGTTGCTGATCACATCTGTTATAAGTGTGCTGATCTTGGAGAGTTTGAACAGGTACGTGCATTATTTGAAAAAGACAGCGAGTTTATTTATCAATCCATTATTTCTCACCGGCGCATCGCGTATATAAAGTTTTTACAGCCAATCCAGACTCTGTTGGGAGAGATTCATTATCTCGAGCTGGCTGATCAAAAACCAGACGGCAGTCAAACCAGCGGTTTTGATCACATAGAAATTTATCCGTTGAGCGGAACCGTTGAGGAGTTTGTCGCGGATCTGGCGAGCAAAGGAATGATGTTTGAAAAGATAGAACGTCCGCATCACACGACATTTGACGCTACGATTACCGGAACATTTAAGGTGCGCATTGAACCGGAAGTGTTGATAGAAAAGATTAAGAGGGAGGAGATGAGATAACTTAAAATTTATCAAACCAATTTTTTGAAAGTTTGAAAACATTTTCTTGCATGTCGTCACGATCATCAAAGTGATGAGTTGCACCTTTGATGACAGTCAAGCTTTTTGGAGGATGAGCTGTTTTGAAATATTGCCTTGCTCCTGGAAGGAGTACACCTTTGTCGGCAGCAATGATTTTTAACGGAACGTAGAAGTTTTTTGTCAGATGTTTCCAGACAAGACGATCTGCTTCTTTTGCCATCTCTTTCCCGATAATGACGTTTGTACCCCAGCGCATAAAATATCCGTTGAGCGCCTTAATATATCTTCCTCCCGGGTAACCGTATTTCGTTTTTGTAAATGAGATGTCAAAGGAAGGATCCCACAAGGCCACGGCATCAAAATTTTGTTCTGGTGAGAGCAGAATCGTCGATCCGCCAAAACTATGGCCGGCCACACATATTTTTTTCACACCTCGTTTGCGGAAATAACGCACGACCATATCGAGATCAGCAGCATGCGTTTTGAGTGTACAATCGATTAGTTGACGCGCATCTTTTTGCCAGCCGTATAGATTAAAGCGAAAAGAAGCGAAACCGTGCTGTATGAACCAGCTCGTGGCCTTTTCATAAAAGCTACCGTAAATATCACCCGGAAGACCATGAACCATGATGAACAGGGGTTTATTAAGCGAGCCATTTAATCGGCCATACAGAGAGAATTTTTTATCGAGCTTGATCTTCAAATTTTTTTCCATCTCGTGATCTTAGCGCAAATTTTTGCGTATGTAAAAATGACCAGAACCGTTTAGATGGTTCTCCTTTATCAAATTTTCTTTCTCTCCTTTCTTCCAGCCCTTAATTTGTGCTTCGCGTTTTCGTGCGGCCGATTCAGATTCAGCCGCTTCTGTCCAAATCAGGACCACAGGTCGATGGCTTCTCGTATAGGCGGCTCCCTGACCATTATTGTGACGTTTGATCCTCTCATTGAGATTATTTGAAATTCCAGTATACAGACTCCCGTCACAACATCGAAGAATGTAAACGAACCAAGTGTTCATAACGAATGGCGGTGTCAGTGTGTTAAGTGCCAAGCTTCGAGGGCCTTTGTTATGCTTTGTCCAGCATTCCTATTAAATGACCATTTCGGAACGCCTGTCCGGAACCGGTTTTCAAATACTTTTCGAATCGTAGAGCTTCGAGTCGATTTTGAAATGCACAATACCAAACAAGTTTGAGAGGTCTTAGATTTTTTGTGGCCTCTGAATATCCAGATTCATACTGCACGATTCTTCGTTTTAAATCGGGTGACGATCCCGTATAGAGGGTTTTATTTACAAGTTTTAACAGATAAACGTAATACATAACCAACTAGTGAGGTACCCTACGCTAAAGCTTCGGGTACCACACTTCGCGCAACCTACGTTGTTGTGGTCAAAGACCACACATAGCTTTAGCGAAGTGTGGCGGAAGGGGAGGGATTCGAACCCTCGGTAGCTTGCGCTACGCTTGCTTTCCAAGCAAGTGCACTAGACCGCTATGCGACCCTTCCGTGTGATAGAGAATGTTCCGAGATGATAGCAGAAAAGAAGAGAAAGACAAGTATAATGTAACCTCTGATTTTTTTTTAGGAAATATGACAAGATGCTAGTTAGTATGAATAATGCATAGTTTAATATATTTATGCATAGTTTTATGCAATTCTTGCATAGTCTTAAAGTCTATGCTAGACTTTATATTATGGAAGAGCAACTATTAACTATTAGGCAGGCAGCGGAATTTTTAGGTGTTTCGCTTGATACTTTGCGCCGCTGGGACAAGAGCGGTAAATTAGTTGCGATCAATAAAGATGGTGGAACTCATCGATATTACCGTGAAACAGATTTGGAAATTCTGACGAGTGATTTAATGAAGTTCGCTACAGAATGGATCCAGGATGGTGTTGAATTTCCGGGCATATTCCATTGTTCGACAAGTTCGATTTTTAATGCAAGATTATCAAAAATGGAGCATGTCCTTATGCGCATGCCAGGATTTGAAAAATTGTATTCTTTGATCACCTTGATTACTGGAGAGATTGGTGATAATTCGTTTGCTCACAATTTAGGCAAGTGGCCCGATACAGCAGGAATTTTTTTTGGCTATGATCTCACGAAACAGATTATTGTTCTTGCCGATCGAGGATTGGGTATTTTGGAAACTTTACGCAAAGTTCGCCCGGGACTTCCCAGTCACGTTGCGGCGGTAGAAGTTGCGTTTACCGAATTTATTTCTGGACGTGCACCGGAAAAGCGTGGTAATGGTCTGAAACTTGTTCGCGAAGTCGTTATTGATCAACCAATTGATTTATTTTATACCAGTGGCGACGCGGAGGTGCGTATGAGAGGCTCGGATAAAGTATTTCGTGTGACACGCGGTCAACGTATCGTGCGAGGATGTTTAGCAAAAATAGAATTTTAATACGTTTAAACAAGAAAAAATATATGAAGTTACAACTAGAGAAATTTGGCAAAACATTGATCTCGCGGGAATTGGGTAGTGAGGCGTTTAAGGCATTTCAGCCGACGTTGCGTGACTTGTCTCAAGACGAAGAGCTGGAAATAGATTTTACCGGTGTACTCACATTATCGCCTTCATGGGCAGATGAATTTTTGAGTCCATTACTCAATCAATTGGATGATAAGTTACTGCTCTTACCGAGTGAAAATCTTTCCGTGCATGCCACACTGAGAATTCTTCAAGAAGCTAACAAGCGACCATTCAAGATCAGAGTATGAGGTAATCCTTATGGCCTCCATCACATTCATCACGGGTAATCAGAGCAAAGCTGACTATCTCGGAAAGTACCTTGGTTTTCCCGTTCAGCATCTCAAGCTTGATCTCGATGAGATTCAGTCGTTGGATTTGAAGAAGATTGTGGAACATAAGGTCAAGCAAGCCTATGAGCGCGTCCAAGGGCCAGTGATTGTCGAAGATGTATCACTCGAGTTTGCAGCTCTGGGGAAATTGCCTGGGCCATTCATTAAATTTTTTGTTGAAGAAGTTTCGTTTGAAACGATTTGTTCGATGTTGGATGACAAAACGCGAAAAGCCACAGCACGATGCGTGTTTGGATATTATAATGGAAAAGATTTAAAATTATTTGAAGGGAAGCTGGCCGGCGAAATAGCACAAACTCCAGCAGGGGAAGGGGGTTTTGGTTGGGATAAAATTTTTATTCCCGAGGGCTATTCGGTCACACGAGCTGAACTGAATGAAGAGGATGATCGAAAAACCTATTTACAGATCAAGCCATTCGAAAAATTGAAACAGTTCTTATTGTCTAATTCGTGAGAATAAGAGAATAGTTTTGAATTCATGGCTTGGATCGAGCTTCAAAAACAACCGATAGAGTATAGTCTTAGATTAAGTAAACGTGCTCGACGTTTGCGTTTAGCTATTCATGCTGATGGTCGATTTGTTGTGACGGCGCCGGTTCGGATGAATCCGCGATTGATTGAGCCGTTTATTATTCGTAAGTCAAAATGGGTTTTGGAAAAGCTGGAGTATTTTAAAAAGTTTCCTTGTCCTGCATTTCGGCTAAGCACGAAGAAGGATTTTATCGAACATAAGTTCGCGGCATTGGCCCTTGCGGAAGAGCGCGTCGCACATTTTAATCAAATCTATTGTTTTCCATTCAACAAAATCAGCATAAAAAATCAAAAGACGCGATGGGGGAGTTGTTCGCGCAGGGGGAATTTAAGTTTTAATTATAAAATTATTTTACTGCCTAAACACGTGGCGGATTATATTGTCGTGCATGAGCTGTGTCATCTTGGGGAGTTCAATCATTCACCTAGATTTTGGAATTTGGTTGCAAGAGTAATTCCAGATCATCGAATGATTCGCCATCAACTCAAACACGGTAACGTGCATTTATTTTGATTTTTTTTCCTGATACATCGCCCACGCGGCTAAGCTTTCACTATCAATGATTTCTCCGGTGCGAATTTTGGCGCGCCATTCATCCACCGGCATCCAGATATGCGTCATGTCTGATTCGGCGTCATCAAGAACACACTCACCTCGTGTCAGCCCACTTGCTATAAAGACATGGATCTCCGTATGAGCCATTCCATTAAAACTTGTGAACAGACCAATCTCTTTCCACTCACTCGCTTGATATCCTGTTTCTTCTTTTAATTCACGTTTTGCTCCTTCAATGGGTGTTTCATTTTTCTTTGTACCACCCGTGGGGAACTCAATGGAATTACGATCAATCGGATAACGATATAAATTCACGGTGAGAAATTTTTTATCTTGTTCGCACATTATGACAACGACTGGGGGACACTCCACTACAAAATATTCTCCAGCCTTGCCGTTCGTCCACACGAGTTTGTCATGGCGAATTTTGTACCAAGGATTTTCATGCACAATTTCTGATGACAGGACTTGAGGTTTCATATTGAGATAAATAGTAACACAAAAAAATCCGCTGGGAAGGCGGAGGAGATAAATAAGGGGCATGGAGTGTCAGGGAGTTAGATCAGATCCAAACTGATCGAACCGCTTAAGCATGTACCGAAGCATGGCCATAGCTTGGAGAATGTCCTTGTGAAATTGCTTTGGCAATGACGATCCAGGCTCAATCACCTTGTCGCGGCGGTCAAAACTGGTTGGGAATTCCTTGATGGATCGTAGATCAATAACAACTTGTCGGTACATCGCTGGAAAGTTACTCAGCCGACGACGTTGAAGCTTTGCACCCTCTGAAGGAGCGTGTAGTTCTTTCAGAATTTTCAGGGCGCGCTGGAGTAAACTCTCCAGGAAGCTGCGAGACATGCGCATCCAATCCGAGTAGGAGTCCACCGCACTCATGAGGGCGATGACTTGACGCGCGGCATCATGCGCGGGCCAGAGCTTGATTGGTTCTGCAATCTGGACGGACAGTTTCTTTTGTTTTCTGCTCATTGCAGATCTCCTCGCCTCTTTGGGCGAGCCTAACCTATCAAAGGTTGAGCATTCCTACAACTCTTGTTATCCTCCCTCTACGACCCGACGTTTCGGGTGAATTTGATTTATCTAGGATCGTCATCATTTAGTATGCAAGAAAAAATTGTGATTCGGGGGGCGCGGGAGCATAATTTAAAAAATATTGATTTGGAATTGCCGCGCAATAAAATGATCGTGTTTACGGGTTTGTCTGGCTCAGGTAAATCCAGTTTGGCGTTTGATACGATTTTCGCAGAAGGTCAGCGGCGCTACGTGGAATCCTTATCTGCTTACGCGCGACAATTCCTTGGACAGATGGATAAGCCTGATGTTGATGAAATTGAAGGACTGTCGCCAGCCATTTCGATTGATCAAAAAGCACATTCAGCGAATCCGCGTTCGACGGTGGCAACAATCACCGAGATTTATGATTACTTACGCGTATTGTATGCGCGCGTGGGTCATCCGCATTGTCCCATTTGCCGTAAACCCATTCGCAAAATGACCATTGATGAGATGGTGGATATGTTGCTCAGGCGCACGGATGAATTGCATCGAACATCACAGGTGCATGGAAAAAAGAAATCGTTGGCAAGCGATATTATGGTTTTGGCGCCAATTGTACGCGGGAGAAAAGGGGAATACATGCAGTTGTTGCAGGATTTACATGAAGCGGGATTTAGTGAAGTCAGAGTTGATGGAACTTTTTATAAATTACGCGAACGTGTACCACTGAGTCGTTATGGTCAGCACACGATTGAACTCGTGGTTGATCGTGTGCCGTTGGGCTGGCCGATTGAAGGCAATAAGCAATTACGTTCGCGTTTGAATGAGGCGATTGAGATTGCGCTGGATCGAGCAAATGGTAATGTGCTCGCCATTTTGGATGATGGCAGTGAGCATTTGATGAGTGCACGTTTTTCTTGTCCGGATGATGGATTTGCTTTTCCAGAAATCGAACCGCGTTTATTTTCTTTTAATTCCCCGTATGGCGCGTGTGAATCGTGTCATGGGTTGGGTACGAGAGAATTATTTTCTGAAGACGAGTGTCCAGCCTGTCACGGCGCACGTTTACGGACAGAGGCTTTGCACGTTTTGGTTGGTAAAAAAAGTATTGTGGAAGTTACGGCCATGCCGATTAGCGAAGCGGCAGATTTTTTTCTGGGATTATCTTTGCAAAAAAACGAAGAGACAATTGCGGCGCCTGTACTCAAAGAAATTATTAATCGCGTTTCTTTTCTCCTCGATGTTGGTCTTGAATATCTGACGTTGAATCGTATTGCCGGCTCGCTGTCTGGGGGTGAGGCTCAGCGTATTCGTTTGGCCTCGCAAATCGGTTCACGCTTGGTCGGTACGTTGTATATTTTGGATGAACCGACGATTGGTTTGCATCAGCGTGATAATGCGCGGTTGATTCAAACATTGCAGAAATTGCGTGACTTAGGCAATACCATCATTGTTGTTGAACATGATGAAGATACGATTGCGGCATCAGACTATCTCGTTGATATTGGTCCGGGTGCGGGTAAACATGGAGGGGAAGTTGTGGCCGCTGGGGTTATGCCAGGAATTTTACAGGATAAGAAGAGTTTAACCTGTGCCTATTTACGAGGAGATAAAGTCATTCCTTATCAAGCCAAGCGTCGTGATGGTAAGACAGAATATTTGACCGTGAGCGGTGCGACGGAAAATAATTTAAAAAATTTAACTGTCAAAATTCCATTGAGACGTTTTGTGTGCGTGACAGGTGTGTCTGGTTCAGGAAAATCTACGCTCATGATTGATGTGTTGTATCGAGCGATGGCGCGTCATTTAAATGGATCAACGGTAAAACCTGGTGCTCACAAAGAAATTCAAGGTTTAGGTTGGTTGGATAAGGTGGTCGATGTTGATCAGTCGCCCATTGGTCGTACGCCGCGATCCAATCCTGCGACCTACACGGGCATTTGGGATCATGTGCGAGAAATCTTTTCCATGACTGCTGAAGCTCGCGTGCGTGCTTACAAGGTCGGGCGCTTTTCCTTTAACGTTTCAGGTGGGCGATGTGAGCATTGTGAAGGTAATGGACAGTTGGCGATTGAAATGCATTTTTTGCCCACGGTCTATGTTCCATGTGATGTGTGTAAAGGAAAAAGATTCAATCGTGAGACGCTCGAAGTAAAATATCGCAATAAAAATATTGCCGAAGTGTTAAGGATGACGATTGAAGAAGCGAATAAATTTTTTCACGACATTCCGCATATTTACGATAAGACGAGAATTTTGCAGGAAGTTGGTTTGGGATATTTGCAATTAGGTCAATCGGCGACGACCTTATCAGGTGGCGAAGCTCAACGCGTCAAATTGGCGACTGAACTAGCGCGACGCGATACAGGAAAAACATTTTATTTGCTTGATGAGCCAACAACTGGTTTACATTTTGAGGATATTCGAAAGTTGCTCGAAGTTTTACATCGTCTTGTGAGTCGAGGGAATACAGTCGTAGTCATCGAACACAATCTTGATGTGATTAAAAACGCGGATTGGGTAATTGATCTTGGTCCGGAAGGAGGGGATGCGGGCGGAAAGATCGTCGCCCAAGGGACGCCAGAAGATGTGGCGAAGAATGAGAAAAGTTATACAGGGAAATATTTGAAGAAAGCCTTGAAGCGTCGTTGATTGTTTAGCTATGTTCCCCTCACGCATTAAATTTAAAAAAGACCTTCCCGACACCCCCGGCGTGTATTTGATGAAAGACGCACGAGAAAAAATTTTGTATGTGGGCAAAGCGGTGTCACTAAAACGACGCGTCGCCCAGTATTTCACCAAGCCCCATGGTCAGCATATTGAAGAGATGATGCCATACATTCGACGAATCGATTTTGTGGATACAGCTTCGGCGATTGAAGCGTTGATTCTGGAGGCTAATCTTATTAAGCATTATCGCCCAAAATATAATATTGAGCAGAAAGATAATAAAAGTTTTTTGTATCTCGTTATTACGAAGGAACCCTTTCCAAAACCTGTGCTGATGCGCGGACATGATTTGCCAGATGATAGCGCGAAGAAGTTCAAAGCGATTTTTGGTCCCTACACGTCTGGTGTATCGCTTCGTGCGGCTTTAGATCTGGTGCGCAAAATTTTTTCGTGGTCGACATGCTCGCCTGGACAGAGACGCGCATGCTTCTATGTGCATTTAAAATTGTGTCCTGGTGTTTGTATTGGCGCGATTGATCAAAAAGCCTACGGAAAAATCATTCATGATTTGATCGCATTTTTTTCTGGCAAGAAGGACAAGATTTTAGAAGCTTATAAACGAGACATGAAGCGTGCGGCGAAAGAAAAGCGTTTTGAAGAAGCAGGAAATCTGCGCAATAAAATTTTCGCCTTGGAGCACATTCAAGATGTAGCGGTGTTGAAGAGGGAGGATGATGGCGAGCCAATCAATAAAAATATTTTTGGTCGCATCGAAGGCTACGACATCTCCAACACCTCAGGCACTTCGTCCGTTGCCTCGATGGTGGTGTTTGAAAATGGCGCCCCAGCGAAATCAGAATATCGAAAATTTAAAATTAAAACCGTGATCGGATCAAATGATGTTGCGTCCCTTCAAGAGGTGATTGCGCGGCGTTTTCGTCATGACGCTTGGAGACGGCCTGACCTGTTGCTGATCGACGGCGGCCTGCCTCAAGTGCATGCAGTCGAGTCAACGCTTGAGCTTTTGAACATCAAAATTCCACTCGTCGGCCTAGCTAAAGGCGCCGAACGCAAGCGCAATGATTTAATTTTTGGCAGTTCCATCAACGCCGAATTTCGAACTCTTTGCCTCGAACACCATACCTTATTAGAGAAGGTGAGAGACGAAGCCCATCGCTTCGCGATTATGTATCACCGAAAGCTTAGAAGTCGATCTATGATTTGATGGTTTCCTGGTAAGATTGTCTTGATGTAAGATGTTGACCATTAGACACTATGAAAGAGAAGATTGGACAGATGGGCGATCCAGGTCAACCTAAACCAGAGGCGGAGAAAAATCCATTTCCTCGTTTGTTTGCCATTGCCAAGGAGACAGAAGCGGCTAAAACAGGACTGTTGAGACCTGAACACATTGCGTATTGCATGGCTTGGAAAGAAAAAGTGAATAAAGAGTCAAAACCTTTCTCACTTATCTACGGAGCTATTGGAGCTGATATTTCTACGCCTTTGTTTACAACCAATGCAACAGAAATACATGGTATCGACAGTTCCCAAATTCATCTGAAAAGATTGAGAGATTATCTATCTGGTTGGAAAGAAGTTGATCAACCAACCAAGAGATTTAAAATGTTGGAGGAGCCGGCCGGAGGACGAGCAGAAGAAGATGTTTTCACGGAAGACATGATGAAGCGAAGAGATTGGGGGTTTTATAATGTTCAAACATTTTTTAGTTTTTCCCGCGAGAGATGCGCGGTGATTGAGTTAAAAAAACTTGGTGTTCAAGAAGAGTCAATCCATGTCTCACTTCAAGGGAAGCAGACTTCTATTGATTTCGCGTGGGCTTTCCCCGGTGAAAAATTAAAGCCGAGAAAAATTATATTTTACAAAACCAATCTCGCGCATCTGGATGAGTTTGATCAACTTCCCGCGGCTGATTGCTATTATCAGAAATCAGCGGATGCTATGAGTTCCGATCTTCTTGAATCTTTGAGTGCCCATCTTCTTTCAAAACGATTACACGAGCATGGGTTGATCATGATGGGGCTTGCACTTGGCGGAAGTTACATGGTTGATCGAAAGGCAATGGTCAAAGCTTTTCGTGAGAATTTTATCACGCCCAAGACGTGCTCATTAACCCTTCCATCAATTTTCCTAACTCAGATGCTTCGCTCAGCCAAAGCTGAGGACAAGAGTAGAGCGGAGGAGATCCAAAAAATTTATCACTATGGGTCACGTCCAGATTTGGTGTCTTATGGTTGGCACTTAGGAGTGGTTCAAAAATTAGATTAAAAATCGGACCTGGCCCGGACCTGGTCCAAATGGGTTGAAGTGGGGATTTATCTTATCCCCATGAGAACAGAAAAAGAACAGTAATTTCTCTGAGTAAAGAGAAATTTTTTGTATGTAGCAGTCTTTGACGTGAACATCTAAGTGGCATAGAATGTATACAAGTGGCACAAAGTGGGAAATGAATTGATGCTTGCATTCATTTCTTACCCTGCCACTTGTCAATTATCCATTTTTGTCAGCACGACCTATGTTCATCGGGGAGTATCATCACACGCTTGATGACAAAGGTCGGTTGGCCATCCCGATCAAGTTTCGCGCAGCCTTGTCCGATGGGGCCGTGGTGACGCGCGGATTGGATCACAGTTTGTTCCTTTACACGAAGAGTGAGTGGGAAATTCTCGCCGCAAAACTTGCTTCGCTTCCTATGGGTCAGGCAGACACGCGTGCCTTTGCCCGTCTGATGTTAGCTGGCGCTATGGAAGTTGAAGTCGACAAGTCTGGGCGAGTGAACATTCCGGAATACCTGCGTACCTACGCGAGTCTGAAAAAAGATTCGGTAGTCGTTGGTCTCTACAATCGTTTGGAAGTTTGGGATGAGGCGACATGGAAGGCTTACGCGTCAAAGACAGAAGCGCAGGGGAATGATATTGCGGAACGGTTAACCAGTCTCGGCGTTTAAATATGCCGTCATCGATTCACCAAGCGGTCCTCGTTGAAGAGACTATGCTTGTCCTCAACGTACGGCCTGGTGGATGGTATGTCGATGGAACGCTGGGAGGTGCGACGCACACACAGGAGTTGTTGCGTCGTTCAGCTCCAACCGGTCGCGTGTTGTCACTTGATGTTGATCCAAAGGCGCTCGAACGAGCCCAGGATCATCTCACGAGTGAGAGTGAGCGCTGGAGTGGGGTTGAAGGAAATTTTCGTCAGATGGCGGAGCTTGCTCATGCGCGAAAATTTTTTCCGGTGGATGGTGTTTTGCTGGATCTCGGATTTTCTTCCGATGAGTTGGCGGATCGCCAGAAAGGTTTGTCCTTTTTAGAAAATGGTTCGCTCGATATGCGCTTTGGTCCAAAAGCGAATGAGGATGGTCTGACGGCGGCAGATATTGTCAATAGCTGGCCACACAATGATTTAGAAAAGATGCTGAGGAATTTCGGTGAAGAGCGTTATGCTGGGCGGATCGCTTCCGCCATCATCGAAGCGCGTCAGGTTTCTCGTATTGTAGGAACGCTGGATCTTACAGCCGTTGTTAAGAAAGCGGTTCCAGCGAGTTACGAACACGGGCGCATCCATCCCGCGACGAGAACGTTTCAAGCCTTGCGCATCGCCGTGAATGATGAACTCGAAGCGCTGAAGCAGGCCATAGATGGAGCGCGCGAGATTCTAAAGCCAGGTGGACGGATCGCCATCATCTCCTTTCATTCGCTGGAAGATCGGATCGTGAAACACGCTTTTCGTTCTGCAGAAGATCTCGAAATCATCACAAAAAAACCCATGACCCCTTCTTTGCAAGAACTCATTCATAATCCTCGTGCTCGCAGTGCTAAACTCCGCGCCGCTACGAAAAAATAATTTTTTATGACCCGTACTTTTGCTATGAGCATGAAGCGCCCGCATGAAACACTTGGGTTGCCTCAGCCGATTGGGAGAAGGCTCAGCGAAGCTGGAAAAAAAGTCTGGCTGGTGACGCTCATGGTCACAGCGATTCTCGCTCTTGGTTGGTATATTTATGAAGTCAATTCGGCAGCCAGTCGCGCCTATCATTTGCGTGCTTTGCAAACACAATCAGAGCAATTGGAAGAACAGGTGACTCGGCTTGAGAGTCAATTAGCTCAAGGGCAGACCATGCGTGCTCTGCAAGAGCGCGTGAAAACATTGGGATATGTGCCAGTCGATTATTTGGAATTCGTGAACGTTCAAGTGGGTGGTTACGCCATGGCAAAATAAAGATTTTTGTGTTTTAATGTAGGTATGATGTCGCGGTCTGCTTCGGTTTTTTCTTATATTGTTTTTGATCTGTTTGGGAGTATTTTTTATTTTCCGGTGTGGTGGTATACGCATGGGCTCCTGGCCTGTCTCAGATGGATTGGACGGGCGCTCGTGTATCGCTGGAAAGCCTATGCCATGGCGATCTGGTTGAAGAATTTTTTCGTCCCAATGTACGGTCAGTATGATTGGGGTGGCCGCATGGTTAGTATTTTTGTGCGATTTTTTGTTTTGTTCGGAAGATTCATTGCTTTTGTGATGGAGGCGTTGATTTATTTTATCGCCTTACTCATGTGGATTGCCGCGCCACCTGCGTGTCTTTTTCTATTTGTTTTTAGTTTGTATCGAGGTTTTTTGATCGCTGGCTAACTTTTATGGAAATTGCTTCCCTTCCTACCATAACGGTTTGCCCACATTGCCAGGGCGATTCGCGCCTGAGCGCTTCTTGCCATACGTGTCATGGAGCAGGCGCAGGCCTCTCTTCGCCGGATGGTTATTTGGTTTGGGGTGCGCTCGTGGATGATTTTTCTTTTGGTTTTCGGCGTTTGCGTTTGAAGCTAACGAGTTCGTTTCATGTCGCGTTGGCTTTGGCCATTTTTGGTTGCATCGGATTTTTTATTTTTCATGTGCTCCGTGCGGGAAACGGTTTATTCAATTTTACGGAATTGAATCAGATGCTGTTTGCGCAATCTGCTGGTGCATGGTTTTGGCTAGGATTGTTCTTGGCGTGTTTCTTTATTTTTCGTCTGCGTGTGTATACGGAAGTCGTTAGTCCTTTGCCGAGTTGGGGTAAATCTAAAAAAGATTTGGATCAATTAAACACGCAAGGCGGGCAAAAAATGGCGCGGGATGTTTCCAAACATTTTTCTCCGGCTGCCTGGGCCCTGATTGAAAATGCGTATGAGTTGAGCAAACGTGTCGGACGGATTGAAGTCGAACCTGCGCATTTATTTGCCGCGGCCTTGACGAGTCCTGCGGGTGGCATTTTTATCACGCGTTTGGGATTTGAGTTTGAAAAAATTAAGGATGGACTGGTCACGCTTTTGCGTCGTGCACCGGCGGGAAGTCCAACCACTCTCAGCTTGGCTGCAAAGCAAGTTTTGCTTGCTTCTTATCTTGAGGCACGACGAAACCATCGTAAATATGTCGGCGTGATGGAAATTTTTTTACAAACACTTTTGGCGGATCAAGGGCTGCAACAATTACTTGATATGGCTGGCTATCCTTTGAAACATGTGATGAGTGTCGTTGAATGGTTAAAGCTTCACGAACAAATGAAAGAAGAACATGATCGATTTATTTTATTAGCCTCCCTCAAACCGCAAACCAGCATGAATCGTTCCATGACCGCACAACAAACGGTCTTACTTGATCGTTTTGGTGAGGATCTGACACGTGCGGCCGCTCTTGGATATCTTGCGCCCATGATCGGACGAGAAACAGAAATGGAAAATTTATTGCGCGCGATGGAGAGTGGACGTCATTCAGTGATTTTAGTTGGTGAACCTGGTTCTGGAAAAGAAACTCTGCTCGAAGCGCTCGCCAGGCGGATGGTAGAGGAAGATGTTCCACCGGAATTTTTTGATAAACGTTTAGTATCTGTTCATTTGCCTGAACTCATCTCGTCTGGTGATCCGGCGATGGCACCGGAACGATTATTGTCCCTGCTCCATGAAGTTGGGCAAAGCGGAAATATTGTGTTGGCACTCGCGGGGATTGAAATTTTGACGGGAGATCCGGCGGCTGGAGCTGTTGGGTTAGCGGATACGTTGTCTCAAGAATTAGATAAAGGATATTGTTTAGTGATTGCGACAACAACTCCCCAAGCTTGGACCAATCAACTCGAGCGACGCTCACTTGGTCATGCATTGGTGCGGGTGAACGTCCCAGATTTGGATGTCGAGTCAGCCGTGCGCGTGCTCATGGGACGGAGCGCGGTGATCGAATATCAGCAAGGAGTCTTTTTTTCCTATGCGGCGCTGGAAAAAGCGGCGGAGCTTGCGGCGCGTTATATACGTGAGGAGCATTTGCCCGAAAGTGCGTTACATATTATTGAAGAGTCGGCGATTTTGGCGCGTAAAGAACGCGGTGAACATACGTTTGTGTCTGCGGAAGATGTGGCGCGGGTGATTCATGAGAAGACAAATATTCCGGTCGAATCGGTGACCAAGGATGAATCAGAAAAATTATTAAATCTGGAAACACGTTTGCATGCGCGAGTGATCGGACAAGAGGACGCGGTCACCGCCGTGTCCGCGGCTCTGCGTCGCGCCCGTGCCGGTATGCATGAGGCCAAACGTCCGATTGCCAATTTTTTGTTTCTTGGTCCGACCGGCGTGGGAAAAACCGAATTGACCAAAGCGCTGGCCGCAGAATATTTTGGGAGTGAAAAAGCGATGATTCGTTTAGATATGTCTGAGTACCAAGACCACAGTTCCATTGCACGTATTATCGGTGTGCCTGGAGATGAGCGCGGAGGTTGGTTGACTGAAGCCATTCGCCAAACACCGTTTTCGATTGTCCTGCTTGATGAGTTGGAAAAAGCACATCCGGATATTTTGACGCTTTTTTTGCAAGTGATGGATGATGGAAGATTGACCGACGGGATGGGCCGCACGGTCGACTGTACAAATATTATATTAATTGCTACCTCCAATGCCGGATCGGATTTTATTCAAACACAGATTTTGGCCGGAGCGCCCATGGAGCAGATTAAAACAGGTTTGCTGGAACGTGAACTCAAAGGGATTTTCCGTCCGGAGTTTCTCAATCGTTTTGATGGCGTGATTGTGTTTAAGCCACTCACTTTGGATGACGTGACGCAGATTGCCTGGTTGCTCATTAATTCGATCGCAAAAAGATTGGAAGAACAGGGGATGATTTTTCGAGCAGAAGATGCGGCCGTCGAGGCGCTGGCCAAAGCTGGATTTGATCCGATCTTTGGTGCTCGGCCGTTGCGTCGCGTGATGCAAGAGCGGGTGGACAATGGGCTCGCTGATCTTGTTCTGCGCAAAGCCGTTGCTCGTCGTGATACGGTTATCTTACAAG
The DNA here is from genome assembly GCA_009691315.1 of Candidatus Uhrbacteria bacterium. Lineage (GTDB taxonomy): Bacteria > Patescibacteriota > Patescibacteriia > 2-12-FULL-60-25 > 2-12-FULL-60-25 > VGLT01. Next base: position 3,567 of record SICT01000005.1, on the reverse strand, counting down.
CGGATGGAAGTTTGCGAGTTGAGAAAGCGCAGGTATGATTTCCATCATTTGTATGATCGTCATCATTTAGTATGTTCGGCCTTTTTTTTGTTGCCCTCATCATTCTGTCTTTTGTTTTAGCCTTCAGCGCTCGGCAGTTAGCCTTTAGATTTGGTGCGATTGATCAGCCTCGTCGTACACGCGATATCCATACAAAACCCATCCCGCTGTTCGGAGGCTTGAGCATTGGCATCCTGCTGATTACCGTTGTTGCGGCGGTGACTCTCTTCGCGCCGTTTTCCAAACCCATTCTCCCTTCCTTCCAAATTATGGGCTTTTTGCTTGGAGTCTTGGTCCTGCTCATCGGTGGACTGTTGGACGATCGCTTTGACCTGCCCGCAAAATATCAAATGCTCTTTCCTATGGCCGCAGCCCTTATCGTGATCCTCACCGGCACGACCATCCCGCATATCACACATTGGATAGGTCGCGGCGCCTATTCTCTTGAGTGGTGGCGTATCGGAGTATTTACCTTTCCCGCGGATCTTCTCGCGTTCGCCTGGCTGTTAGCTGTTATGTATGCCATGAAATTTTTAGATGGACTTGATGGACTCGTGACCGGACAAACCATTATCGGCGCGCTGCTCATCGCCGGCCTCGCGGCAAGCTCTACCTTTTACCAACCCGCTGTTGCTATTTTAGCTTTGATCGTTGCGGCCATTTATTTTGGATTTTTGCCGCACAATATTTTTCCGGCCAAACAATTTTTAGGAGAGGCAGGGAGTTTAATTGCCGGATTTTCTTTGGGATTTTTAGCCATTGTATCTGGAGCAAAAGTTGCCACCGCGCTTATGGCGCTTGGCTTGCCGTTGGCTGATGCTTCGCTCGTTGTCTTAGGTCGTTTGGCACGCGGCACCTCTCCCTTTCGCGGCGATGACACGCATTTGCATTTCAAATTATTAAAAGCCGGTTTGACCCAGCGGCAAGTGGTAGGAATCCTGTGGGCCATTGCCGCGCTGTTTGGTCTTTTGGCGTTTGGTCTGCAGACGCAGGGCAAAGTTTTATTATTGATCGTTCTGGTCGGCGTCACGATTCTTTTACCGTATTTTGTAAGATTGATGAGACGGTCGAGAATTCCAAAGATATGAAACGCATGCACACGTGGATTGGATTTATCGCGTTATGCGTTGGAGGGATTGTTTTTTTTACTGTAGGGGCGCAATTCATTGCGCCCTGGTTCCATGGGCCCAGCAACCAGGGTGTGATGAATCACGCCCCTACGAAAACTATCTCCATCAACAATAAACCTCTCACCCTCGAAATTGTTTCTGATCCCGCGGACGTTAAACAGGGCTTGAGTGATCGTCCATCCATGCCCCTTGGTCACGGAATGTTATTTTTATTCGCTGTGCCTGATCGTTACACCTTTTGGATGCCACGCATGCATTTTCCACTTGATATTTTGTGGATTCAAGATGGGGTTGTTGTCGACATGACCACATTGCCCACGCCCAAGTCTTTAGGAATCCCCGCAAGCTACAAGCCTAAAACAGCTGCAGATCATGTGCTCGAACTCAAGGCCGGACAAGCGGAGGCGTATGGACTCTCAATCGGATCAAACATTTTATTTGAATAACCTCGCTTGCTCTAAAAAACGAGTGATAAAATTTTCTTTTTTATTCTGATCGAGACATAACTCAGGATGAAATTGAACGCCATACATCATGCGGTTGTTGTGGCGAAGAATTTCAATCCCATCTTTTGATCTCGCAAGAGAGCTTAAATCCTCAGGCAGTTCATCGACAACCCAACGATGGTTTTCAAATACCCGAACTCTTTGTTTCAGGCCTATGAACAAGGGGTCAGGTGTCGTGATCTCGATTTCGAGCGTGCCTTTTTCTTGCGTAGATATTTTTTTAAGTTTCGCTCCGAACGTGTAGGCGATGAGTTCAAACCCAAGACAGATTCCTAGGATAGGACTTGGACTCTCTTTGATATATGCAATTTCTCTTGCATATTCTTTCGAATGCGTTGCAATTTCATAGGAATGTCCACCAGAAAGGATGATCGCGTCATATTCTCTTGATGCGCTTGAAAGTTGACTCCAGGGTTTAAGATCAACCTGTTCGTAAGATAAGAGAGTGAGAAGATGATTGATATACCTTGTTCCGTTATCAATGAGGAGAATATTCATAATTGTTATTTTACATGAAAAAGGGGAGAGAAGTCTAAGACCTCTCTCCCATAAGAATGAGAAGAGACTGAGCAAGATCGTGTCCAAATATTTCTGGGTGATCCAAAAATGTTTGGTTCTGATGCTTTTCAATTTGAATCGCGGCGAAGTGATCAGTGTCACGCGCCATTTGAAAACGTTTCGTTGTGCCGCGCACGATGTATCCGCCTCTGTAGCGACCGCTGATACCTTGTTCGCGATCAGGTGAATGGCCGGTTCGATAACGGACGCCCAGTGAGCGACAAAGTTGTTCACTGATGTGAAGCGAGCATGTTTCACCTTCGTTGGTCCCTAGAACAACATCGTGGATCTTTCGTTGTGGCGGAGGAACGGTAAAAGAATGGAGATCGATTAATAAGCATCGATCGAATATTTCCAGAGCAAGGCTTATAGTTTGACTAACTGCCTCGTGAAAGTTTTCATACGCCTGACCAAAGCCATGTTCGTCTGGCAGAATAAATGGTTCTTTATTCGGACCACGATTTACATCTACCTGACCGCGATACAGGTCAAACACGATGAGCGTTGGAGGCAGGCCCATCTCGCGCAGATGATCTGCACAGGCCTCGGCGCAGGCGCGTGACCCTATATCACGATGATCACCTCCATAATCTCGAGTCCATTGTTGGACTTGTGGACGAATGGGCGCGCCGTCGACTTTTGTTTCTCCATCATGCGGAACCGTGATCACGATCGGTGAATTTTCAGTTTGAATAGCCAAGTGCACGTTTCACCTCCAGAGTGTTTAGTGAGTGTTTTCTTATTGTCTAATTCGTACGAATTAGACAATAGTTTTTCTAACAAAAAAGCTTACTGCTAAAGAGTTTTATGAAAAAGATGACCAAGTTTTTAGAAATTTTTTGAGCAACATAGGAGTGAATAAGACCTTAACATGCATTCAGTCATTTGTCACAGGATAGATGAGGTAATAAAAAAGATGTGCGGAGGCACATCTGAGAGGAACTAACGGGGACGAGCTGGCGCGGTTCCGAGGTCAAGACCGTCCAGGATCCAGATGTGATCTGGTGCGATGGGATGATGGTTGATCACATCAGCCCATCCCTCCATCGCGTCGAGTACGCGTTCGAATGCTGCTCGATCACGACAGATGGTGAGAGCTGCTTCCGCCATCTGGCGAAAGGTCTGTTCGTGTCGACGAAGCACGCGCAGCACGGCTTGCTCGGAGATCATAGAAACGCCTGGACCTGTTCGCGAGTCAAGCGCTGCAATTTCATCCAGATTTGGCGTGATGTCAATCAGGAGAGGCGCTCTTCTGAACAGGAGCAACTTTGAGAGCGTGTGCTCCACCTTCGTTCGCAGGATTTGATTCTCAAGGGGATGTTCAAGTCCGGCGA
>SICT01000004.1 GCA_009691315.1 Candidatus Uhrbacteria bacterium | reverse complement strand
GTAAATTCGTAACTAAATTTCCGCCAGAAATTTCATTCGAAGGAAAATCACGAATTAAACGCGAGATGCGACAATAATACGGGATGCACGTTTTCATCCTGATCATCGTTTCGACCAATTCCTCCCCTTCGAGCGGTTTAAACTCCCCTCTCTTATGCCATTCCGCCAGCTCTGCAGAAGGAATCACAACACACGGATAAATCTTGACCATGTCCGGACGAAAACGCGGATTATCAAACATCTCAGAGAACATTTCAACATCACGTTGAGCCGTTGAACCTGGCTGACCTGGCATAAAATGATAATCTGTTTTGAATGCTGCGGCTTTTAATAAAATCGTGGCGTGTGTGACTGCATTAATATCATGACCGCGTTTGGTCAGTTCCAAAATTTTATCATCCAAGGCTTGCACCCCAAGTTCCACACGCGTACAGCCAAGCATGCGTAAACGAATGACTTCCTGTGGGGTCACCCAATCCGGACGCGTTTCGATCGTCAGCCCGATGATACGATACAAAGCCGTCTCATTAAATCTTTGACTGTCTTCTATTTTTGGAAAGCGTTCTCGCTTTTTCTGTCCAAGATGGTTAGCCGCATCAAAACATCTTTTCACAAACCATTTGCGATACACCCATGGATAGGCTGACCACGTCCCACCTTTGATAATCAATTCAATTTTTTTCGCTTCATGACCATTTGCTTCCATGGATTGCACACGCTTCACAACTTGCAAATATGGATCGAAATTCAGACGCAGAGCCCGCGCCGCGGCCGGCTCACTGGCCACATAACTCTTTGGCATGCGCACTTCCGTCGGACAATACACGCATTTGCCAGGGCAGGCATACGGCTTGGTCAAAAGAGTAATGGGTGCGACTCCAGAATCGGTGCGAACTTTTTTTCCACGCAAAGCCTGTTCAAGCGCTTCATGCACTGGCCGACTCGCTTCCGTTGATCGATACGCGGCTACAAGTTCCGCGGAAGTTGGAAAACGAAAATGCGTGCCGGAAAGATGGCGACGAATGACTAAGTCTATATCTCGGTGCTTTGGCTCAGCCACAGCTAACATATCCGTCATCATCGCGGCAATCAATTTCTTTGGTGGACTGGTGAGCTCAGACATGGTTGGATGATGGTAGCATGACCAATGAAATTGCCAAACAAATCCGTGATTCGGTCGCGGATTTTTATGAGCGCTATGGCGCAGCTTTTGGACGTACACGCGGCATGAGTTGGAATGAAGAAAAGATGATTGCCGAACGAGTGCGTAAAGAAATGATTGCCGTTGATGTAGGTGCAGGGAATGGTCGTTTCGCCAAACTTCTCCCCGATGACATTCACTACGTCGGTTTTGAACCATCTTCGACTTTACGTGCCGGTGCTGATCCAAAACTGAATCTTCAAGATGGTTCTCTACCCCATCTGCCGATTAATGATGCGACAGCCGATGTCACCGTGTGTTTTGCCGTCCTTCATCACTTGCCGACTCTTGATGATCAACAAGCCGCGGTAAATGAACTTATACGCATCACCAAACCCGGAGGTTTGATCGCGGCCAGCGCGTGGCACCTTTCTCATACAGCGCCGGACGAGGTGTCCCGGCATCGCGAGACTGCGGGCAGCGAGCAGGGCTGGGACACCTCGTCCGGCGCCACCCGCGTAGATTTTTTCATTCCCTGGCGTGCCGAAGGCGCAGACGCTAAACGTTATGTTCATGCCTTTGATCAAAAAGAATGGCTGTCGCTCTGGACACATCCACAAATCGAAATCGAACGTATTGGTTTGTTTGGTAAACAAGATTGGACAGATGATCCAAACGAAGGGAGAAACTGGTTTGTGATTGCCCACAAAAAAATTAATCCATAGTCTTCTCCTCTTTTGGAAAGAGGAGATCGAGAGGAGTTACAGGTAATGGCTGAATTCATTCATTTTGTTTTAACTCCCCTAACCCCTCTTTCCAAAAGAGTGGGATCTGTCTTGGCTTCTAAGCTCATTTCCTCTAATATCCTCGGTATGGACACCGACGCTCGCGTCATCGCGCCTGAAACTCAAGAAGGAGAAACGGGGTTTGATGTGGCATTGCGTCCAAAATCGCTGGAAGAATTTATTGGCCAACCAAACGTAAAAGAAAATTTACGTATTTTCTTAACAGCCGCTAAAGGACGCAATGAGCCGTGCGAGCATGTTTTACTCTATGGTCCGCCGGGACTAGGAAAAACAACTCTGGCTCATGTCATTGCTCACGAAATGGGAGCGAATTTAAAAGTGACTAGTGGCCCAGCCATCGAACGCGTCGGCGATCTCGCCGCAATCTTAACCAACCTGGAAGAAGGGGACGTCTTATTTATTGATGAAATTCATCGCTTGAATCGTTCGATTGAAGAAATCTTGTATCCGGCCATGGAAGATCATGCGCTCGACATCGTGATCGGCAAAGGCCCGACCGCACGCACCCTAAGACTCGAACTTAAACCCTTTACCATGATCGGCGCAACAACCCGGCTCTCCCTCTTATCCGCGCCTTTGCGTGATCGTTTTGGCGTGAGTTATCATCTTAATTTCTACGGCCCGGATGAAATGGTAAAAATTTTAGACAGAAGTTCTCGTCTGCTTAACATCAGTATGGAACAAGATGCGCTCACCACGATCGCTCATCGCGCGCGCCGCACTCCACGTATTGGTAATCGTCTCCTGAAACGTGTGCGTGACTACGCCCAAGTCATGGCTCAAGGACAATTTTCTCCCAGCGTCATTGATCACGCGCTCACCTCTCTAGAAATAGATCCGCGCGGCTTAGATGAAAGTGATCGTCGTACGCTCAAAACGCTGATTGAAAAATTTCAAGGTGGACCCGTCGGACTCACGACCCTAGCCGCAGCCATTGCCGAAGAAGTCGATACGCTCGAAGAAGTGATCGAACCTTTTCTGCTGCAGGAAGGCTTGCTCGAACGTACCGCCCGCGGCCGCATTGCGACTCCCGCAGCCTACACGCATCTCGGCTTTCCGGCTCCGGAAAAACAAGCTACACTGTATTAAAATATATGCCTCTTGCTTGGCTGTTACTTGTCTGGCTCGTGCTCATCGCGATTTTATTTATCATGTCGTTCTTGACGCTCTTGGTCTATCTCCGCTTTGGCTTATTTGGTTTAAGCACATACGGTTCCACCCTCCTCTTCCTCATCGTCTCAGCGATCATGCTCGGATTCATTATTCAATACCTCATAAATGTAGACTGGTCACAAACCGTCAATCCCCTTTCCCCTTTCATGGCTTTTTTTGAAGTTTGATATTTGAAATTTTTCCCCTGTATGTTTCATCTTGATCACCTGCCCAATCCCATTCCAGGAGAAAAACTCATCTATTGTTTACGGCGCCATCCCATCACCCTCGCGAGCCTTGTTATCTGCATGGTAATTTTATTGCTCGCCCCTTTTGGCATTTTTCAGTATTTGCAAATTTATCAACCAGATCTCTTAGCAGATCAAGCCATGATGACCGTGGTCTTGCTCGGTGGATCGATTTTCTTTTTATATGCTTGGTTATTTTTATTCCAAAATTTTGTCGACTGGGCCATGGATCTATGGATTGTCACCAATAAGCGCATTTTAAATATCGAACAGCAAGGCCTTTTTGGACGTACTGCCTCTGAACTGCGAATCTATCGCATCCAAGATGTGACCTCAAGCGTCAATGGATTTTTCCATACCATGTTTGACTTCGGAGACGTGGAAATCCAAACCGCTGGAGAGCGTCTACGTTTTCTATTTGAACAGGTCCCCCATCCCAACAAAGTAGCAAAAATGATCGTCGAATTAGCCGAAATAGATCGCCAGGCACATCTGGATGAAGCGGTTGAAGAAATTGCGACTGGAGAGGCGGCATAAAAAAATCCCTGAGGTCGAGTAACGTCAGGGAAAAAGAAAGGACTTGCTTAGCCGACGCCCGTGATGCCGAGCTCATACATGATCTGATCGCCAACCCTGATCGGCGGGTACTTGGCGAGTGCCTCATCGGTCCGGAACGGTCCGAGCGGGGCGATCATACAATCCGAAGCCATGTGGAAAAAGAACGTCGTGGACACACGCCACGGCTCCTCACCGGCGGCCCGCATCCTCTCAATAACCGGCTGAGCTTCTTTGACAGCCACAACCTCATGCATTCCATCGAGCCCCTGGCCGCCCATCACGTGAGCGAGCTGTTGCGCGACCTGGGCCAGGATGCAGTTCTTCTGAATACGTGCCGGAATCCTTTCTCCGTTACGCTTCCACAGAAACAAGCCAGGCGCATTCGATCGACCGTGTGCGGTGATGAAACCGATGTCGCGATGCAACGCGGCGTGAACGGTCCCCGGCTCTCCGAGTTGAGCGAGGTTGACCCCGGTCGGCGCGAACAGATGTGGGCCATGCTCAAGGAGCTTGGTGAAAAAGTTCAGTTCAAGATGATAGCCTACTGCCAGCATCTCGAGCATGGTAAAGATTGCGCGCTGAGCATGTGGGAAATAAACATCAATCTTCCGCTTCCAGTCCTTGACGAAAGCGGCCGGCACGACCTGTGGCGCGTGAAGCGCGGCAAAGGCCGTATCATCGGGATCATCGCCGATCCGCCACATGAAGCGTTCCTTGGGATCCTTGTGCTTGACCGCGTGCGGACGCACATTGAGTCCACGCTCCGCCATCACCTCTAGGACGTCGTGAAACTTGGTCCACTCCGTAAAGGGTGGGGTCCAACCGACATCGTGTTTGGCCCCAAGCCGCTCGTCCTGGAGTTTGGCCCAGGTAGGCTGACGGAAATACCGCAGAACCATCTCCTGCAGAACATCGTGCGGTTCTTCGGGAATGCGGGAATCCCGAATCTCGATAGCACCATCGCCCGTGATGGCCTTCCGCACCAGACGACAGTCTTCTCCGAAGCCGCGCGTCTGCATGACGAAACGCTCGACATCCACCTGAATCAATCCGTTGTGATCGGTCAAAATTCACCTCCTTCGACGCTTCATGCATCGAATAACTTCATATAGAATAGGTTTCAGCAAAACCTGTCAAATCCCATGCCATTCAGATAATTTTCGACTGGCTTTTTTCTCCCCATGTTTTATTTTACTTGCAAGTCGTTTCTTTTGTGAGGAGCGCGTGGCTTTGGTGGCGCGGCGTTTTTTGATGGGCTTGAGTGCCTGCGTAATCAAACGATGAAGTTCGTGAATCACCCACTCTTTATTTTGCGCCTGCGAACGTTCTTGGTCTGATTCGAGACAAACTTCCCCGATCTGATTGATGCGAGATGCTAAGCGTTGTTGGATTAAAAACTTTTGCGCATCAGAAAACACGCTCGAAGCAAATACATTCCAGCGCAGTTGAACTTTACTTGAAACTTTATTCACATTCTGCCCTCCTTTGCCGCCAGACCGCGTGAACTGGAATTGCAATTCAGAAAATGGGATTTGCATCAAGGAAGTGTAGCATAATTCGGTAGGCTCACGATACAAAAAATCGACAGTGCGGAGAGCATCTGCCGAAAAAAAGGAATGAACATCTGACCAATCAGGCAACGCGGGGAGTCGATAGGTTCTCCCAATAAAACAGAATGATCGTGAGGCAGTGAAATGCTGCATCACTGGACTGAAGCACCATCTTGTCCACGATGAGACAGTGCTGGTGCTCAGCAACCCAGCACGTGATAACCTCCCCAAGCTCCCCTCGACGCTCTGGTTTGGTCGCGGAGAACACCTTGACTCCATTGAACTCATTGGTATCCGTCTGTCCGGTCATGACTCCTCCTTTGTGTCAACGTATTGGCCACCTTGAATAAAAATTTCAGAACTGTCAAGAGATGCTTGTTCTGAAACATGATATACTTCTCATGATATGAAACATCGTTCTTTCCCTTTGCTCGAGATGTGGACTCCGATGGTTGCGATCGTAACCATCATCTGCGGCCTTGTGTACGTTTCTGTTCAACAAAATTTTCGTCAAAGCGGCAACGATCCGCAAATTCAAATGGCCGAGGATGCAACCAGGGTGCTGGAACGCGGGGATACTATAGAAGCGACCATCGCCTCCATGAAGACGGTTGATATTGAAACGAGCCTGGCCCCGTTCCTCGTTATTTATAATGCCCAAGGTGAACCACTCTTTTCCTCTGGAAAACTTCACGGTAAATTCCCAACGCTTCCCGCTGGCGTGTTTACGTATGCGCGAAAGCATGGAGAAAACCGCATAACCTGGCAACCAGAACCTGGCGTTCGAGTTGCGACAGTGATCACCCGCATCCGCACCTTTCAATCCGGATTTGTGATGGCCGGCCGATCATTACGCGAAATCGAAAAACGCATAGCGCTGCTACATTCACAGGTCATGCTCGCCTGGACAGGCTTACTGCTCGTATCTCTCGCTTGGAGCCTATGGATCACCTGGCCCGCCCACTCTGTGGGCGAGGCTCGCCTCTGGCGGCCAAAAAAGAAATAAAATATCATTTCTTACTTGATTCTGGCTTTGGCTTAATTGCATTAAATTCATACTGAAACGGTGCATCGCGCCATGATCCCTTACGTGCAACAGGATAAAAACCGAATGTGTAAACCGTGGGTTCGGAAATACCCGCCTCACGACGATGTGATGGTGTTTGATGTCTCTCAAAAGAGACCGCGACCGCCTCACCTGTTTCTGTTTTACAAATATTATATCTGCCTGAAGCATCCTGGTATTTGTCCGGTCCAACGCTCGCGCGCATACGCTCTCCAAAAAATTCTCCTTTTCCCGGATGAAATTTTTCCGTCACAAGAAAATGAACAGCCGCTGTATAAATAAACGTCGCTGGATGCATCACGCGAACCTGCCGATCCTCCAGGTCAACAGCACCCTCTCTAGGATTCTTACCAAAACGCACACAACGTTCCGCCGCCTCAATGACGTCTCTTTTTTCGGTTGATGAATTGTACACCTCATTCGCCTCTCTTGAGACCACTTTCCACTCATATTTCAATCCTTCTTCCTGAAAAAATTTCTGCTGCTCATGCCAGGCATTACTGTTCATAGAAAAGTCTCCAAGATCAGCGAATCTCTGCCGAAAAATCTCTTCCATCTTTTTCGGGGTCAACAATTGTCCATCTCGATCTGTCACACACAAAATCAACATTTCATGAATCAGCTCGTCCTTCTTACTCAAATCATCTATCGAAAATGGGATCGGTGGAATCTCATCATAATCCAACGGGAAGCCTAACGCGTACTCAATATCCTCTGGCCCGTGCACATTTTCCCGACCAAGATATTCGATCATTCGCTCCAGGGTCAAAGGAACTTTTTTTTCACTCTCCATGCGGGCTTGGTTCAGAGAGTGTTTTGCTAAGACCGTATCCAAAGCCGTTCGCGATCTGCGCAATCCGAGTTTTTGACGAGCATCCATCAGTTCCAACCTCCCTTTATCAAAACTGGCGTGATCTACCAATGGTAAAGCATTCACAAATGCGCGTTTTTCATTACGCAACATCAACACCTCATCCTCTATTCCCGTTGTCTGCTCTTCTAACCCCTGTTTGCGGGCATCGAAACCGATATTTTGTTCACGGGCAGCTTCCACATTCTGCTGGGCGCGCTCCGCATTTTTCTGCTCCTCACTCTTCCCGGCCAACCGATGGAAAAGCCGATACGCCCATGTCTTCTTTTGCGCTTCCACTCCCTTTTCAAAAAATCCCGAATACTCTTCCGGCAAATCAGTCTCCTCTTTCCCATGCAACGCCTCCATCAAATAATAATAATCATCTTCCAATTTTTCAATCTTCACATCAATTTTCGCAATCTCTTTTTTTATCACCTCACGCTGACGCCGACTCCACGTCTCTGCCGGTGAACGCTTCGCGTCCTCTTTTACCGCATCAGGAGATGGAAATGGGATCACTTGCCCAAGTTGCTCTCTTTTTTTATCAGACATACATTTAAGTGAATCGTGTCACCAAAAAAATAAAAACAATCCCAAGAATCGTCAATCCAATTAATTTGTAGGAACTCCGTTTGCTGTGCGCTTCTGGCAAAAGATCGCTCGCACCAAGATAGAGAAGAAATCCAGCAAAAAAACCCAAATAGATGACGAGCCAGCGTTCTGGAATGACAAAGATAAAAGTCGCAAGCACACCCAAGATCGGAGCAATCGCATCGACGAGCAGAAGATGCAAAGCCTTACGAATCGTGTGCTTGTTCACTAACATCAAACTCACCGTATTGAGTCCATCACTAAAGTCATGTGCGATAACAGCGATCGCAATCAACAATCCGACTTGCGGACTGACATGAAACCCAAGTCCAATCCCAACGCCATCAAGAAAACTATGGAAGGCGAGGCCGATGGCACTCACATATCCAACCATCGGATGCTTGTGTTCGGCATAAGTGTCTTCATGTGAGTGATGGATCACTGCGAGTTTTTCTAAAATATGAATGGCCAGAAATCCGGCGATCAGCGCGATCATGGCCGGGGTAATGGAAAGCTCATGTTCGGCAGTCATGGAAAAGATTTCGGGCAAAATATCAAAAAAACACACGGCAATCAAAACGCCGGCCGTAAAACTAATGATTAAGTGTAAACGATCGCGATAACGAATACCAAATAATCCGCCACAGAAGGTGGAAATAAAACTAATAAAAGAAAAAAGAATGGCTTCCATAATGATCTTTGGTTTTTATTTAACCACGCCCATAATCATCTTGTAAGCGTACGACATCATCAACTTGAGAGGTCGACGCTTCTAAAACATCGCAATCCACATGACCTGCTTTCAAACGATGCTTCATTCCTGGCAAGACATGAAAAGATGTGCCTGGTAAAAATGGCTCTTCAACCAATACCCCATTCTTTTCGTAGACTAAGATCGCTTCCCCAGACAAGCAATACATGGTTTCATCTTTTTTTTCATGATATTGCAAACTTAACTGGGCTCCCTTATCTACATGAATCACTTTTCCCACATACGCCTCCGTATGTGCAAACCAGATTTCATAACCCCAGGGCTTTTCTACACGCTTCGGTTCAGAAAACATAAAAGGTAGTGAATTTATTTAATCTCGGGTGAAAAAAATCAGCGTACAACCGGCTGGATCTTTGATAGCGAAAGAGGTGTCGCCCCACTCATTATGCCGCAAAGGAAACACGACGGTCACCTGTTCTTGCAAGCGCTCCCAGAGCACCCTCACATCCGGCACTTCGAGCGACAGCTCGAGTTTTTGAGAACGTTGAATTTCTTGCTCTGCAAAAAATTCAATCACGCGCCCCTCCCCGAGCTCAAACATCGCGATTTCTTCTTCCGCGTCTGGCAGTACACGCTCTTGAAAACCCAAAATATTTTGATAAAACTTCCGCACGGCAGACAAGTCTTTTACATCCACCATCACACGTAATTCGCTAATAAGCATAGCAGGGTTGGATATTATGGCTTCCCATAGAGTAATCCATGACAAATGCTTGTTTTTTCATCATCGAAAGTAATAATGCCATCTTGTAAATTCTTATATTTTCTAGCAAGTTCAGCCGTTTGCTGAGTGCAGAGCCCATCAAGTCCTCGACGATACAGGTCGTCGACGGCTTCACCCTCAACAACCGTTTTTAAATATTTTGTATATATCAAGCATCGATTTGTTTTATCTTTGCCCCAGATCTCCACTCGCGAAAATTCAGACGGCAAAAAAGGCGGCATCCCGCTATCCCAGGTGGCCAAGGCGCAGGTCCGAGCCGCTTTTTGAAAACAACCCAGGTCTGTTTTACAAGAAATAAATGTCTTGTTTGGACGGGTCGCTGCAAGATTATAATATTTCGTCTGAAAAGGATCCTTGTAGGTCGAGCGAACGATTTGACGCAACAAAAATTGGTAACTGCCCACAGATCCATCAAAATAAAATTGTTTTTCCGGATCCTCTGCAGAAGTGTACACAACTCGTTGCTTAGAAGATCCCAACAAAACAAAGGCGTTTGGATAAGATATCTTCACTGTTACTCCGTCTCGGATGGTGGCAATTTTTCCATCCACAAAAGTGGAAGCGGTTCCTGTCACTGTTGCTTTTAATACCTCAAAGGCCTTTTGAGGACCCCATAGAGAAATGGAAACGGATCCGTCTCCGGGCGCAAAAGAAATAAGCTCAATATTTTTATTGAGTGTACCGCCATGATGCAAAAGACCAAAACCTTGAACCTCTGAAGCCTGCATCGATTTCGGAACAAGGGAGATGACAAGTAACAAACAAAGTATCTTGAAAGATTTCATCATAAAAGTATATTACTCGATTTGATGGAATATAGCTACGTTAAAAGGAAGGCTACCTCTACCCAGTCATATTGCGGATTGAAAATTACGTAAGAAATCTTTTATTATTATCCCCACGGCGCCGGACGATGTTTGGCAAAGGTGAACAAGGCATCAAACGTCGCGCGCATGGTATCAACAATCCCCTTGTGCGTAAGCGTGACGATTAACTTGGCCTCTGGAAGAAAAAAACTCACTTTATTTCCATAAATCATCATGAGATGCTGAATGGGAAGGGAGGCTTCTGGCAGGGTACGGACGTCAAACAATCGCTCACGCAAGAGTCGAGTATTTTCTTTGTTCAAAGACTTCATAGGCGGGGTCTGCGTGAGCGCCTCCTCGGTAAATAAAATTTTTGTTAAAATTTTTCGGTCTACCATGCGCGTAAAAAATCGATTCCATTCCTCTTGCGTTAAAAGCGAAAATTCCCCTCGAAGAGCTCCTCGACCCTCCATCACTCGGAATTCAGAACCGTGGGGAAGCGCGGACATCTCATCATACGCCTTTAAGTATCCCGCTTTGGATTCCGTGACTTCGATCATCGGCACGTCTTGTTCTACGCGTTGCAATGACTCGAGTTGAGGCACGAGACTTTTAAAATCCGTTGTCCATTGATCAAAACTTGCTGCTAATTCTTGTGGGGGCACTGCGACAAAACGAAAGCGTCGACCATCACGTGTCTGACGAATGATCCCTTTTTCTAAAAGATTTTTGAGATGAAAATAAACGGCTGTGCGATTCTTGCCCGTCTTTCTTGCAATCTGTGTTACGCTAGGTTTATCTAAGGCTAAAATCGCCAAATAGATCTCACTTTCAATTTTCGTAAAACCAAAATGCTCCAAAATTTCCGCTGTCTTATTCATAATAAATCACAGAATACCATGAAATGGGATAATTGTCAACAAATTTAATCAACAATAATTATCAATAAATATAAGGGTATTCCGAATTTATAAGCAATGATTGTCAGTATAGATTGACAAATGGCTAAACCCATGATATTCTTCTATCTAATTATTATTCATTCATTCTCTTAACGTCTTATGACCAAATTCAATAAAGTCCTCCTGCCCATCGTCGGCGTAATCGTCATTGCCTTCGTCATCGTTAAATTAAACCAATCTCCTGCCGCTCCAACGATCAAACCAACGATCACCATCGGCTACATCGCTCCCCTCTCGGGCAATGTAGCTTTCTTAGGTGAAGGAGTAAAGAATGCCGCAGAACTTGCTTTAGCTGATCTCCAAACTAAAAATACTAAATATAATTACAAACTTCTTTTTGAGGATAATGACTTCTCTCCAGCCAAAACAGCCAGCGCCGCTCAAAAACTAATTAGCGTGGATCATGTGGATGCTTTGGTCACCGTCGCTTCCTCAGCTGGAAGAGTCGTTACTCCCATTGCGGAAAAAGCTCAGGTGATTCATGTCGGCATTGCTTCTGATCCAAACATTGCCAAAGGCACATACAACTTTATTAATTGGACCCCGCCAGATGAAGAAGTTCCTGTGTTCGTGAATCAAATGAAAAAACGCAATATCAAAAAACTTGCCGTCTTTGGACAGCAGATCTCTGGGATTACGGCAGTCATTGATGAATTGAAAAAAGAAATTGCTGGAACGGATATGCAAATTGTGTCAGAAGACATTTCAAATGCTGGCGACAAAGATTTCCGAACCGCCATCAAAAAAGCCGAAGCCGCAAATCCAGACTACTTTCTCATGGTGATGTTTTCGCCTGAACTCGAAATTGTCGCTAAACAAATCAAGGAACTAGGAATTAAAATTCCTATAACGGCCATTGAGTCATTTGAGCTGTCTGATAAGCCAGAATTGTTCGAAGGTCTGTGGTATGTGAATGCCGCAGATCCAACGCCGGCCTTTGCGAACGCCTACCAGACCAAATACGGAAAAAATCCAAGCATCGCCACTCCCAATTCATATGACATTCTTGGCATGATCGTTGCCGCGGCTGAAACCTTTGATGGCAAAACTAAACCTTCCACGACTGATCTAGCCAACGCGCTCGCCCGTGTGCGAGGTTATAATGGCGCTCTGGGAAACAACATCAGCATGAATGCAAATCACGTCGTTATATCAAAAGCCGTCGTGCGAATAATCAAAGATGGAAAACCGGCGACGATCAATCCATAAAATAAAACTATCCCTCCCCTGTCAACTTTTTTCGTTCCATATCAATCTCCCAAATTTGTTTTTGTGTCCGATACACGACGAGGCATAGACCTAAAACGGCGAGAAGAAGAACGGCCGGGAGCCAAGCGCCGAGATAGGTTTTACCAAAAAGGATGATGAGGGTGTTGATGGCGATAAATAAAGCACGAATTTCGGTGGGTCCGATGCCTAGATAAGCGACACGAAATTTATTTGTCGCCGAAAAAGCGAGATAGGCATTCACCATAAATGCTCCAAAAACAATCAGAACAAAAAATTGCAGATATTTAAAATGATCGGGCAGGATCAGCGAATAACCGGCGAGGATGGAACAGAGAAAAATATAGTCCAAAAAATGATCCATATAATATCCCCAACGACGTAGACCTGCCTGACGATATTTTCCCAAAGAACCATCCAAGGCATCGGTAATATATTGCAGAGCGATCATGCCAGACACACCCCAAAGCCAGGCGATATGATGAATGGCCAGATAACTAAACAAGACGATGAGAAGACTAATCGGGATCGTGGCAAGCGTCAGATGATAGCTATGGATCCAAGATGGAAGCCGCGGCACGATCCAGTCAATGGCTCGACGTTCGATCTTAGACAGGAGTGAACGACCAACTTTTTGATCTCCAGTAAAAGGAAGGGATGATTGCTGCATACGCATTTCATCCTAAACCAAAATCACTTCATAAACAATCTCGCCAGGCGTAATTCTTCATAAGAAAAATCTTCTCCAAGTCGCTGACGAACCGGTGCTAAAGCAAATCCATTTGCTTGCTTAAACGCACGATGAATGATCTCAAAACGCGGAGCATTGGGTTTGAGATGCGTGATGTCCATTGACTCCTGCTTCACCAATTTTTCAATGTGATTCAAGATCGTGGATATTTCCAAACCTCTCTCACGAGCCATATCAGCTAACGGCATCTTCTTTTCAATCAACGCTTTCGTGGCAAGCAACGTGTCACTCACCGATTCTGTCTGCACAATATCTTCTTCTTTCTGTGTTAAATCTTCCTTGGCACCTGTTTCAGCCAGATACTGCTGAATAGCCGCGAGAAATTGCGCGCCAAAAACTTTGCGCTTTTCCGTTCCAATGCCATGAATAGCGCTCAACGAATCAAGGGACTGCGGAAAAAATTTAGCCATCTCTTGCAGGGTCCTATCACTCGCGACAATGTAGGCTGGAACACCGCGCGCATCAGCCAATTGACGACGGAGAATGCGCAAACGTTGGAATAGATCATGGTTCACGTCCTTCGCGCCCACAGAAACAACTTCTGCCAACAGCGCGTGCTCGCCCAGACAAATATCACACCCTTCACACTTCGTCTCACCAAAAACTTCTCCAAAATATTCTAAAAGAAATTTGCGCCGGCAGGTTCGCGTCTCGGCAAAACGGATCATTTGATTAAGTTGCTGGCGTTCACGCGCTTGTTCATCCTGATCTTCAATCCGACGAATAAAATATTCACGCTTAAAACGATCACCGGCGGAATACAGCATGAGACAAATACTCGGTAGACCGTCACGCCCAGCGCGGCCTGTTTCCTGATAGTACCCTTCCACCGATCGCGGCAGATCTGCGTGGACGACTAACCGCACATTTGGCTTATCGATCCCCATCCCAAAAGCAATGGTCGCCACAATAATCGGACACTCATCACGAATAAATTTTTCTTGCGTGCGACGGCGAAGCGTATCATTAAGCCCTGCATGATAGGGCAATGCGTTAAAGCCACGCGCTTTGAGTTTGAGGGCAAGGCGCTCTGTCTCTTTACGCGAAAAACAATAAATGATCGCGGAAGATTCTCCGATGCTTGTGATAGCTTGAACCAAGGTTTCAAATGAAGCTTTTTTTGGACGCACAAGATACGTCAAATTGGGACGATTAAAACTAGAAAGAAAAAGTTTACCGTTTTGTAATCGTAGCTGGGCTTGCACATCCTCCCGCACCCGGACATTCGCTGTCGCCGTAAGCGCAATCCAGGGAACCGTCGGAAACACATAACGTAATTGAAATAAATTTCGGTAATCCGTCCGAAAGTCATGTCCCCATTCCGAAATACAATGCGCTTCGTCAACGGCGATCAAGCTGACGGGCAACGTACGCAAAATTTGTCGAAACGATGGATTGGCCAACCGTTCTGGTGCAACATACAAAAGCTTCCACTTTCCACTCTGCGCCTCACGAAGAATCTGATCAATTTCAAACGGTGTAAGAGAACTGTTGATAAAGGTCGCGGCAATGCCATTGGCCTGCAACGCATCAACCTGATCTTTCATCAGCGCAATCAAAGGCGAAACGACGAGCGTCAGCCCTGGTAGCACGAGTGCTGGTAACTGATAACATAACGACTTCCCACTCCCCGTTGGCATAACAACCAACGCATCATGCCCAGACACAACATGCTGAACAATCTCCTCTTGCAAAGGCCGAAACCCATCAAACCCAAAATATTTTTTCAAGAGCGTGAGCATATCTATAATACCTTCCATTTTTTAAACCCGCTGTCAAGAGCCAAACTGTTGATAAACCCCCATCGGACCTGGTCCGGACCAGGTCTCCTGTTGATAAGTAGCTCCTAGAGCTCAATATATTGCACTCGCCCTACCTCCCCTGACTCGAGCCTGACTTTAATGCCGCGCGGATGAACTGAGGCACTGGTTAAAATTTCTTTCACGATCCCACGTGTTGATCGGCCTGTGCCCTGATCTTGTTTCTCTACGATAACAACTAGGAGACCGTGATAAATATTTTTACGAATCGTATGTTCGGTGTACACAGAATCTGACATACACGAGTTACTTCATGATCTCCTCAACTAACTCCGGCAATGTTTTGATCAAAAAAGAAAAATGGCCCAAACCGTCCAATCGGATGACTTTTGCATCTAATACTTCTTTAAATAACTCTGCCGATTGAAGAATGTCGGCATAATCGTCGTTTGAAACAATAATGACCACCCGCTCCTGAATTTGAGATTTCAAACCTGGCATAATCTCAGATGAATAGAACTCTTCCTCTTGAGGAGCCTTGTCGCGATTTGGATTATCCAACATTCGTTTTGATGCTGGGGCGATCAGAATAACTTTCTTCACTTTTTCTCCTGACTCTCCCAGCCAGCGAAGCAATGCATATGCGCCTGCACTCAAACCGACCAGAATTGTATTCTCATCGATCGTCACTTTATCAAGTTCTCTTTTCCATTCTTCATAAGACGCTTTCCATGCATCAACAATAATCGGACACGTGACTGAATAGCCTTTTTCTTCAAGACGCTCCTTTGTCCACCCCATCCAGTTTCCTTCATAATTCGAATCACATGATGGAATATCAGCAATAAATTCACCATCTATCTTTTCAGGCCAACGACCATGAAGCATCACGACATTACTTTTTTGATCCATATAGAATGTCAGTATATCCGGTATCGGGTATCAAAACAAATGTTTCAGGATCTGACCCCAATTTGAGACCTCATCCTAAAAAACCAGACAAAAAAGGTACCAGGTACCAAAAACATCCTGCCAGCCTTCTCGTTTCAGTTAAAAAAGTACCTTTGCCATGGCAGCTCCAAATTCTTCATCTGTTGCCGCAGGACCTTCCAAACCGGCAAACGGGTGAAGTTTCCAATAGGGTAGAACCTGCATGTTCTTGCGCGTGAGCCGAATGGCCAAATCGCGATTACCGTCAGTCGCGGCTTGAGCGAAAAAATTCACTCCTCCCTCAAAAATCTCTTCCCCGCTTTTCAATTTTCCATCCACAGAATCAAATTTACACACCTGCCCTTCAGGCAACTCCAACCCAATATCATTGGCATGGTTCCCTTCAAACGGCATCCCACAGGTTATGCATGATTTCATAGACTTCCATTAAAACATATTATGCTCATTTGTAAATGTCTTGATCTGTCGCTTCTTCGTGTGGGACAATGGATCCAATATGTCATTCGACAAACCGAACCCTCTCAGCACGAAAGAACTCCCAAAGCAAAAACTGGATGCGATTGCGCGAATCGAGCAGTTACCTTGTGGAGTGGATCTAAAAATACAATTCCTCCTTGTCTTACTTGAAGCAAAACCCGCCATGACCTCTAGCCTGACCACGCGTGACGGCTCTCCTGAAGCGATCGTGCAAACGCTGCGAGAAGCCGGTCTATACGTTGAGTTAGAAACACAAGATCACTCAAACAGTCTGATCGTGGCACAGACACCAGAAGCGATTCAGGAAATCCTCAGCCTTCATGTTCAAAGGGAAAAGCACCCATTGCCAGCAGAATATCACGAACACTATGGCAAACTCGTGGGATACCCTCAAACAGCCATCGATGCCTTTAGCGGTCGCATTCCGTCCATGGGAGAACGTGCTTCGTGGGAACTTGATCCAGACCTTGTTTTTAGCATCACATATTCGCAGGCGCACTGCCAAGAGGAACTGGAACTCATGCGTGCATGGACACGCCTCATACAACAACACGCACCCAATCTATATCAAGAGGCTCACAAAAAACGTTTAAAGAAAGTGGCTAAAAAATAGATTTACGCGCAATAATTTTTTCAACAACACTTGTCATTGGTGTGCCATCTTGATGAGATTTTCCGATTAAGGGTTCAGTAGATGAAGAATATTCAATCACCTCCCAATCAGAATAAAACTCTTTTAACCAACCATCTTCTGGATAAAAAGCTGTCGGATCCTCTTCCTGGTCTAAACGAGGACGATCGCCTGTTCTTGTAAACACGTGCACGACGTTTATCCCGCCGGGTTTTGTGTGTGCCTTCATCTCCTTCATCAAACGTAACGAAGCGTCTGCGTTCAAAAATTGAAAAAGAAGAATGGCGATGATGGCTTCGTAGTCAATCTCTATAGCATACGTCGACACATCAGCAACTTCGGTTTGAATGACGAACCCTCGGGACTCAGCGAGTTGCTGGAGCTTTTCAATCCCAGCAGTAGACAGATCAATCGCTTTGACCTGAAATCCCTTGTCTGCCAGATAAAGTGCATGACGCCCATCCCCTGCCCCTAAATCCAAAACCAAACCCGATGGTAAAAGTTCTGCTAACCGCTCAACGGTCTTTATCGGAATACCAAAAGAAGAACTATTTTCATTCTTTTGAAAAAATTCCTTCATGTGCTGTTGAGAGATTTTCATGCAACCCTGTCTATCGTAAAATGAAATGGGACCTAACCCCAAACAAATACTCAACAAATTTTTATTCTTTTTTATGAAGTTCCCATTCTTCCTTTGGACCAAAATATTCTGTGCCCAGCCTCTCAGCCATCACCGCGATACGTTTTTCGATCTCCTGCTCACTTTTACGTATTCCCTCGGCTAGTTTCTTTTTTTGATGAATGATATCCCGGATTCCCTTTTGTATTTCTGGATCGTTCAGTAACTCCACCAAGGCCTGTGCTTCATTCTGCAACTGATCACTTGATTCCTCGAAGCCCACAATAAAATCGAGGTATTCAGTTCCATATATTTCCACAAGATATGAAGCCAAGGAACCAGGTTCCTGGGCTTCTATGCGAGAACTCAAAGAACCTTCAGGACGAACAAACCATCCCATTGGCTGTCCCACCTGTATCCATTCATCTGCATCAGGCTGCCTTGCAGGACGTCCGGGTATAAGAACGAATTTTATCAAGCGCTCATGTTGTTCAACGGCTCCTCCCAACTTTGGCTCTGACATAGATTAAATAAAATTTAGAGAGAAAATGATGATAAATCTATCCTTAGAGTGCCATAGATGCTTTCTGTTCGCAAGAAAAATGAACCATTGATAAATATGGACCTGACCCCAAAACAGAATCCCCTTATTTTTGACTTTTAACTTAAGCCTTTTTTGCTCAACCTAGCAGTAAAATATACCTCTCCCTCTTGACAAAACGTCTCAAACATGGTATCTTCGTTCCTCGATCGCAAGTGCGGTCGTTTTGTTTTATGGCTTATTCCTCAACAAAAATTGAGTCTATGCCTATGAATTCACGCATCAAAAAAACCTTAGGGACAGCCATACTTGTAATGATTGCGCTGGGTCAACCAGTGTTTGCCCAATCTGTACCAGTTGAGGCCTCAACAGACGTTATTCAGCCTACTGTTCAGGAGGTTCTGTTAACCGTGTGTGAAGCAAATGGCTATGGCCAGGACTGTGCTCAAACGCTTTTAGGTATGCTGTGGACTGAATCTTCAAATCGTTCCACGGTCATTGGTGACGGAGGACGAGCGCGTGGCTACTTTCAAATTCACTATAAACTGCACGATATCTCCATTACTTGTGCGGAAGATTTAGCCTGTTCTGCCCAGTGGTCGCTCAGCTACTTGGAATTCAATAGCTATCCAAAATATGTGCGCTACGCGGTCCAGTGTCATAATAGCTGTAACGTAAACAATGGCTATGCCGCCAAGGCTCTGCGCAATGGAAAACGTTTTTGGAACCAACCACTTGAGATCAATCAAGCCGCTCCCATTGAACTTGCGATGAAGTAAAACAAAATCCCCTCCGCAGTACTGCGGAGGGGATTTTTGTTGGGGTACCGTGGTAGAGGAAGTCAGAACTGTTTTTGAGAGAATGGATGATGCGGCGATTTACATTCCAGATCTATCCTCTTTTTCGTAGTCTTCCATTTTCGTAACGTTTGAGCGCCTCCTTTGTCGTTACCCAATTACGTCCATCTTTATGAGCTTCCAGACGACCTGTTCTCGTGAGTAGATTGAGATACTTCGCTGAGTAGCTCGTTCCGTGACTTAACTTCTCGAGAGACACGTATCGTTCGCTCTTTACCGTTGTTGGTTCAAGAGCTCGGAGGTACATATCCAACGATCGCTCAATCGTTTGCGCAACAAACTGGGTGAGTGGAGCGAGATCACCGTCATCTGCACGTGATAAGACACGATAATATTTCTTTCGATCATTTTTCAAGATAATCGTGAGCGGAAAACCCTTTCGCATAAGAAGAACATTCATCAATAGGCGTGCTGTGCGACCATTTCCATCGAAGAAGGGGTGGATCGCTGCCAGCTTATGATGCGCGATGGAGGCAAGCTCTATCGGATGGATGTATTTCTGTCTTCCAATCCATGCCACAAGCTCATGCATCTTTTTTGGAACATCCAACGCATCAGGTGGGCGATGTTTTGTTCCCGTGATCATGACGAGTCCATTTCGATAGATGCCCGCCCATTCTTTGTCCACGTCTTGCATCACGAGCTGATGTAACTGACGGACGAGTCGTTCAGATACCGTGACATTTCGGTCATGTGCGATCAAGTCATACAGATACTCTAACGCTGCCTGATGGCTTTTTGCTTCAAGATGATCTTTGAGCGGTTTCCCTTTTACCGTTAATCCCTCATTTACGACAAGAAATGTTTCCTTCAACGTCAAACTATTCCCCTCGATCGCGTTCGTATGATACGTCATCTCAATTTGAAACTGCTCCCGTAGCTTCTGGACGGCAGATACAGGGAGTGGGCGAAGCGCGTTCAGACGCCTGAGCTTTGTGTCAAGGCGTTTGCGCATCGATGGTTGGAGGAGAGCCATAGTTCTTAATATGGTTTATAATCGATAATTACTTATACCATATTAGCAGAATCTTGTCAAACCTCCATAAAACTACAAACAACTTTATATGAAAGCTAGTGTAAAATCTCCTGTAATAGTTCTGGAAATTGTGGGATAAGAAAAGAAAAATGTCCAAAATTCTCAAGTTGAATGACTTTTGGATGCATTATTGTTTTATAAAATTCTAGAGATTTAAGCATCAGTTCACGATCATCTGAAATAAAAATGGTAATACCTCTGTCAATCTGTTGTTCTGCTGTTCCGGTAATTTCGTACGTGTAAAATTCATTTAGAAAAGACGCTGGTAACATGGTAAGTGATATCGGATCTGTTTTTTCCAACGTCGAGCAGGGAGCAACTAAAATAAGTTTTTTAACTTTCTTTCCAGATTGCTCGAGATACCGAAGCAATACATACCCGCCGGCACTCAATCCTACAAGGATCGTATCCTCATCGATCGTCAGGGCATCAAGTTCCTTCTTCCACTCTCCATAAGACGCCATCCACTCGTGAGGAACAATCGGACATATGACTAAATAGCCTTTTTCTTCCAATCGCTTTTTTGTCCACCCCATCCAATTCCGTTCATTATTCGGATTGCATATTGGGATGTCCGCAACCAAAACACCATCAATCCTTTCAGGCATGCGACCATGGAGCAAGATGACGTGATCATTTTGTTGCATACACATCAATAATATAAACCAAAATCCGACCCTTTGATAGATCGGATGTTGGTGGGGTGCCGTGGTGGAGGAAGTGAGAACTATTTTTGCAAAAATGAATGATACGACAATTTATATCCCAGAATTGGGAACCAAAGGATAACATTTTTTTATAACGTCCCGAGAGCCGCAGGCAAGCCCTGCAAAGACTCAATGACAGCATCTACCGTATGATCGGGAATAGTTCGTTCTGTATGTTTATACCAGACGGTTCTCATTCCAATTTGTTTCGCCGGAGCCAAGCCACGCTCAATGTTGTCATCAACCAATACAGATCGCGAGATTTCTGCCCCCGCATCTTTAAGAGTCTGTAAAAAATACCTTGGATCAGGTTTCTGGAACGGATAATCTCCAGAGAGGTTTGTTGATGTGAACAGTTCTAGCAATCCCGCTTGCGCAAGCATGTGTCTTGTTTCGACGGGTTGGTTGGCAAGGATCCCTAAACGATACGTTTTAGATAAAAGACGAAGCACGTCCAACGCTTCTGGATAAACCGTCTGTTTCTTTCTTGCCTCATTCATCTCTACATGTTTACTTTTTATGACCTCTATCGCTTTGTCCGCCTGCTTCTGGTTTGGCAAAAGGAGTCTGGCAGCGTTCTGCATCAAACTTCCTGACTGAGCACTCGCCGAAATCCAAACGTGCTTCACATCTTCTAAACGAAGCGTATCCTGATAGGCTTGAACGGACCGAAGAACCAGGTCTTGTTTCCAATTGGTATATCCAGATTCGTCGATCAATGCATCGCCGACATCAAAGAAAATCCATTCCAGCGCTTTCATTGTTGCCATACTACCCCACGCGCATCAAAAACAAAAATCCCCGCTGTTTATGCGGAGATTTTCATGGGGTGCCGTGGTAGAGGAAGTGAGAACTACTTTTGAGAGGATGGATAATACGACGATTTATATTCCGGACTTACAACCACACTGATAGGCTCATCGCACACCCTTTCTCTGTAAAATCATCTCTAACGACATTCCAATTTTTTGAGCGAACTCTGTAGCCTTCTGAAGTCGCAACTCTCTCGTTCCCGTTCCATATTTCATCCCTTCTGATTGAGCGGAGAGCCACCATATATAAGCTGCTGATTCATAACCTCGTTTTTTTAATTTCTCCGTGATCGCTCTTTCTTCTGAACCAAGTGCCAGATGCTCTGCTCCTGCCCAACGATTCAAATCAAACGTGATATCCGTTTCTCCAGCATAATAAAAACATTCTCGAAGACGATAGTATGCATTTGAACCTTTTTTGATTTTCCGTAAACGAATCAATGTCTGAAAATCAGGATCTTGATCCCACTTTGCTATTTTCTGTAGGGTGATTTCTCTTGGATCAAGTACCTTTTCTTCCGATGGTGCCGCTGGCTTATCTGTATTTTGCGGAGCACCCGACCCCTTCTTTTCTGCAGTGACAGGCACTTTACCTAGTGGGAGAGTAGGTTTAATTTCTCCAAGTTTCTTTTTCCAATCCATATGGTACAAATAATAACCAATTGGTTCAATTCTTGCTAGGGAGGGTATTCGAAATACATGCCGTATTTCGCTTCGTCAGAACTGTATAAATCCTCTCAACCAAAACAAAAATCGAGCCATTTCTGGTTCGATTTTTGGATGGGGTGCACGTTTAGAACTGCGGGTTGGGTAAAGAATGAAAATGCCATGCGTATATTTAATGATGATTCATAATCGTGAAAAAGTAGTATTTTTGTACTAATTTCACGGTTATGTTGACAAAAGCGTGAAAATAGGATATTCTTTTGAAATATATGGCTAAAATACTCAATGTCTTTAATAAAATTAATACGCTCCGTGAGAGATACTACAAAGCGAGTTTGGGTAGGGAGGCGCTTATTAAGATGATCGCTGAAGCCGAGCTGGCGGAGCAGGTTTATAACTCTAATGCGATAGAAAATAGCACGCTCTCACTTGAAGAAACGGAAAAAATTCTTTTGCAGATCGATCTTGATCGTTTTATCTCGCAACGAGAAATTTTTGAAGCTAAAAATTTGGCGCGAGTCGTTGAATATATCGACAAGCGAGCTAAAGAACAGGAACTTTCGTCCAAGGTTATTTTACTACTCCACAAAATGCTGATGAGCAATATTCGCGATGACGTTGCTGGGCGGTTTAGAAAAGATCACGAGTTTGTCCGTGTTGGCAGCCATATCGCTCCAAACCCAAAAGAAGTTACCGATCGTGTAGCAACGATGCTGACTGAATATCAGGCAATGCATCATGAAAGTATTATCAAACGGATTGCGAAACTTCATTTGGCATTTGAATATACCCATCCCTTTATCGATGGAAATGGAAGGATCGGTCGCGTCATCAATAATTATCAACTAATCCGCGAAGGTTTTGTGCCCATAAACATTAAGTTTATTGATCGCGCAAACTATTACACCGCCTTTAAAGATTTTGATGCAAACGGAGCGACGGGCGTTATGGAAGAGATCGTCGCTAAAGCGCTTACGAACAGCTACCATAAACGACTAGCATATTTGGAGGATAAAAAAATAATGACTTTGGCTGAGTATGGAAAAATCAATAAACTTTCTCATTCTAATCTAATCAATAAAGCCACACGCCAGACCATCGAAGCTTTCCTGGAGAAGGGTGTTTGGAAGATTGGCGTTTAATCTGCTTATTTTCGGGAATTGAAGGTCATATAAAAGCTATTACCGTTAATAATGAATGGTTTGCCAATGGACCTTAACGCAAAAACCCTACAAATAAATGTAAGGCTTTTACGTGGGGTGGCTAATGGGAATCGAACCCATGATAACGGGACCACAACCCGCTGTGTTGCCTCTACACCATAGCCACCATGGAAATAAGTGACAAGTTTATACCTTATTTTGTTTAGTGAGGCAAGGCTGGTCAATCAAACCGATACAGCCTAGCCAACCCTCGCTGCTCGACGGCTGTGTAACCGGGAATCTGAAAACCAAATGAAATAACGCGTAATCCTGAGTGATGAAAACGATCCACGAAATTTTTTATCCATGGCATGAGACCGGGAATGCCGTAGACAAACACGACATCAACGCCAGATAAGTCTGCCTGTCGTATATCGCGACAAATCACACGCGCATTTTTATATTTATGCAAACGCCAGCGGGTCAGCCAGACGAGGAGTGGATTGATTTCATAACCAATCACTTGAGCACCTTGCTTTGCAGCCGCGATCAAGATGCGTCCATCCCCTGAGCCAAGATCAACGATGGTCTCACCTGAAAAAATCTTTGCCATTTCCATCCCCTCTTTCAATGCGTGTAGATTTATACCAACGTAGGGAACGCCACTATACCCAATAGCCAAGAACCAACGTCCAAAGAAAAAAATAACCACCAATAAAACAAGGAAATAAAACACGATGAGCATAAGCTTACGCTATCATAGCAAATTCCTTTCGCTCTTGACGATTTGGGGAATTTCCATTTAAATACCTCCATCCAACGGCGCACACATGCGTTAGGAGATGCCGATGCCGAGAAGTGATCTCGAGCGAGTCCGGCAGCTTCTTGCAGGACTCCCCCAGCTGTCTGGACCGAAAACGCGCGGCCCTCGAACCAGACTCATCCTCATGCTGATGGAGGACGAGCCTCTCACCGCCACCTGTGAACGAAAGATACGCGAGCCACAGGTACTCGCCTGGCCGCATCCAAACGAGCCGGAATATCTCGGAGTTGGACGATTCGATCCCCAATGTCGCGGGCGCGGAAGTCGATGCATCTGCTTCGTTCGATTCCGCGAAGCCCCAAACCAAGCCTTCTCGACGGTGTATCGCAAAGATGCACACGAGCTGATCACATGTCGGCTCAACGTGAGCCCGATCGAATGATCTTTTCCTTTTTCCTCCCTCGAAGCTTTACGCGAAGAGGGATTTTTCATACAACATTATGCAAACGTCTCTCTTTGATTATCATTTACTCGCTGATCGGATTGCGCAAAAATCCATCGAACCGCGTGATCACGCAAAGTTGCTCGTGATGGATCGGGAAACGGGCGAGCTTCAAGATCGTCATATTTTTGATCTGCCTGATTTACTCGCGCCCGGAGATTTGCTTGTCATGAATAACAGCAAAGTTTTTAAAGCAAGGCTCACAGCGCATCGAGGTGCGTCCATATTTGAAATATTTTTATTGAGACCGAACAAAAGTCATTGGCTGGCCCTCGCCCAACCTGCAAAAAAACTTCGGGTTGGAGATCAACTGACCCTTATTAATGGAACCGCTTTGACACTCGTTGAAAAAAATTTCGATGGAACCATTCTGATCGATTTTCAAAAATCTCCGGAAGAGATACTTGCCCTCACCGATCAGATAGGCGAAATCCCGATTCCACCGTATGTCAAAAACCAACCAAAAAATCTGACAGATTATCAAACCATTTATGCAGAAAAAACTGGCTCCGTAGCCGCCCCAACGGCCGGATTTCATTTTACGACAGAACTCCTGCAAAAATTAAAAATGAAAGGAATTAAACAGGGCTTTGTAACTCTGCATGTTGGTCTTGGAACGTTCCGGCCCATGAAAACGGAAACATTGGAAGAGCACAAGATGCATGAAGAGTGGGTTGACGTGCCAGAAGAGACACGCGTGTTGATCGAAAAAACAAAACAAGCTGGACATCGCGTTATAGCTATCGGCACAACGACCGTTAGGGCGTTGGAATCAGATATGACTAGTGGTTTCACTCAGATATTTATTACGCCGGGCTATTCATTTAAAAAAATCGATGGACTTCTCACAAATTTTCATCTGCCAAAATCGACCCTCCTGGTTCTTGTCTCGGCATTTTCCTCACGAACAAATATTCTGCGCGCGTATCAGCATGCCATGGACCATGAGTATCGCTTCTATTCTTTCGGCGACGCGATGCTGATCATTTAACCACTCCCTGGCCCTCTGCCTTTGGATCACCGATGAGATTTGTATCAAGCGCTGGGGCATCAGCTTGTAAAGAAACTTGATTGCGTGTTTCAACAGCTGTGACGTGTGTTGGGCCGAGCAACTTCGCGGCATGACCTCGCATCACAGATATTGGCGTCAATGCAACTTCGAATGAAGCCATCGTGCCAGCCGTATTTGCTTCAAGATAAGGAATACGCCAGGTGATCTCCTCGCCTTGCTGACGCAACTCACCGTCTTGAGGCAGAGCGTTGCGTCCAGTTAAAGTCACACCAGGCGGCAAAGTAGCACGCACCGTAAAATCAGATAGATCGGAACGTGTGGCATCTAGTTTCCAATTGATCCAATATTTTGTGGTTTGACCAACACGAGGCGGAAGCGGGCCGACGCCAACTTGATCACCCATAGACGTGTAAAAACGCGCAGCAGCTGTGAAATCAAACGGTGTTGTGACCACTTGTTCAACCGCTGGACCGAGAACCATCTGTCCATCTTGGGTAAAAAAAGGAACGGCGAGCCAATGATACAATATTTGATTGGTCAGCGGCTCAAGCGGCAAATTCAAGGTCTGAAAACCTGCGGCAATATCCCGGATCTTCACGTGATCCGGTGCGTCTTTCAGTAGTGGATGAAACACAAAAAGCTGAGTGGAAGTCGTGCTGTGCAAGCTCAGCTCTGCATCCTGTCCTGGTGTTGATGGAGCAAGAGTTAATTTTTCAATGGGAAATATACTGTTGGTATATTTGATGGGGAGCGTTTGGGTAGACAGAGAAATTCCACGTGCCACGGCACGTACGCGAATCAAATTCGAACCACGCGGATCAACCAAAAAAACATGGGAAGAAAATGGTTCAAGAGTTCCAAGCGGCAAAGAGGTCAACCCAAAAAAAGTCGCGGCCCCTCCCTCAATCATCAACTCGACATCTTCCAACGGAAGATTGGTTATATTTTTTATCAAAAAAGGAATGGCAGATCGACTGGCGATTGCATTTGGCTTGAGCAAGGGTTCGACCTGCAATCCGGAACTGACGACCGGACGAATTTCTTCCCCCGTCAAATGCTCTTCGTGACCAGCGTGCATATCCTGAAGACGAAACCCAAGACGCACTTCGCCCGGCGGAACAAACAGACGCACAACCACACGCGCCGTCAAAGTCTGGCCTGCTGGGAGCGAGCCCAACGAAACAGATCGATGCTCATTCAGTGCCGGCGATGCAGTCAAAATCTCTGAGCCCGGCGGCAAATCCCAGGTAAGCACAAGATTCTCATGCGCATCTTTATCTTGAGAAACGATCGTCGCTTCCAGTGACAATGGCACGGCGGATTGAATCGGTGGCGCTGTGACAAACAAGCGTACGCCTGACACGGGACTCGGCATGGTTGCTAAATAAATATTGACACCAATCAATGCGAGCACAAGTGCAACCAAACTCATGTCAATCGTAAAAACGATATGCGCCAGCGGATAACGACCGCGATAACGCGTTTCATAATGCCGACGCAAATGCGAAGTCAGGGCACGTGCCGGAGCAAGAGCTACATGTGAACTATGTGTTGCGAGATCATGGCGCTTTCTCATACATGCATCAAAACGGTGAACTTGGAACTAAAATTTCTTCTTTACCATCTCCATCAATATCAGCAACAACCGGAGTGACTCCAACAGAAGAAAATTGAGCGCCCAGGAAAAATTCATGCAACATTCGACCTTTGCCATCATACACCCGAATGCGCGGCAGTGTTCCTTTGCCCGAACCAACGACAATTTCTTCCCGACCATCTCCATCCAGATCCCCAACCGCCAGATGGACTCCTCCTGTTTCATGCGGATCAAAAGCGAAAAAACT
>SICT01000074.1 GCA_009691315.1 Candidatus Uhrbacteria bacterium | reverse complement strand
CGAATCACTCATCCGGTTTCTTCCCGCGTATCCCGTGCTCTCCATCACGCTCCGGCTGTATCCATCTCTCACAAACGTGAACGCGCGGACTCTTTTCCAGCTCGAAGATATTTTTGGGAAAGAATTGTTCGTTGATGCGCGTCTCATTCCCGCGGATGTCGTTGCGGAAGACGACGAATGGCTGATGAACGAATGGAGGAGAAAAGACACGCAACTGGCCGCAGAGCCATGGTAGAGCCTTTGCTCACATCCTTCCCACTCTACAGAAGCGTACCCTAACGGTGCGCTTGATTTTTTTTAGGACGGTTGTGTGCGTGACAAAATCGGTGTTTTGTGTTAACATAGCCCACTATGACATCAACAACACCTCTTGAACCGGGATTCTATGGATTGGGCATTGCGCCAAAATTACTGGAAATCTTGTGGAAATTGAAATTTAAAACACCAACACCGATTCAACAAAAGTCCATTCCGATTGCGGTGGAAGGCAAAGACATGATCGGGATTGCACAGACGGGTACAGGCAAGACATTGGCCTATGGTATCCCCCTGATTCAACGTTTGGCTCAAGTAAAAGGACGTGGTTTAGTGATTTTGCCAACACGAGAACTGGCTCTGCAGGCAGAAGAGACTTTGCGTCAAATTGGATACTCGATAGGACTACGTACAGCTGTATTGATTGGAGGTGCATCCATGCATTTGCAGATTCAAGCTCTACGTAAAAATCCCCATGTCTTAGTTGTGACACCAGGACGCTTGATTGATCATTTGGAGCAAAAAACGGTTCAATTAAAAGATATAAAAATTCTGGTGTTGGATGAGGCGGATCGCATGCTCGATATGGGATTTGCCCCACAGATCAAAAAGATTTTGCAAACGGTTCCGACGGATCGTCAAACCATGCTGTTTTCTGCCACCATGCCGCAAGAAATTTTGAGAATTGCTAGTGCGTATATGCGTTTGCCCATTCAAGTCGAAATGGCTCCATCCGGAACCATGGCAGAACGCGTGACGCAAGAATTATACGTGGTGAGTAAAATGGATAAAATTCGTTTGCTTGACCGTATTCTTTCAGAACGTCGCGGATCCATTTTAGTTTTTACCCGCACCAAACATATTGCCAAACGGATCACACAAACGATTCGTGGCATGGGTCATACGTCTGCAGAGATTCATTCCAACCGCTCGCTTAACCAGCGACGTGAGGCGTTGGATGGATTTAAGAGTGGGAAATATCGCGTGCTTGTGGCCACAGACATTGCGGCGCGTGGGATCGACGTAAAAAATATTGAATGTGTCGTGAACTATGATCTTCCCGATCAAGCGGAAGATTATGTGCATCGTATTGGCCGTACCGGACGCGCGGGAGAAGCGGGTCATGCTATTTCGATCGCAACTCCGGATCAACGCCAAGAAATTGCCGCTATCGAACGTTTCACCCGTTCTCGCTTACCTATTTCAAAACCGATTGATTTGCCAGCGGCGCGTCCCATGGAAAAATTCTTACCAGACCCGCCACCACGTGTTTATCAACCACATCGAAAATTCGGCACTCCCGCGCGTGCGTACGGAGGAGGGGGCGGTCGTCGTCAAAGTTTTTCCCGTCGCAGTCGATAATTTTTATTAGTTGTTAGGCGATCTTGTGCTATCATGCGCTTAATCGCTTATGCGTTTTTGGAAAATTTTTCTTGCGCTCCTTCCGATCTGGATCTATACGTTTATTTTTAAATTTGGTGCAGGATTGCATTACGCGCTCTTGCCAACATTTGGAGAAAAACTTTTTCCTTTGTGGATCGCGGGTTTGCTCATGGGCAGTGCCTCTCTTATTCAAATGATCTGTGATGTTCCGGCAGGTTATTTTTTAGATCGATTTGGATATGTTCGGGGCCTGAAAGTTGGGACGGCATTTTTTTGTCTGGCCGGACTGGTTCTGCTTTTCGGACTCCATCCCTGGACGTATTGTGTAAGTCTTGCCTGCTCGGCTGTGGGGTGGCTCTTATTCAGTCCAGCGTTAGACGCCTATGTATTGGTCGCCGCAGAAAGAAAATTTACGGGAACTTATATGGCGCTTCGCGAGATGACAGAATCCGCGGGGATTGTGGTCGGGATGGCTTTGCTTGCGTTTGTGATTCATTTTTCCATTCCTCTTCTCGGACTCATGATTGGCAGTATTTTATTGATTGGGCTCGTGATTCTCGGTGGAGTGCCGGAGGAGACGTGTTCGGTGCATGAAGAAAAAAAGATCGCGCATCAATCGTTTTATATTCGACGGAATTTTTTGCATCACGTGCTCCTCGCGCTCAAAAAATTGAATCCTGTCAGCACCTTGCTCTTTCTTTCCAATCTCAGCTCTGCTGCCTTTTACGGCATGGTGTGGTTTGTGATCCCATTATTGATCGTGCGAGAAGGAGCGCCTGGACCTCTGAGTTTTGGTTTGATCGTATTTGATCTGTCCGTTCTTTTTGTGGGGTTTTTCATTGGATATGCGACAGATCGCTGGAGCAAAAAATGGTTGGTGTTTTGGGGGTTGTTATTGTTTGCCGTGATGGCATTTTTATTGGGATTCCATTTTGGTTGGCTTTTTCTTGTATTTGGTTTTCTGGCCACGACCGGAGAAGAGATGTCGAGCATTTCGCTTTGGGCGTGGCTTGATCATCTGGATAAAGATCATTCGGAGGATGCTCTGATTTCCGGAGTGATGAGTCTGGCGCAAGATGTTGGTTGGATGATCGGACCGGCTCTGGCAGGATTTCTTTTTTATTACGTGGGCCCCTCCTGGACCATCGCGACGGGAGCTGGTTTTATTTTTATCACTTGGGCCGTGTCCGCCATTTATATGCAGACGATTCCGCCTCTGCCGACCCGCATTTCCATGCCTCTACACATTCCCCGCCGCAGGAGGCATAAGAGATAGATTGACGACAGCTTTTTTATTCGCTAATCTCAGATATTCTATCGCACCTTACCCTTTACGGATCATGGAGGAATCATGAACCGAGAACAAGAGCAGGAGTTCGAGCAGTTGGTCGCTTGTCAGATGCAGAAGGCCGAAGGATTGGCCATGCGAATTCTTCATCACGAACAGGATGCCGACGATGCCGTGCAAAATGGTGTCCTCAAGGCACACCGCGCTTTTCTGCAGTGGCGTAGGGAGGCACCATTTGGCACCTGGTTTTGCCGGATTGTCATCCATGTCGCTCTGGCCCATCGGCGGACAGCCACCTATCTTCGAGCGCAAACGATGGTTGATATCCATCAGCTCTCATCAAGGGATGAGCATTTCCTCGCAGAGTCTGTATCCCAACCATCCAGAGAAGAGGCTTTGGATCGTCAGATCCTTTTGCAGATGGTGGAAGCCGCGATAAAAGAGATGCGTCCCATTGATCGCCACTTGATAGCGCTACGTTATGTGAAAGGATTGAACGATGCGCAGACCGGAGCTCAGCTCGGATTGACCGAGGCGGCCATCGGTTCGCGCTTATTCCATATTCGAAAAGGTCTTCGTAAACGTTTCGCGAACCATCCTCGAGCACGAGCGCTGTTCGTAGGGCAGCTCTTTGCTTCAGAGCTGTTGATGATCTTCAGCTCTTTTTTTGTGAAATAAAAAGTCCCCCGAAGCCTTGACCAAGGGGGAGAGATCAAGGAGCGGGGAACAGGTCGTGTACCAGCGCATCAAGCTGGATCAGGCTTTCGCCTGCCGGCAAGATGTCAAAGGCTTCCACTGCAGAGAGCCATCTCATTTGCATGGTGATGGCGAGTGTCATGACCAGATCTTGCATGGGCCCGTAGCCGCAGAAAGCGAGAATATGATCATGCGTTCGGATTGCCGCTCCGCCAAATCCAGAATTTTCAGACAGTCTGATCGGAGCATTGATCCGAAGTAAGGGGTTGGCAAACAGATGGGAGGCTTCTCGTTCCGCATCCCGTCGAGCCTGTCCTTCTAGCTCGATGGGCATTTCACCAATTCTCGTGGTGGTGATCGGCACCGGCGATACCATTCCAATCAAGCAGATGAATCCGCCTGTGGTATAGCCAAGCCGTTCTTGTGCTCGCCGCACCATCTCTTCGGCTGTCTCGAAGAATCGAGACAGCCCTTCATCGGTTGCTGTCATCGTGTCCTCCGCCTGGAGCATCCAGGTTCTTTCTATTTGGACACGTGAGGCAAGAAGCGTCAAGAACAAAAAATTCCTCGATCATGAGTCGAGGATGAAGATTAAAGAACGTGGGAGAAGGGGATGATCTCGGGCTGTCCCAGCCGTTCCCAGGTTTCGGGAGAGACGCGGACAAAACAGGTTCTGTCGCGCAGTGGACATAGGCGAGGATCATCCACACCGATTTTGCTGTGCGGACAGATGCAGGTCGCGTCACGCACTTCCGGCTGGAGCACGCGGAATCCCGGATGTTTGAGCCCAGCCCGGTGTCAGGACTTGAGCGCCTTCTCATTGGTCGTTGTGGCCAGAATGTTGACATGAGGAAAAGCTGCCAGCATACGCCGGTAGAGCTCATCCGCAATGAAGAGTGATGGATTGGCCTTGTGGCAGTATTCATCAATCACCACCACCGTTCCGAGTTCGAACCAATAGGTGCCGTGGGATCGAGCATAATATCGAGGACTGTAATAGAAGAGAAGAAGAGAGGCAAGACTTTTCAATATCTGATATAATTTTTTGTATGAAGCACATGCCAGGAGATGGAGGGCCGTCGAGAGAAATCCAGGGTCTTGAAGACGATTTTGCGAGAAAGGCGATGGGATATCGCTCGACGGTTTTTTTATTAGGTGAGAAATGGAAGATGGTGGCGCGGGATGGGTTGCTGCCACCGGCTCTTGAGACCGTACCGCATCCGGTGCGTTTAGCTTATATGATCGAAGTTGGGCGTATTGGAAGTGCATTTCGAAAATTAGCCTTTTCTGCCGCGCCGTCCGTCCAATGGGTGCCATATTTTTTAACAGAATTGGAAGCTTTTAAGCGCCGTTTTCCAGACCATACGCACTTGACGGAACCGCTTATGAAATG
>SICT01000073.1 GCA_009691315.1 Candidatus Uhrbacteria bacterium | reverse complement strand
CGGAAAGGTCACGACGATATAGGCGAGTGCTCCGAGGAGGATGTGCATACGATGATGTAATTATTTGTAGGATGATACCGCGTAAGTAATACTCAGCTGTATTCGACCGCATGCGCACTTTTGAACATAGGACAAGTAAACGGTTTCTTCTCCATATCTTGGCATGATGGGTACATTCATATTCCGAAACTTGAGCCGATTGAGGCGTAACTCCTTACAGGGGCGGATTCAGGGAATTGATTATTACGATGTGAGTCGCGCAAAGTTTTACAACGTCAGAATTACGCTATTGATTATCTTCGTCCGCGACTTTGCCTTTTTCCAGAAGTTTTTTGGTCATCTGGTCGAAATCTGAAACGAACCGTTCATCCTGCTCTACTCTGAAGACTTTGTATGCTTTTTCAGCGAGTGCGGCCGCTACAGCGTGCGAAACGCTTCCATTATCATTCAGAATGTCCTGCTCAGTGTACTGGAGAAAGGTGTTCAGTTTCTCTTTCCAATCTTTCATGCTCATCGGTCTGCCTTTGCTGGCCTGTAACTCGGCGTAATCCAAATACATGTCGACGATATGGTTCAGCTTCTTTAATTCGTCCTTTTGGAGATAGTTCTTCGCGATCACGATGTCGCTCGGCAGAATTTTGCCTTTCGGAGCCTTCCGCCATGTTGAAAGCCCCATGAATGGTTTTTTGCTGTCGACGCGCGACGCAATGATTTCGGCAGCCGTTTTACCAGTGATGGCGAAGTGAAGTTTGTTTTGGACTTTGGCGAAGAACTTTTCAGCTTCGAGGGTTGATGGGGAGTAATCGATGGCGGTGGCGTAAATATCCGTGATTTTTTGATATGACAGACGTTCACTGGCGCGAATCTCACGGATTTCTTCCATCAGCTCCTCGTAATAACGCCGATCAAACCGGCTGCCATTGATAAATCGATCTTTATCGATAGCAAAACCCTTCAAAATGTAGCTCTTGAGCAGATTCGTCGCCCAGGTACGGAATTGCGTACCTCGAGCAGAATTAACCCGATAACCGACGGCGATAATGGCTTCCAAGCTGTACACCTGCGTTTGATATTTCTTTCCGTCGTCGGCAGTAGTCAAGTATTCCTTGACAACTGAATCTTCAGGCAATTCCTTCTCTTTAAAGATATTTTTAAGATGGAGGCTGATGTTCTGCTTGGTCGTCTCAAAAAGCTCTGCCATTAATTTTTGCGTCAGCCAGACATTCTCATCCTCAAAATAAACCTCTACCCGAACCTTGCCGTCTTCGGTTTCGTAGAAGGTGACTTGATGCTCGGGTTGAGATTTCTTTGACATAGTCATGAAATGAAAGCTTCTGCGCCACCAAGTAGCTTTATCTCTTGATCTTTTACTGTTACTGCTCCGCCGTCAGGCAACACGTAGATCGGAAGAGCTGTCTTATACATCGTAAGCATATCAACGTGCGACACGGAATCATAATGGACCTGAAATAACGCATCTATAAAGTGAAGCGAGCTTAAATCTGTTAAGCCAACATGATTCGTATCAGCGTCCTCACCCCATCCTGCAATCTCAATCGAGGGACTAGCGAGAATAGTACCGGCACTCGTTCCACCATAAATCACCCCTTTATTTCTAACCAAGTCGTTAATCACTTCAAAAAATCCACTTTCTCTGGCTATGTTGAGTAAATAAAAAGTATTACCCCCACCAACCCACACCACATCTGCATCAGCTAGCTCTTCGCGTATAAGCTCCTTATTCTTAAATCGAAGAGAATACCAAACAGGATTGATCCCAAGCCGCGCAATATCATCCAAAGACTTTGCTGTATAGAATTTATTTTCCTCAACATCTGTTGCTGTCGGAATAAAATAAAACTTCGTATCCTTGAGTGATTTATCAAGGAACTGTAAAAAATCAGAGGCCAGATTCTCTGAAATGCAACTTGAGGTGAGGAAAAGCTTCATATAATATTAAGGTTTTACCGATTTAATCATCTTAAACGAAGGAATAGACTTACCCCAGCCTTTTCATTTGGATAGGTCACCAACCACGTTTCCTTGCGGACTCGCATGATCCCCAAACGTGCCGCAATGTTCCCTAATCCATTCACGAATCAACGCTTCCTGATGAGGCTTCATGGGATTGCACCATGCATCCGGATGTACATTTTCTTCCGCACGGTATTCATCAAGCGTCATCCAATGCACTGCCACGATCTCTCCATCATTGAAATGAATATCGTTCGCCCCACCATCGAACGGATAAATATATCGAGCCGCTCGCTTGGTTTCCTCAATAAGAAACAATCGTTCAGAGTCTGGCACGATGCCAGCTTCTTCCTCCAGTTCTCGAATAGCTGTTTCGCGATAGGTAGAACCAACTGGGACTTTACCACCAAACATCGTTTGCCATTTTCCAGGACTTCCTTGTAAGTGCTCTGATCGTTTAGAAAAACAAATCTGTCCTAGCCCATTGATAAGCCAGATCGTACCGACAGCATGGTACGGCTCATACTCCGGATGATCCCACATCCATTGTCGAGTACGTGGTTCGACCTCGTTCCCGTCTTTATCAAACTGACGAAGTAACTCGTCTGGAGGTTCAGGATTCTTGTGTGACATAGATTAATTCTTTACTTGGTATTCCAATAGACGATTTTCGAAAAATCCTTATCCACGTCCATGACATCCGTGTCTCCAGCTGAGATTTTTCCGTCAACGGACATGAGCAGGAAAAGTGTGGCCAGAGGTCTATCTTTTTTCATGCCCTGAGTGTAAATCAAAATCCACCTTTTGCGAAGGTGGATTTTGCATGGCTCCGCGTTGTGGAGGATGTTCGAACCGCTATAGAGGAACATCACGGCTACATCTCAATTCATAAGCTCAAGCTGCCATAAAAGGCCATGCCATTATTACAATGAATACTTCGTAATTTACGAACTCATGTATTGAAATCTGTAGCTCTAAATTTATCACCAAACGCTTCGGCGATGAGATCATAAAGTTCCACATTCGTCGTAGGCACCCACTCTGTCGCTATGCGTCTCACAAAGCGTTCACAATCTGTAGGCCAATGATTTTTAGTTAATAGAGCTTCATGCTTTTTTAGCAAATCATAAAGACTTTTTTCATGATACACAAATAAAGCGCCCTGAAATCCGATTTGCGTCTCCTTTGAATTAAATAGAAGCGGAGTAAAACCCCTTTGCTTCGCTTTAGCGATCTCATCCTCAACCGTCCCTCCTGTCCTTTCCTCGATCGTATCCACCGGAAGATACCCCAAGGATTTATGTTCACTTAAAATACGAATATCTTCCAATTCGATGTCAGCTCTTTCTTTTGCTCCGTTATCTGGTTCTTCAAACTTCATATTATTTGATCTCCGTTCCAAGAAGGAAGTAAGAACACAAATATAACAAAATCCCAGCATTTCTGCTAGGACATTGCTGGCTCCGCATCGTGGAGCGTGTTCGAACCGAGATAGAGGGGCATAACGGCTACATATCTATTCCCAAGCTCGCAGTGGCAGAAATGGTTTATTGATAGTCTGGTCACTTGACCACCATAAATATCTACTGAAGACCTCCGCGTAAAAACTTGCTATGTATTCCTCTATGCGGATCCGATAATTATGTGAAGTATAAACCGGTGTTTAAGATGACGTTTAAAAAAACGGCTTAAACAATCGACGTACTCTGTTCCCACAATAAATTGAAATAATTTTGATAGGATTTGTACTATTTCTTTGTCGCCGTTATCACCGCCTCCATGCTCTCTCGAAAAATCACTTTAATATCTTTAAATCCTAAATCCTCCAACATTTTTATCTGTTCCGATTCTGTAATTTTTGTTTTTTCGTCTTCCTGATAATGCTCAACCCAACCCTTTTTCAATTTAGGAATGTCTAATCCAGGAATATGCATGGTATCGAACATTTCAAATGAATCGATCTGTTCCTTCAAACTTTTTGCATGGGCTTCCGGATCGTCAAAGGCATATTTGTCCGCGTTCACAAATAAACCGCCGCTTTTTAAGACGCGCGCAACTTCTTTCATAACCTCCAATCTGTATTCCGTCGTAAAATTATGAATCGTAAGTCCGGACGCCATAGCATCCATCGACTGATCAGGCATTGCCGTTAAGACAGACAGAATATCTTGATGGATAAATTCGATTCTATCCGCCATATCCGCCAAAACCTTCTTCGCCTTCTCCATCAGCTTCTCATCGGTATCAACGCTCACTACTTTTATTCTGGGATCAGCCTCTAAAATCCGGATTGAGGTTTGGCCGGTACCGCAACCGACTTCCAACACCTTCAATATCGACGCCTCGGGATGTTTTTTTGCAAAATCCGCTAACGTATCCTTAACGGTGTCCTGAAACTGCTCATGATACGGCATGACGCGCGCTCGTAAATCGTAATGCTCGCCTAAAACGCCCGCGAATCTTTGATCGTATCTGCTCTTATCCCCTGGCGTTTGATTCAGTTTTGGTTCAGGCATAGGAAAAGACATTAAAAAATTGACCGCTACTTCTTCGTTAACACACCGTCACTTAAAACATACTCTTTTGTGATTAAGTCTTTTACCATCTCTGCATCGTGGCTTACAATAACCATCGTTTTATCGCCAGCAATGTCCCTGATTAAATTGAATATTTCCGACTTCAATTGATGATCAAGGTTCGCCGTAATCTCATCCAGAAGCAAAATTTTTGGATCCATAATCAGCGTTCGCGCGATGATCAGTCTTCTTTTTTGTCCGCCGGAAAGAAAAGAAGGAAACTGGTCTTTCCGGCCTTCCAATCCGACCATTTTCAAAAATTTCATTGCTACTTTTTTTGCATCCTTCTCCGACATTTTTTTAACAAGCGTGAGCGGCTTGGTCAAATTCTTCAACACCGTAAAATGCGGCCATGGATTGAGTTCCTGGAAGACAAATCCGATCAGGCTTTCCTTCATGATTCCTTCCGTTTCCGATTTCGACGATTCTGAACTGATAACATGTCCATCAATAGCTATTTCTCCCCCGTCAATCTTTTCCAAAAGCGCGATGCAGCGGAGTAACGTCGTTTTCCCGGC
>SICT01000072.1 GCA_009691315.1 Candidatus Uhrbacteria bacterium | reverse complement strand
AAATGGATGCGTAATTCATCAAGCATAAAACATCACCATTGTGTGAGGATCGGGTAGATTTGTCGAGCTGTTTGCTCCCACGTATAACGCTTGGCCCAGATCAAACCACGCGCGCGCAAATCTTCCTGCAAAGATGGATCGTCGATCAAGTGCGTCAATTGACGAACGAGTGCCTCCACATCTCCCGGATCAAACCATAAAGCATTTTCAATTCCCACAATCTCCGGAATCGACGCGGTATGAGAACAAATCGCGGGTGTTCCGCAGGCCATGGCTTCAATCGGTGTCACGCAAAATCCTTCATACCAAGCAGGATGCACAAGAGCAACGGCCCGCGACAACAGCGCAACTTTCTCATCTTCCGTCACATATCCAAGAATGTGAATCGATTCTGCCACCGGGGACTGTTTCATCGCTTGCTCGATTTCGACATACCCAGCCCCAGGTTGACCGATCAGCGCGAGTTGCAACGGATCACCAAGTCCACGCATTGCTTTGTACCGATTAAATGCTTCAACGAGTGTCAAAACATTTTTCTTTTTCTCCAAACGCCCGACAAACATAATAAATGGATTTGGTAAACGAAATCGCTCGAGCAGAGAATCACACACTTCAGGTGTAAGCGGTTGATACCGTTCATGATCAATGCCGAGATAAGAAATAGAAATCTTCTTCGGATCCGCGCCATAACATTCCACGATCTCGCGTTTAGAAAATTCAGACACCGTCAAAATACGCGAGGCATGTTTTACAATATCGCGTGTACTCCATTCATGATACCAGCGCTGAATAGGTTTATAGAGCTCCGGAAAATGTCGGAAGCCAATATCGTGGATGGTCACAACCGTACGTTTGGGAAGCCTACGCGGCAAAACATGTGCTGGCACAAACAAAACATCCGGAGAGTGGCGCCACATCTCCCAGCTCAGACGCGCTTGCGTCCACAAATATTTAAATACCCATTTTAACCGCACCTCATGCCAATTTTCCGGCCCGCGTTCCAAACCCATGGCCAATGAATCATTACTATATAAAAGCCAAGAGTGCTCCATCGTTTCAGGCATCTGCTTGAGTGCCTCAATCGCATGATACGCATACCATTCCACCCCCGTTTTCTTCGGCCGGTTAGCACGCGAGGCTTCGATTCCGATTAACATGACAAAATGATAACACACTCATTCATTTTGCTATACTAAGATCAGTTTGGTTTTATCGAACGGTTACGACTGTTCGAGACCTTGCCGACAAATGCAGATTGAGAGTCCGCTCGGCTAGCCTTTGATCTCCTCAGGCCAGGCGGCTTGGCGGAGAGGGTTTGCCCTTTGCCTTCAAAAAAGAAACACTTGGTATGGTGCGCTCGGCGATTCTCGATCGCAAATAAAATGCAGCCCCAAGCATCATCCGAGGGACAGTGATCTGGATGGCGCGCCATACAAAACCGATGCTGACGGCAATCCGAACGTATTCAACGTGGAACACAATGATGATGGGTTGTGGTTGAACAACAACTGGACGAAACCCGCGAATCCATGGAATCCCGATAACCAGTTTGTCTTCCGTCTCCGAAACTGTTTTCTTTTCCGTATGCTTAAAGCGTACGGTTTTTCTTTTCCGGATTATTCAAACCATTCCTCCACCCGCCCAGCATTTTCCCGATC
The DNA here is from genome assembly GCA_009691315.1 of Candidatus Uhrbacteria bacterium. GTDB lineage: Bacteria > Patescibacteriota > Patescibacteriia > 2-12-FULL-60-25 > 2-12-FULL-60-25 > VGLT01. Next base: position 3,581 of record SICT01000072.1, on the reverse strand, counting down.
TCATCAAGCTTCAACACAACCTCTTCGAACTGTGTGTGCGATAATAGTTTTCCTTCCCAAGCGATCGAGATAAAAAATTTCAAAATATCTGTCAAAAAAATACATTCGTTAATTTTTTCTGTTTTATGCATCCTGCTGGTAAAATACGCGACATAACCCAATTCAAGGAGATCAAGAAATTTATTTTCAATCCGTGTACCGATGGTATAACGCGCGCCTTTCTGAATATGCGGAACAATACTCATCCACACCAAATATCCCTCTTTGATTCTCTGCAAAATCGAGGCGTTATTGAGAGAGAGAGAGAGAGTTGGAGGGCTGCAACATGGATACGATGATATCATCTCTTTCGAAAATCTGCTCATATCCTGGAAAGAATTCTTGAAAGGTAAACGCAAGCGCCAGGACGTAGCAAAATTTTTCCTACAGTTTTCTGACAATATCCTGCTCTTACACGAAGAACTCAAGAATAAAACGTATTGCCACGGCTCATACCATCCATTTAAAATAAACGATCCAAAACCGCGCGATATCCATAAAGCTCAGGTCCGAGATCGACTCGTACATCACGCCGTGCACAGAATTCTCTATCCCTATTTCGATAGAAAATTCATTCATGACTCATATTCATGCCGTCTCAAAAAAGGTACACATCAAGCCATGAATCGCTTAAAAATGATGGCACGAAAAGTGTCACACAACCATACGCGTACCGTTTGGATTCTGAAATGTGATATTCGTAAATTTTTTGCGAATATCGATCATGCAATTTTAAAAAATATTTTGAGGCGACATATTTCTGACGCGGATACTCTCTGGCTTTTGGACCAAATCATCGATAGCTTCCATACAGATGGCAAAATCGATGCCGGCCTACCGCTCGGCAACTTAACCAGTCAACTTCTCGTGAATACCTACATGAACGAATTTGACCAATTCATAAAACGAAAACTCAAGGTCAAATACTATGCTCGTTATGCCGATGATTTCATCGTTCTACATCATAACAAACGCTATCTCCTAGATCTCATTCAAAAGATTGCCACATTTCTTGAAAACAAATTAAAATTATCGCTCCATCCAAAAAAATGCTTCATCAAAACGTTGGCAGCTGGCCTTGACTTCCTGGGTTGGGTGCATTTCCCTCACCATTGCGTGCTCAGAACTTCGACGAAACGTCGGATGCTGAAAAATTTGCAGCAGAATAAATCAACACAAACTATTGCTTCGTATCTCGGACTATTGAGCCACGGCAATACATACAAGCTCACCCAAAGTATTTCCGCCAGAGGCGGATCCGCCTCTGGCGGAAAAGTGCCAAAGGTTCAAAGGAACTAAAAGAAACCAAGTTTCTAAGCATCACTTGCGGAGACGGAAGACAAACAGGGCAACCGGGATTCCATGGATCCGCGGGTTCCGCCCAGCAGCTGCTCAACCACAACCCATCATCATCGCGTGCCACGCCGAATACGCCCGGACGGCCGCCAGCAGCGGCTATTGGTTTCATGCCGATGTATAGCCATTCATTCAAAGGCTGGTCTGTGTAGGCAAGTCGCAGATGCGGACCGACTTCTGCTGGACAAAGATCTAGACCAAATTCTTCAGCCTTACGATAAATTTCATCGGTGGTGTGATTTTGATTATCGTTAAACAGATCGTTGACTTTGAGGCGGACAAGATCAACTTGCTCTGTCTTCTTCTGTGGTTTGAAATCCTTGCCTTGCATCATCTGCAGAGAATAAGGACTGATGTTGCTCTTGGCCTTGGTAAGAGCCGTTTCCAATTGTTTTTCCGTTTTGCCTCCAATCTCAAGCGTTGGCAATGTCATATTACCTTCTGGAAATGAAGTACACAGATGATCGAAGCGTCGACAGATCAAAAAGATACCGGGAAATAAAGGGCCGACATAGGCCTTGGTATCTGTTTTTATTTCGTCTTTGCTCCAAGCAATTTGGTTTGGCTGACATTCAAAAACAATCGGGGCATCAGCCTTTGGATCGCGCTCACTTCGAAGCTCTTTAACCCGTGGATCAGAACATTTGCCATCTACGGAATACCCAAACCCTTCAATAGGAGCGTTGATTTCGTAGAGAAAAATGAGATCAGCTTTAGCAAGGACTTCTTTGGCCTTGACCTTCTTTTCAATCATGGTCAAATATCGCATGTCACGATCTTTCTTTTCCCATGACTTACCATCTGGATGTTCTGTCAATCTCTTTTGAACGATCTCACCAATATAAGGGTCAAGGTTCTCTTGTTCGGCGACTCCTCTTACTTCCATCATCTTGTTCTGTGCGTTGATCACGATGACCACTCTTGGAACAGTTGGTTTACCCGTCTCATCATTCGAAAAATAGACATGCAAATCATTCTGATCCCGCACCAAATATCGCTCCGCCATTGATTCCCCTCTCAAACACCACCCGGTCCCATAATCGGAAATGGCTCGTACGAGCGGCATGTGATCAGATCCTCTGGGATATGTAACCCATTGGCCTTTGGTAATCTTAAGCAATTCTTCGGGGATAGGTTTAAATTCCTCTACGGCTAAGGCATATAGCTTGGCAAAATTCTGTGTTTTTAAAAATTGAAGAAATTGTTGTTTTACTTCCGGCTCAATATCATAACCGAATCTCGGCTCCTCGCCCTTAGACTGTTTTTCCATTGCATCAAGAACAATGGCCAGGGCTTCATAGTTGATATCTGGGAACGGACTCGTGGCCCCACCAGTTCTTTCGGTAAAAGCTTTCTTTTTCTTGTCATATCGGCCCATACGCAAAATATTGCGTAGAGCAAAATATCTCAGCCAATCGGGATATTTTGCATCATCTGAAGTGAGATAGTTTATCCACCTATCTAATGAACGTTTTTGATCGCCCCTCACTGTCTCAGCAAGCTCGCGCCGATAGTCATCTGGAATTTCAATGTCGCCATGGCCTTCTTCGCGATGCTTGCGCTTAATGGAATCAAAATAGGCTTCTGGAATATCTTCTGGTTTGATAACGTACTTATCATGCAAGACTTTTTTGAACGCATTGAGGCCTCGTTCACGATCATCTGGATCTTTACGACCAAAAATACGTCTCAAACGTTTGAGATAATTATCAATACGTTCTTCAGTTTTCTGAGGCGGAAGCTCTGTGCCCGTGAGACCCTTGGTACGACGAGCAGCAGACGCGACTTCTGGACTGGCATTTAGGTCACGGTATTTGCGATGGAGGAAGGCGGCTGGTTTTTCCATATTGGTAGTATCTTGGCATGAAAAGACAATATATTTCAATGCCGAACAGTTGCTTTTTTACAAAATGAGGATATAATCTCATATATGAACGCCACCTATCGCATTATCATTGAACCGGATAAAAAAGGATTCCATGGATACGTCCCGGCTCTTAAAGGTTGTCACACCTGGGGCAAAACGATCATGGAAACAAAACGGCATCTACAAGAGGCCATGTCTTTATATATTAAAATTTTTGATCACTCATAGTAGAAATCATTTGAGAGATCCCTCCCTTCGCAGGAATGACAAAAAATCAAGAGACCGCTACACTTCTCGGCATGTCCCTCACCCGCGCGTT
>SICT01000071.1 GCA_009691315.1 Candidatus Uhrbacteria bacterium | reverse complement strand
GTCTGATTTGTCAGAGCTGTTGGATGAAAAAGAAAAAGACCCAATTGGTTGTTTCTCTATTCTGTTAGATTGTATGAAAGGGGCCCGAACTCTCGAGAAGCATGGCCTGGTTCTGCAGGATATTAAACCGGATAATATAGGGTATGTGATGCGAGATAAGAACAAGGATGGTCATTCAAGAAAAATCGGTGTATTGTTTGATTTAGAAGGGATTTATTTAGCGGGAAAGCCGCTAGATTTCCGTTTCGGTTATAAAGAAGATAAGAGACATTTTGCACCAGAGTTTAGAGTGGGCAATGAGGATCGCGTTTCTTCTTCAGAAATGGTGTACCAATTTGGATTGTGTTTGGAGTATGCTTTGAATGAGTTACGATTTCAAGTGCCCACGAAAATTCACCGAGAAATCATCCTTCTTTACACAGATATGATGGCTTATGATTTGGCGGAAAGTTCTGATCCCTTACATCATCGTATCGGTTTGGTTGAGGCCATGGGGAGATTACGGGGTATTATTGACGAATTATCTGTGTCACAAGAAGCTCGTGAGGTTGCTTAATTTTTAAAATATATGTCTGAAAAATTTTTACATTCAAAAATTGTACCTGTGCCAGGAACAGAAGCGCGGCGTGAACTTGTTCGCCAATTACTTGAGCGTGAGGGGCCAATCACGAAAAAAGAAATTAGTGCTTATGTGGATGGACTCATTGAACAGATCAAGCGTTTCGGTGATCCACGGGAGAAGGTTCATTTTTTACTGCAGGATTTACGAACGGATTTAGTGTTAGAAGATGCCGCACATCTTCCGATTTATCATGGCAAGCTAGATGCGGTCAGACAGTTTTTCAGAAAATTTCTTCAAGAGAATAGGTCAGAAGTGGTTCAGAAAACGGTAAAACAGGAACCGGTAACGCATCGAACATTTTTGGATCAAGCGATGCAACCTGACGGAAGAGATGCAGCTGCGTTGACGAGAGAAGACATTGAAGCGATGCTTCAGCCAATTCGTCGGGCGGTGATTGAAGAGCTTAAGAGTCGTCTCGTGCAAGAACGATCACTTGGGCATATCGATTATGGTGATTTACAGTTTATGTTAGGAATGATTGAGGAGCATGAAGGGAAGATCAGATATCGTGGAAACATTGGAACCGTCCAAAATTTTTCCGGAATAGATCAGGAGGTTATTGCTCGTGTGGAAATGGAAGATATACAAAAATTGACTGAAGAAGAGTTGAGAATTCGTGAGCAGGCAATCCGTACATACATGACTCTGCCGGAGAATAAGCATTTGGTGCGAATGAAAAGCTATTCTTCTCATACAGGTGTGTGGGTTTCTCAAAAAGTGAATGGCTTACAAACCTTGCAGAATATTCAAAAGATTTCTTTGTCAGCACGAGATATTTTTTCTGTTATTCGTGATTGCATGGAAGGTGCTCGAACATTGGAAAGAAATGGTTTGGTGTTACAAGACATCCGCTTGAGCAATTTGGGATATGTTGATCAGGATGGAGAAAAAATTGGTTTGCTGTTTGATTTAGATGGAATTTATCAAGCCGGAAAAAATTTGCATGTTCGTTTTGATCATGAAAAAGTTAATCGTGTCCCAGAAGTCACTCATGAGGGTCGTCAGGATATCCAACCCTCAGAAATGGTATATCAATTTGGTCTGTGTTTGTCGGAGGGCTTTATGAATCGAAGAAGAAAAATTTCAGAAGAGGTTAGCCCATTAATCACCAATTTGTATATGGATATGAAGGCATACGACCATGAGGCGAAAGATTCTACCAAGCGTCGTATTTCTTTAAGTGAAGCCGTAACTCGATTAAACGAAATTATAAAATTGCTGGAAGCAGCACCCGTCCGTCGCGTTGCCGTCGCTTGACACTCGTGGCATTTTTTGGATCGCAAGGTAAGATGTGATCCGATATGCGATGGCCATCTTTTTTAGGGCGTTTTACGAAACAATTAGGCATTGATTTAGGAACCACGAACACACTGGTCTATGCAAAAGGGCAGGGGATTGTGATTCAGGAGTCGTCGGTTGTTGCCATTAATAAGCGTACCGGTCAGGTGATTGCGGTGGGAGAAGACGCGCGTTCCATGATTGGGAAAACTCCACCGCATATTCAAGTGACTCGACCGCTGACGCGTGGCATTATTGCAGATTTCGAGGTGGCGGAAAAAATGCTCAAATATTTCTTTGATCGCGTCCATGACGATAAATCCTGGGTCGTGCCACGCCCAACGGTTGTCATCTGCGTGCCGCTAGATGTGACGGAGGTCGAACGTAAAGCGGTTGGTGATGCCGCCATGAATGCCGGAGCGCGTGAGGTGCTGGTTGTGGAAGAACCGATTGCGGCGGCCATTGGTGCCGGATTGCCGATTTCTGACGCCATGGGAAATATGATCGTCAATATTGGAGGCGGCTCAACCGAGATTGCGGTGATTTCTTTGAATGGATTAGTGACGGCAAAAAGTATTTCTATTGCCGGTGATGAATTGAATAAAAATATTATCCAATATGCGCGTGATGTCTTTAATTTATTATTAGGCGAGCGTGTTGCTGAAGAAATAAAAATTGCCATTGGTTCGGCCATTGATCTGCCAGAAAAAATGGAAACACCGATGCGTGGTCGCGATTTATTATCTGGATTGCCACGTGAGATCATGGTGAACGATGCACAGATCCGAGAAGCATTGGGTCGATCGATCAAAGCGATCGTTGAACAGATCAAAGTTATTTTAGAGATCACGCCGCCTGAGCTTGTGGCAGATATTTATCAGCGCGGGATTGTGCTGACGGGGGGAGGTGCGTTACTACGTGGTCTTGATACGGCCATTAGTCGCGGGACTGGTTTGCCCGTGAAAGTGGCAGACGATCCGATCACGGCGGTTGTTCGTGGCACAGGACTTTTGTTAGATCACCCAGCGCTTTTGTCTGATGTCGCTTTTCCCGCAACCGATCACGTGAGCAGAATTTAACAACATGTTTCGTTCTCGACCTGTTCTTCTTTTTCTTGGAGCGTGTTTTGCGGCAATTTTTTTAATATTAGCCGGACTCTTTCGACCGCTTGGTGATCTGGGGCGGCGGCTCACATTGCCATTGGTTCGTTTTTTTTCTGATCAAACAACGCGGATTCTCGGAACAGATATGCCTCACGGGAACACCTTTTCTTCCGAGTCATTGGCTAAACTTCAGGAGCGATTACGTCTCTTGTCTGTGGATTCTGCCAGACTGAGTGCGCTGGAAGAGGAAAATAAAAATTTACGCGCTCAAGCAAAATTTCTCTCGAGTTCTGGCTATGACAGTGTTGGCGCGCGTGTCATCAGTCGTGATCTCAGTGCTGGACGGGCGCTTTTGCTGATTGATCGTGGATTGCGTGACGGCATTGAATCCGGGCAAGCGGTGATCACGCGTGATGGGATTTTTATCGGACACATTTTATCTTTGAAAGAGCAAGTGGCCACCATTGAACTTTTATCTGATCCACAGAGTCGCGTTGCGGCTTCAGTCGTTGGAGGAGAAGGATTGATTGGCGTTGTGGAAGGTCGTGGGAATGGAGCGGCCATGCTCAATTTTATTCCCTCCTCTGAACAGATCATCCGTGATCAGATCGTTGTCACCGCTGGAGGGGCAAATAAGATTCCAAAAAATCTGCCACTCGGCATTGTGAATGCGGTGCAAGGAAAATCCACGGATCCTTTTTTAACGGCCACGATCGAACCGCTCGTACCGCTCGATGCATTAGTGCTCGTGTCTATTCTCAGACCATCTGTTCTCAAACCTGCATTATGATTCGTCTTGCCCTGGCTTTTTTTCTGGGTATTTTGATCGGTGCTTGGGAGATCGCTACGCGTCCTTTTTTACCATCTTTGGCTATGATACAGCCTTTGCTTGCCGTGGTGATTCTTATGCTGATCGGCAGTGGTCGTTCACGAGCTTTAGCCATGGCTTTGGGAGGGGCTCTGTTGATGGATTTATACACGTTCGGCGTTTTTGATTTTTCCATTTTGCGTTGGTTTTTGTTGGTGTATGCGCTTGATCTTCTTTTGCAACATGTCTTAACCAATCGATCATTGTTTGCGGCACTGGCATTGACCTTTGCGGCACGAAGCTTTGAACAAGGGAGCGCCTGGATCATGACTCATTCCACGAGCGAAAATCTTTGGGTATTATTTTTGTTTGATGGAATCTTGGTGACATTCGGTTTTCTTGTCTTAGCCTTTCTCACCAAGAGACTAAGTGCTTCCTTGTATCGTTCTTCTCGTGCTCCAGATCTGCGTTATGAAAGATCCTGAAATCCATCACGAGGTGCTGTTTGAAGATGAGATCAACACGCTCAAACACGAATCTCTTTTTGTCGATCAGGCGTACGGGAAGCGTCATTTTTTATTCGCGTTGATCATTCTTCTTTTGGCTTGGGGAATATTGATGGGCCGCGCTGTCTGGATGCAGGTCTGGCAGGGCGGATGGTATCAGGGGCTGGCTGAGGCTAATCGTCTGCGCTCTGTCCCAATTTGGCCGCGTCGTGGACGTATTCTCGATCGTCAAAATCATGTGTTAGCGGATAATGTGGCACGTTTTCAGGTGACGCTTACTCCACATGATTTGCCGCACGATGAAGATGCCTGGAGTATCGAAGTGGGGGAGGCAGCACGTCTCCTTGGACGGACCATTCAAGATTTTTCTGCTTATCGTCCCCGCACCGCGCCGTTTTATGATGAGACGATTCTTGCCGCAGATTCTCTGACCTATAAACAAGCGGTCGCTTTTGCCGTTGCTCTTCCGCATCTTCAAGGATTTGAGCTAGCGATTCGTCCGCGTCGACGCTATCCTTTTTCTTTTGAGATCCAGAGTCTCTCCCATGTGCTTGGATATGTCGGAAAACTTTCGCCGGAAGAATATATCCAGGATAAAAGTTCTGGGTATCGTCATGTCGATGAAAAAGGCAAAGCTGGAGTTGAGCGTTCATTAGAACAGGGTCTGCGCGGCACGGTCGGTGAACATGTGAGTGAGGTGGATGCACGTGGTCGTGTGAAGGCCTTGGTTGGTGACAAGCCCGCGAGCGATGGACAGGATATCCAGCTGTCACTGGATCTTGATCTTCAGCGTTCTACGGAACAAGCGTTGAGTGATGAATTACGTGCGGCACACATCGATCGTGGAGCGGCGATTGCGATGGATCCACGCGATGGGAGTATTCTCGCTCTCGTTTCATTGCCGGCTTATGACAATAACATTTTTTCTGGAAGTGTTTCGTCCACGGTTTATCAAGCTCTGCTTGATAATCCAAATCAACCATTGTTTCCACGTGCTTGGGCTGGGACGTATCCATCTGGCTCAACCGTCAAAATCGTGATTTCTGTTGCCGCGCTGGCAGAGAAAGTGATCACACCCTACACAACGGTTTTATCCGTTGGTGGTTTAAAAATTGGGCCATGGTTTTTTCCAGATTGGAAAGCGGGCGGTCATGGGGTGATAGATGTGCGGCGAGCGATTGCCTGGTCGGTCAATACATTCTT
>SICT01000003.1 GCA_009691315.1 Candidatus Uhrbacteria bacterium | reverse complement strand
TTCAGGCTTTGAATCTCACATTAAATCCTGAGAGTTCTCACTTCCTCCTCAACGATGAACGGTTTACGATCAATCTTCCCGGACAATACAACGTGATGAATGCGCTTGCCGCTCTTGCCGTTTGTCAGGCATTAAAAATTGATTTGCCCGCTGCAGGAAAGCGTCTCACCAGTATTGAACGCGTTCCAGGCCGATTTGAAAAGGTGAATGCTGGTCAATCCTGGCAGGTCGTGATTGATTATGCCCCTGAACCAGAATCTATTCGTCGCGTATATGAGACGTTAGAATTAATCCCACATAAACGTATTATTCATGTTTTGGGTTCGTGCGGTGGGGGACGCGATGCGGCACGTCAGCCCATACTCGGTCGTCTTGCTGGTCAGAACGCAGACCTGGTTGTCGTGACAAATGAGGATCCGTATGATGACGATCCGGAAAAAATTATTGATCGTATCATTGCTGGAGCTGAGGCCGTAGGAAAGAAGTTAGACCAGAATTTATTTCGCGTGGTTGATCGAAAAGAGGCGATTTTGAAAGCCATGCAATTGGCTGAATCAGAAGATATTGTTCTTTTAACCGGTAAAGGCTGTGAACCATGGATGTGCGTAGCGAACGGCAAAAAAATTGCTTGGAATGAACATGAAGTGGCTTTTCAAGCCATTCAGCAAGTATTAAAGACAAAAGTATGAATATTCCTTTACAGGAACACGAACAGATTCAGAGAGTGATCCACCTATCGTGGTTGAGTTTGTGGCGTCCACTTTTGATCGGTGGTGTTTTGATGATCTTACCATTTTTCTTTTTATTTTCCTTGATGGTTTTGGGGAAACCAGGCATCATGCTTTTGGCATTTTTTGAATTGATTGGAATCGTGGTCGTGATTCGGGCATTTTTTCTGTGGGACAGTCATCGTGTGGTGGTGACAAATCAGCGAGAGATCCGTTTGTCTCGAACCAGCCTGTTCAGACCAGCAGTTCTTGAAATAACATCGGTTGAATTATCAACTCAAATTGACCAGGTGTGATATTCTGAAGGTATGAACTTTCCTGTTTCTCGTTGGTCATTCATCATGATTGGGGCGGGTATTTTATTTTTTCTTCTGAGTTTTTCTACCGGTCGTCAAACCTATCAAGCGTGGCAGATTGATCATGAAATTCAGGGTTTGCAGGAACAGGTACAGAGTCTGGAAGGAAATAAAAGTGAATTACTCAATTCTATCCAGCGCTTGCAGACCGCGGATGAGATTGATAAACAAGCGCGTTCGCAACTCGGTTTACGTAAACCAGGAGAGCGGGTGATTGTGTTGCCCGAAGACGCGATCAAAGAATTCTCCACGACAAGCGTGCATGGGACTGCTTTATCCGATGCCCCCGCCTCTCAAGCCCTTTCCAACCCTAAGAAGTGGCTGAGGTATTTTTTTCACCCGAGGCCTTGAAAGAAAAAAGAACTCAGGATAAAATCTGCCCCACGCGGGCCGCTCACTCTGTGAGCGAGCCTCACCCGCTTCGCGGGCGGGTATCGTATAGTGGCTATTATGAGTGCTTCCCAAGCACTAGAGGGGAGTTCGATTCTCCCTACCCGCTCCATGGAGCGAGGCTCGCCACAGGCGGCCCGCTCCAGAGGCCAGCTTAGCTCAGTTGGTAGAGCAATGCTTTCGTAAAGCAGAGGTCCCGGGTCCGAATCCCGGAGCTGGCTCCATATAAAAACATTCCCTATAAGAAGGGAATGTTTTTGGTTTTTTTCAGATAAAAAAATCCGCAGGTCGATCCGCCTTCGTCGGTTGACGAATGGCGGAGGTCGAGATGCGGGAAATCATGGAAAGAACTACTTGGAAATGCCAAGATGGTTGGGGTAGGGCCGTTCGGGACCTGCCTTGATCACCCGAACGCGTGCATACATGAATCTTTCTTTTTCTTCTGCATAGGCGCACTCCTCTTGATCATTGGCCGAGGGCTCGCAATGGAGTGCCTTGCTAATCATCGGTAGGACCGTGCCATCGGCATCGGTGGCGTCCTGCGTGACCAACTCCATTTCGGGGTACATCGCATACATGGAGTCCCTGAAGGCCTCCACGAGGTAATCACGCCCCTTCTCCGGGAGCAGGACCATGGGCGGGATGGACCACTTGTTTTGGGTCCAGCGAATCATGCTGTCGCTCTCCCCGGTGCTTTCACGAAGAACGCGATAATCGTGAATCACGCGTTTACCGAGAGTTAGTCGAAAGATCTCCCCATCCTTGATTCCCTTAAACATCGGCACTCTTCCTTTCCGGATGAACTGTTGATTGTTTCGACCATCCCCCTGCTCAACCTTGGATGAAAAGGCTCAGCAGGAGAATGCTCTGCGAAGGAACGCGGAACGGACTAACTTATGATAAAATGTGACTTTTGTCAATATCTTGATACGAATCTTGATACGAATCCACGTTTTTTCCTTGTGATCTTACAGCAATACTCTGAGCAATACCTAAACAGACAAAGGCAATGGTGAGGGATGAGGCGGCGGCGGAGACAAAAGGCATGGGGATGCCGGTAATGGGCATGAGGCCAAGATTCATACCAGCGTTGACGATCACGTGGATGAAAAAGATGGAGCCGAGACCGATCAATAAAAGCACGGCAAAATCATCTTGTGATTTACGTGCCAAAATTAAAAAACGATAAAGGAGAAGAAGAAAAAGTCCGAGAATAACAGAGACGCCAACAAAGCCCAACTCTTCACCGATTGCGGCAAAAATAAAATCGGTGGCGGCTTCAGGTAAAAATCTTAAGCGGGCTTGAGAACCCTCGCCAATTCCTTTGCCCAACCAGCCGCCTGATCCAATGGCAATGCGAGCTTGGACGGCATTGTAGCTGGCTCCACGCGGGTCAGAGGCGGGATGCAAAAAAGTGAGAAGACGATCATGTTGATAGGGTTTTAATCCAACGGTCCAGACAAGCGTTCCTAAGACGATGATTACGAGAGGGAGAATCATCCAAGCATATTTAGGCAAACGCGCGAACACGCATAAGATCACCCAGATGCCGAGCAAGACCATGGCTGAACCAAAATCTGGTTGAAGCAAAACCAAGATGACATACGCAAACGTGGCACAGGCGCTGAGACCAAAGGTTTTCCAATTGAGGCGTCCATGACTGCGGCGGACAAAAAAAGAAGCGAGATAAACGGTGAGAGTCACTTTTGCCAGTTCAACAGGTTGGAAGGAGAGTCCACCAAATCGAAACCAACCTTGTGTTTGATTCACGCTGTGGCCAAAGATGAGAACGAGTATGAGGAGAAAAGCGCCGGCCAAGTACAGTAAAAAACTGAAGGATCGTAGATGTCGATAATCAATGAAACACATCCCTAGCACAAGAGCGATGCCTAAGAGTGTGGCGGAAAACTGTTTGTAAAAAGGAAATAAATTGAGCGGCTCCTGTGAGATACCAATACCGTATAGGGCAATAAGGCCAATAGCCGCCAAGGCCAAGGCCGCAATAAAGGCAATCCAGTCAATTTTTTGCAGCAGGTCTAAAAAATGATGCATGGGCTCCACTTTTATTTAAAAACGATTGCTTGGCAAGTAGGCGTTGGGATCCAGAATGTTGATGTTGGTTTGAATGTCTGTTTTGGAGATCCCGGGTAGGTTGTCGAACCAGTTGATGGTGATGGGGCGTGATTCTCCGGGTTTGACCTCGCGTGCGTTGATGGTCGTAATGGCAATCGGATTTTCTAGACGGTAAAGAATGACGGTCATGTCGACGGACCAAAATCCATACGCGCTCAGGTTGTGCAAAAGAAATGAACTTTGACTCACCGTTTGATCATCAATTTTTAAATCTTGTTTGTAACCAACATTTTCAAATTTTAATTGTAGGCGTTTTGTCTCAAACGTCGTGTAGTCACGCTCCACATGACTTGGATTTACGCGATGCCAACGCACATCACCGACTTCCAACTGGGCACTCCCACCACCCGGACTTTTCCAACCGATCTCCGTCAACGCACGTGGGTGATTTGGGAGGATAAAACCCTTCCGATCAGGTGTCTTTTGGCCATTGAGATTGAAGCGATAGGTAAAATCCGCCCACCATAAAGCATTGGTATTGTTGATCTGCGCGATAAAATCCTGACGGCCACCTGTGGTGGAAAATGTTTTTGTTTCAGACCATTGAAGAGGTTGAGGGGCAGAGCTTGTGAAGGTGTCTGCGGCCAGACTGTTCGCGGCTATCGCTTGTGTCACGCGTGATTCTCGTGGATAGGAGATGGCGTAGGCATCCAGCAAGGACCAGAGTGAATATCCCCAGAGCAAAACAGAGGTGGCAATGAGACAGCCATAACCAAATTTACGTACCTGGGTTTCATGACGCGTCCACCACGAAGCAAGTTTTAAGTCTTGTTCACTGAGACCGCTACCAATCTGATATTCGTCTGACATGGGGGTAGTATAGCATATTGACGCGACGCTTTTCCTTAGGCTGATTTTCTGTTATCATCTTGTCAGTTTATATGTCATCAAAAGAACCAAAAAAGAAAGCTTCTGGGAGTTACGGAGCTGAACAAATTTCCGTTTTAGAGGGCTTGGAACCAGTCCGCAAGCGTCCTGGCATGTATATCGGATCAACCGGACCGGAGGGACTTTTTCATCTTTTGCGTGAAACCGCGGACAACTCGTTTGATGAAGCCATGGCTGGTCACGCCAACGAGATCGTTATTACGTTATTGCCGAACGATACGGTTTCCGTTTCTGACAATGGCCGTGGTATTCCGGTTGACATCCACAAACAATATAAAGTTTCCGCGCTTGAACTCGTCATGACGAAACTCCACGCCGGAGGAAAATTCGGCGGGGATGACAGTGGCTATAAAATCTCTGGTGGTTTGCATGGCGTGGGTGTGTCCGTCGTGAATGCACTGTCTGATACATGTGAAGTCGTGGTTGAGCGTGATGGCGGGATGTGGAAGCAGTCATATGAACGTGGCAAACCAACCGGTAAGGTCAAGGAGATTGGTAAGAGCAAACGCCATGGCACAACCGTCACCTTCCATCCGGATTCGTCGATTTTTACCGAAGGCATCACCATCGACCACCAACGCGTGATCGACCATTACCGCCAACAGTGCTACCTGACGAAAGGACTGAAGCTCATCATCATCAATGCCCGCGAAAAAGACCAACGCGACGTGTACGCGTTTTATTTTGAAGGCGGTGTTGCATCCTACGTACGGCATTTGAATCACAAGAAGCAACCCAAGCACGAAAATATTTTTTTTGTTGAAAAACAAGTTGATAAGACAGAAGCGGCGATTGGCATCCAATACACAGATGATTATCAGGAAACGCTTTACGCTTTCACCAACAACGTTACCAACCCAGAAGGTGGGACGCATGTACAGGGATTTCGTGCCGCGCTCACGCGTGTCCTGAACAATTACGCGCGCAATAAAGGATACTTAAAAGAGAAAGATGAAAATTTGGGCGGGGAAGATGTGCGAGAAGGATTGACTGCCGTGATTTCCATCCGTTATCCGGAACCGCAGTTTGAAGGACAAACAAAAATGAAACTCGGCACGGCGGAAGTACGCGGAGCGGTTGAATCGGTGATGAGCGATGCCCTGGCCACCTTTTTAGAAGAGCATCCACGTGATGCAGAGGCGATTATTGGGAAGTGTGTGTTGGCTCAACGCGCTCGTGCCGCTGCGCGTGCCGCGCGTGATACTGTTTTGCGTAAAGGAGCGCTTGAAGGCATGACCCTTCCGGGAAAACTTGCGGATTGCGCGAATCGTGATCCTATGATGTGCGAACTGTATATCGTGGAGGGAGATTCTGCCGGCGGCTCTGCGAAGCAAGGTCGTAACCGAGATTTTCAAGCTATTTTGCCGTTGCGTGGAAAGATTTTGAATGTGGAACGCGCGCGACTGGATAAAATGTTGGCGAATAATGAAATTAAAAATTTGGTGATCGCGATGGGAACAAATATTGGAGAGATGTTTGATATCACCAAGTTGCGTTATGGTCGTGTCGTGATCATGACAGATGCGGATGTGGACGGTGCGCACATTCGCACGCTTTTGCTGACATTGTTCTATCGCTATTTTCCAGAATTGATCAACAAGGGGCACATTTACATTGCGCAGCCTCCACTCTTCCGCATTGCCAAAGGAAAGAATGTGAAATACGCCTTTAGTGATAAAGAACGTGACGAACATATTGAAACGTTTCAAAAAATGAAAGAAGAGAATAAAAAAGAAGTTAAAGGGGAATCAGGGGAAGAATCGCCAGAAGGTGAAGCGAAGGTCGCGGGCATTTCCATTCAGCGTTATAAGGGTTTGGGAGAAATGAATCCGGATCAGTTGTGGGAAACGACCATGGATCCCGTTTCACGCATGATGAAAGTTGTGACCGTTGAAGACGCGCAAAAAGCGGATGAGGTGTTGGACACACTCATGGGCGCAGAGGTTGCCCCGCGTAAAAAATTTATCCAAACAAATGCCAAGCACGTAAAAAATTTAGATATATGAGTTCTCATCAACCTTCGCCTTTGTTGACCCAGTGCCCTCTTTGCGAAGGGGTGTATCCGAAAGAATCTATTCAACTCGTGGGCGAGCAACGGGGTCTGCGCTTGTTTCATTGTACGTGTCAAACGTGTGGCCATACCATACTGGCGATTCTGCTTGAATCTGCCGGTTGGATGAGTTCCATCGCAATGGTGACGGATTTAGAAGTGAAAGATGCCCTGCGTTTTCAAGGGGCTATCCCTATTGCCACCAATGAATGTGTGCAATTTCATCAGTTTTTAGAGTCATCAAGCCAGGAATTGTGCCATGCACTCCTCCGACCTTGACGAAGATGGATCTTTCTTCTATTCTAGGGACACTTTTGTATGAATTATACCCTCTCCGCTCAAGCCAGAACCACCAAGCGCGCCAAAGATGAACGCATCGCAAATCGGGTGCCTGCGGTTATGTATGGTCATGGAATTCCCTCCACGTCATTTTCTATTG
This sequence comes from Candidatus Uhrbacteria bacterium, assembly GCA_009691315.1. Taxonomy (GTDB): domain Bacteria; phylum Patescibacteriota; class Patescibacteriia; order 2-12-FULL-60-25; family 2-12-FULL-60-25; genus VGLT01. The sequence continues at coordinate 23,732 of SICT01000003.1, read as the reverse complement.
GCCGTTCGGAATTTAACAAACTTTTGCAGTTAGCTGGTTATTCCAGTTTGATTGATTTGTCCCTTGGAACGAATAGTCCCGTGAAAGTTTTGATTAAAGAAGTTCAGGTTGATCCGCTGTCCATGGCTCCAGCGCATGTGGATTTTTATCAGGTCAGAATGGATGAAGAGTTGACGGCGCATGTTCCATTGAAATTTACGGGTGAATCACGCGCGGTAAAAGAAGATGGTGGCACGTTGGTCAAATCTCTTGATACGATCGAAGTACGTTGTTTACCAGGCAACCTGCCTCATGAAATTGAAATTTCTTTGACAACACTTGCGACATTCGATGATGCGGTGACGGTTGCTCATTTGGCTCTGCCAGCAGGAGTGGTTGCTGTAACCGACGGGACTCTGACGATCGCGACCGTGGCTCGACCATTCACGGAAGAAGAGTTGAAGAAGATGGAGAGTTCAGAAGCGGCAGATGTGACAACGATCAAGACCGAAGGCGAAGAGAAAAAGGCGGCTGGTGAAGCAAAGAAAGCGGAGGAAACGGCGGCCGAAGAAGCGGCCAAGAAATAATTTTGTCCTCATCATGGTCTACCGCTCTTTCTCCGCCAAAGGCGGAAATCATGCATTCAAGATTTTACAACGATCCCAGCGCTATCTTGTGCCTGGGATCGTTTTGTTATTATTGAGTTCAGCTGGGCTATTTTATTTAATTTTGTCCGGTAAGACACGTTCAACCCCACCAATCATTCTACCGCCAGATCAGGTAACCACCTCTACCGTAAATTTGGTTCCTAGGCGTTTAGATGGAATGCTCGTACCTGTTGGTCAAGAGTTGCTTGCTCCACGCGCTGTCATGATTGAGAATGAGATTAACGCGCGTCCGCTCTCAGGCTTATCGCAAGCTCGTGTGGTGATCGAAGCTCCAGTTGAGGGGGGCATTACCCGTTTCCTTGCCATGTTTGATGCCAGTTCAACGGTCGCTGAGATCGGACCGATCCGTAGTGCACGCCCCTATTTTGTGGACTGGGCTCGTGCTTGGAATTCCATTTATTTTCATGTGGGTGGGAGTCCTGAGGCGCTCAGTTTGATTCAGAAATTGGGCAATGGCTTTCATCAATTGGATGAGATCACCGCTGGACAATTTTTTTGGCGCTCTGTAGATCGAACCATGCCTCACAATACCTATATTAATCACGCGTTGATGGAAAAGGCTGCGGGAGAAACCAACGTCGCATCTTCCACCATGCCCGTTGTTTGGCATTTTCAAGATGTCACAACTTCCACGAAGCGCGGGGGGATTGTCACGGTCAAGATCACATACGGTGGCCCCTACACAGTCACCTGGAAATTTGATCCCGTGAGAGATTTATATACGCGTTTTCAAGGCAATAAATCACAGAATGATCAAGATGGCACTGCCGTAGAAAGCGAAAATGTGATTGTGATCAAAACAGAAGCCCAAGTTTTAGATAAAATTGGACGATTGAAATTGCGTACGATTGGTAGCGGTGAGGCCTTGGTTTATCGTGATGGAAATCGCTATGCCATGCGTTGGCGGCGCGGTTTAGGCGAACCAATCAAATTTGAAGGGACAGATGGGACAGAGATTTTGTTGAATCGTGGCCGTACATGGATCGAAGTCACGACGGATGATCGTGTGTTTGCTGGGTTGGAGAAGTAATTTCTAAAAATCGATTGCGTTTAAATTGATCACCGTGGACCGTGATTTTTGTTTTTGGAAAATATTTTTGAGCCAACGATTTTATTTTTTTTGTTTGTGGCGGATCGAATTCAACATAGAGACGGTAGGCGGGAACTCGTAGGTGATAGATTCCTAAAAATTTTGAGAGCTGTTTCATCAAACGGTGAATAAGAAAGAGACCATTCTTTTTTGTGAAGAGCGCACGTCCTGGTTCAAATTTTGTCACGCTGATCGATAAGCGTTTTCGATCTGCCAGCGGCAAGTAGGGGAGATTGGCCACGACGATGAGAGTCTCGTCATCCCCGCGAAGGCGGGGATTTCTGGTCGATTGAGATTCCTGCCTGCGCAGGAATGACATGATTTTTTTATCTAACAAATCAGCTTTTAAAAATTTAATTTTTTTTGCTTTGAGTCGGCGTGCATTCTTTCTGGCAACCGTAAGCACTTTCCCATCAATATCCGATGCGAGAATTCTTATGCTCCTATTCGCGCGAATAGGAACTAGGTTGGCTAGGCTGATAGCGATGACCCCGCTCCCTGTCCCAACATCCCAGATAACAATGTCTTTGAGTCCTTTTTTTACATAATCTATAACACACGACCGTGTTCTATAGATGAACTCCTCCGTTTCAATTCGTGGGATCAAAACGTGATGATTAATAAGAAATGTTTGCCCACAGAAATCTGCTTGACCGATGAGATAAGCCATCGGCTCACCCTTTAATCTTCGTTTGATGAGTGATTGAAAATATTGTGTTTGTGTTTTTGAAATTGGATGATCGTTATGCGTCTTGATCCATACTCGATCTTTATTCAACACATACCCCAATAACGTCTCTGCCTCCAACCAACTATTGTCTAATTCGTGCGAATTAGCGCATAGTTTTTTGGCGGAGGTGGAGACGATTTTTTGGATGGTGATGGACATGGCAGACACTGTAGCAGAGCTTGTCAGTTCAAGAAACTTTTACTATACTTGCCCGACAAAACAGCCGGGACGTTTAGCTCAGCTGGTTAGAGCGTTCGATTCACATTCGAAAGGTCGGAGGTTCGATTCCTCCAACGTCCACCATCAAAATCCGTGCCATCCTGCACGGATTTTGCTATGATGGTTCCTGTTATGCCTCTGTGGGTCTATATCTTATCTGGAATTGTCCTCGTGGTTGCTATTCTGATTTTGGAATTAGGATCGGAGATTGTTGAGGATGAAAAAATATTCGCTCTCATGATTGGCTGTTTTCTTTTATTGTACGTGCTCATTGTCGCAACGATTCTTATTTTTAATAAAAAAAATCCTGCGAAAACAGATTTTTTGCACGTGAATGCACCGACGTCTCAGGACGAACAAATCATTCAAATAAATACCACTCAACCTTAGACGATCAAGGGGAGTTTTGAGAGGGGAACTTCCTGGCCGGTCAGAATACTTTCGATGCGATAGGCGCCGTGTGTTGGGGCTTCAATATATCCGCTCCAGGCGAAGCGTGCTAAACCGCCGGAGTTCACCCAATCAAAGAGCCATTCATCGGTGTAGCGAGGATCTTCCTGGCGCAGACCACCATTGACCATTTCAAGCCACACTTGATTGAATTTTTCTTGCGAACCAATAGGAGGAGCGATAATGATTGGTAAACCGGCGCCGGTATAAAAAGACAGCTCACTTGGTTTGGTCCACAGAATATCGGTGGTACGAAGAGTTTTAGCGAAAGTTTTGAAATAGGTGGGTCGATCTTCATAATAATGAACATTGATCCACGAACCGAGAAGAGATTTTAATCCAAGATCCTTGGCGGATTTTATAAATTGATCTGCGATGAGTTTTCGTGTTCCGGCTTCAAGATTCAGGCGGATTTTTTTCTGTAAGATTTTTTTGCGAAGACTTTGCAGAAGATCCAGACCTAATTGGCGTTGAGCTCCGGCTCCGCCTACACTAAACGTTAAGGTGAGTGGGTGGGTCTTGCCTGGCTTGGTGAACGCTGCACCCAGCTCGTGCTGCAACGTTGCAATATATTTTTGTGTAAAAATATTCTGCGGATCGAGATTGCGAATACGAGCGGCCAAGTCCTGTTTAAGGGTTGTGGCTTCCGGTCCATCAATGAGTAGTTTGGGAAGAGGAAAACCGGTTAAAAAAATGCGTTCTTCTGGTACACCATAGAGTTTTAAGCGCTCGACCACACGGCCATTTGGGGCGAAATATTTAATCCGACTTTTCTTTGGATCGATCGGTGCCCAGGTACGGCTGATATCTGCATCGCAGATAACGATATAAATATCACCCGGATAGCCATGGTATTCTGCCGAAAAGGCAGGAAGGAAAAAGGTGGAGATAAAGGGAATATCTTTTTTTGACAAGGTTTCGATCAAGTGTTTACCGAGGCCGCGACGCTCAACCAAGTGCTGTATTTCATGCAACTGCAGATTTGGTTTTCGGAGGTCACGGCGCGGATAAAAAGGGTCAATTTCTTGAAAATGATCCATGACCCCGAAAAGAGCTTTGCCAATCAACGGCAATGGCTGAAGACGTGAAATCGTTTCATAGAGTTTTTGACTACGGAGCCACAGGGCTTTCTCTTGCTGAGGGATGCCAGGATAATGATTGGCAGTGATGATTTTCCCTTCGGCCAAGTCAGCTAAGCCAAACGCCGCTCGTTCATGGCCATAGCCAAGATTTACAGAAACGATCCAAGCTTTTTTGCGAGATAAATGCTTCATTTTTTTTGTTTTTGTTTTTTAGAGATTTTTTTTTGTTTTTGCATGTCTACTTCCGCTACGTACGTTTCGAATTGTGTTTGGTATTTTTCTTCGGTCAAACGTTCCAACATTTCATTTTTTGTCCTCGTGAGCTCCTTTCCTAAATAATGTTCCACATCTTGTTTGGCACGAAACCAGGCCCACTCGTCTGTATAACTATACCAACTGTAAGCCCACAGTTCCTCCTCAACCTGATGAAATAAAACGTGGACATGCTCCTCATTGAACCCAAGTAATTTTTCTAGCCGTTCGATCAAAGAAGATCGATCCACAGGCTCGAGTCCCTGTTCCTGGCGCAAGACATTTTCAATAATAAAACGTGAAAGCAGTGATCGATGCATTTCCCGTAATTCCTCACGAGAAGCGTTGAGTCCAAAAAATTCAATTTGCATAGTCTCAAAATAATCATAACACATCCTTGCGCCGTATTGGAAGCTCTGAATCGAATTTGCTATGATCGTTAAGATGCATCATCGAAATCCGCCGTATTATGTCCGGCTCACTTTGATTGCCGGTGTTTTTGTTTTGTGTGCCTTTATTTTAGCCGGCCGTTTTTTTCAGTTACAGATCCTTCAATATCACACCTATCACGTGTTGGCGGCGGATGCGCATGAGGTGCAGGCATCGCTTGTGCCAAAACGTGGAACCATTTATATCCGTGATCATCTCCATGGAACGCTTTATCCGATCGCGAAGGATCGTGACGCCTGGCAGGTGTATGCGGTTCCCCGTGAGATGAAAGAGCCAGCCAAAATGGCGACGAGCGTAGCAGCGATTTTACTTGTATCGGAAGAGGAGCTCACGCGAAAATTTTCTGTGACATCAAGTGCCTATGTGTTACTGACAAAAGATGCTTCACTCGAGGCTGTTCAACAATTGCAGAGTCAGCATCTTCAGGGGATCGGAATGAATAAAGTTCCGGCACGGATGTATCCGGAGCAGGGGATGGGTGGACAATTGTTAGGTTTTGTTTCGTTGAATGAAAAAAATGAACGCGTAGGGCGTTATGGTTTGGAGGGATTCTATCAGGAAACGTTGGCCGGGGAAGCGGGATCGTTGTTGGCAGAAAAAGATGCGGCAGGTCGTCGTCTTGCCATTGGAGCGCTTGAATTAAAGGAAGCGAAGAATGGTTCTGATCTCATTTTAACCATTGATCGCGCCATTCAATATCAGGCCTGTCAAAAAATTAAAGAAGCGGTGGCGCTTTTTGAAGCGGAGAGTGGAACGGTTTTGATTATGGATGCACAAAATGGAGCCATCCTCGCCCTCTGTTCAGCTCCGGACTTTGATCCGGCCAATTATGGAAAAATTTTTGATATTGGTGTGCTCAACAATCCAGCCACCTTCTCTGCCTTTGAACCCGGATCTATTTTTAAGGCGATGACCATGGCAGCGGGTTTGGATTTAGGCAAAGTCACCCCCTTTCTGACCTATACGGATCCTGGGGAATTACGCATAGAAAATTTTTCTATTTTTAATTCAGATAAACAGGCGCATGGAAATCAAACGATGACACAGGTGCTGGAAAAATCTTTAAATACGGGGGCCATTTTTGTTCAACAGTTGATCGGCAAAGAGGCTTTTCGTGACTATGTCACACGATTTGGTTTTGGTGATCAAACAGGCGTAGATCTTCCTTCCGAGGTGAAAGGGAATATTGCTTCTCTCACCAAGTCAGGAAAAATTTTTGCTGCCACAGGCTCATTCGGCCAAGGGATCACTGCAACCCCCATCCAAATGGTGGCTGCGTATGCCGCCTTAGGCAATGGTGGAAAATTATTTCGTCCTTTTATGGTTAAAGAAATTCGACGCCCTGACGGAACCCATGAGATCATTCAACCGCAGATCGTACGTCAGGTGATTAGTGAGCGTACTTCCCGTTTAATCACCGGCATGCTCGTGAGTGTGGTTGAACACGGACACGGGAAGCGAGCAGGGGTTCCAGGCTATTATGTCGCAGGCAAAACCGGTACGGCACAGGTTTTTGCGCCTCAGGGTGGTTATTTGCCGGATCTGACCATCGGTTCCTTTGCTGGTTATGCTCCGGCGGATAATCCACGTTTTGCCATGATGGTCAAGATTGAACATCCAAAGACCGTCAAATTTGCCGAATCCTCCGCCGCACCGGTGTTTGGAGATTTAGCTAAATTCTTGTTAAGTTATTTCCAAATTCCGCCCGATCGTCCCATCAAAAAAGAGGTTGGGGTTGCTCCAAAGCTGTAGGAGCGTTACGATCCTATGACGCTATGAAATTACTTCCTCTGTTCGAGCGTTGGCTTGGGGTCTTTGCAAAAAAAACCATTGCCAGAGAAAAACCGATCATCGTTGCGATCACCGGTTCTGTTGGAAAATCCTCCACAAAAAATGCGTTAAGTTTTTTATTAGATCCAGCGCGATCCTTTTTAAAAGTTCGTGTATCCAGAAAAAATTATAATAATGAGCTTGGTTTGCCGTTGACGATTTTTCATTTACCAGCCCCTGGTCGATCGATGACTCGTTGGATGCGGACCCTTCTGTCTGGATGGATGTATTCCGTGGGTTTGCTGAGAACGGGAGTTGAACTGTCTGTCCTTGAAATGGGAGCGGATAAACCTGGAGATCTCAGAAAGCTGTGTGAGATTGCGCCGCCAAATATCGTCATCATTACCGCCGTCATGCCCGAAGGGAGTGATATTGTGCCGGTTCATGCTGCAAATTATCCATCTATCGCCGCAGTGGCAGAAGAAAAATCCACGCTGATCAAATGTCTTCAGCCCGGAGGAAGTGTTATTTTAAATGCGGATGATCAGGAAGTTTTTGCCATGCGTCATATAACACATGAACGCGTTTTCACTTTTGGCCAAGCCGACGGAACGGACGTCCGTATCGTCAGTACGAACTTGCGCATGGAATCTTCTGCACACGGATTTTTCCCTCTTGGCCTTGAGATCACCTTGGAAAGTTTTAATCGTGTCAGAAAAATATTTCTGCCAGGGGTATTCGGCACCTCGATTGCCTATGCCCTGGCCGCCGCCTTTACGGTTTCTGCCGTGCTTGATCTCCCTTGGGATCCTCAAGACATGATTGATTATCTGGCCGACCACTACCAAGGTTTACCCGGTCGCACGCGTATTATTCCAGGTATGAATAGCACGATTATTTTGGATGATGCTTATAATGCTTCTCCTGCGGGCATGCTCTCTGCCATTCGTGATCTTGGGAACATGCCTTTACAGAAAACTCAGCGACGAGTTGCGTGTTTGGGAGAGATGCGTGAGCTCGGTGATCAGTCTGAAGCCATGCATCGTTTGGTCGGAGCTGAGGTTGCCAAGCAGAAGATTGACTTGCTGATCGCCTGTGGTACACTCGCGCACGTTATGCGTGATGGCGCGCTTGTGCATGGAATGTCTCAGGAAAATATTCGTGTCTTCACAGATTCCCCAGAAGCTGGACTTTTTCTCCGTGCATGGTTAAAACCAGGAGACATGGTTCTCGTGAAAGCGTCCGAAGGGAAAACTGATCCGCGAGGTTGTCGCATGGAGCGTGTGGTAAAAGATTTGATGGCAGACCCGAGAAAGGCCAAAGAACTTTTGTGCCGACAAGAGAGTTCGTGGAAAAAATACAGCTAAAAAATGACCACGCATGGCCTCATCGTCTAATGGTTAGGACAGCGGCTTCTCAAGCCGTCAATAGGGGTTCGATTCCCCTTGGGGCTAAAAACAAAACTCACTCTTCAGGAGTGGGTTTTGCTATTTACATAATTTGAGCATTTGTTATTATTCATCATCATATGAACCCTGAACAACTCCCTCCTGATTGGGAAGAGCGACTGAAAAAGCTCCGTGAAGAACAAAAGCCCAAACCTTTCAAACCCGTTGAATTAGAATTGCCCATGGAAGAACCTGAAGGAAGAGAGGAGCGTGATGATCGCGATCGTCACGAACCAATGGCTTGACAGATGTTCTTTTTTCCTTTTTAATCTGTTCCAGTTCGGTTGTTCTCTCAAGCAGGAGGAAGTCATGTCCACGCGAAGAAATCGTATGAAGAGGAAGCCGCTTTCACCCAGGAAAGAGGCAATCAAGCGTCGGATCGCCGACAACCTCGATGGGGTCGGCTCGACCAACGAGGCCAACATCATCCGGATGACCCAAGGAATCAGCCTCGACGCTCAGGGCCAGGTAGGCGAACCGCCCGCCGGCCTCTCACGCAAGACCGTGGATGTCTTGTGTGCAATCGAAGCAAGGTCTCTGCGTCACGCGTCCGCTCCGGGCAAGGGCCCCAACCGCCCGAGGGGTCGTAGGCAGGTCTAACCTGCTTCAAGCTCCCTCCTCCACTCACAGCTCTCATTCTGAGGGCTCTTTTTTATAAACATTTTTATCGGCCTATAGCTCATCCGATGAATTGGTGAGGGGCCGAATTTTTTGAGGGCTCGCTGATGTTGTTTTGTGCCATAGCCTTTATGGTCGGCGAAACCGTACTCTGGGTAGAGTTCGTGCATTTTTATCATGTATTGATCGCGCGAAACTTTAGCGACGATCGATGCTGCGGCAATGGATTTGACCGTACGATCACCGCAGATGATCGCTTTTATCGGGATAGTGAGACCGGGTATTTTGAACGCATCACTGAGAATAAATTGCGGTTTGATCGACAAGTTTTGAATCGCTCGCAACAATCTTCACGCCGCGAGCGATCAGCGCACGTTCTTCGTGAAAGGTTGGTAAATAAACCATGCCCGTATTATACTCGATAAACTCATGAAAATTCTTATTCTCGGTCTTGGCCAATATCCTCAAGGCAGCGGTGTATCTGCGGCGCTCTATTTTGCACGACGAGGTGAGGAAGTCACGGTGACGGATTTAAAAACAGCGAAAGAATTAAAAGAAAATGTTGGGCAACTGAAAAAATTTAAAAATGTAAGGTTTGTTTTAGGAAAGCATGATCTAAAGGATATTGAGAGTACGGATCTGGTTGTGGCAAATCCACGCGTCCGTCGAGATTCGCGTGAAATGAAATTGGCCATCAAACGAGGCATCCCGATCGAATCAGATATTTCATTATTTCTTGCTCAATGTCCGGCACGGGTTATTGGTGTGACCGGAACGCGTGGCAAGAGCACAACCGCAACGCTGATTGCAGAAATGTTGAAAGCTGGTGGAGCCAAGGTTTGGCTGGGTGGAAACATTCTCGTTTCCCCGCTCACGTTTTTATCGAAAGTCAAGAAAGACGACCTTGTTGTGCTTGAACTGAGCAGTTGGCAATTGGAATCGCTTGGTGAAAAAGGGATTTCTCCACCTGTGGCCGTGTGGACCAATTTGATGCGTGATCATTTGAATACGTATAAGAGTATGGAGGAATATGCCGAGGCCAAAGCACAGATCTTTCGTCATCAAAAACCAAGTGACATTGTTTTTTTACCAGTAGATCGATCGTTTGATGGATATGCGCGAGAAGCGGCGAGTCGAGTTTATCGAACAGGAAAGAAAAAAAACAGGGAGTCCATAATATGCTATAGCACCAAATTGAAGGTGGTCGGTGAGCATAATCGAAAAAATGCGGAGATGGCTGTGGCGGTTGCGTTGAGGCTGGGTGTGAAAGTGAGTGCGATCAAGAGTGCTCTGCGTTCGTTCAAAGGCTTGCCGAATCGGCTGGAACTCATTGCAACCACTAAAGGCATAAAATATATCAATGACACAACGGCAACGACACCAGATGCGACGATTGCTGCGATCAAGGCGCTGTCGAATAACTCCCTCCAACTCCCTCTTTTCAAAAGAGGGAGAGTCCATCTTATTTTTGGCGGGGCAGACAAGGAACTTGAATTTGTTGAAGTGGCCAAAATGTTAAAACGCTTTTTCGTCAACGTCGCTCTTTTGCCAGGCACAGCACACACAAAGATTGTCAAAGCGTTTCGTCACGACAAATTTTTCTATCAAGATGCTCCGAATCTTCGTACGGCGATCAAAACTCTTCAATCACAAGCGCGGGTAGGGGATACGATTCTTCTTTCTCCTGGCTGTGCGAGCTTTGGCTTGTTTAAAAACGAATTTGATCGTGGCGAACAATTTAAAAAATTGATCAAAGGTTGACGAACTCACCGATTCACGATAAACTTCCGGCGATTTATGGATGAAAAACCTCAGGAGACGCAAATGATTAAAGCGTGGAAAGCCACGGGTTTTGTTTGGGAAATTTTGTTGGCGATCATCATTCCCACTACGGGTTTTGCCCTGCTTGGCCGTTGGTTAGATGATAAGGCTCATACGTCTCCACTGTTTTTGATCCTCGGTTTGATGCTTGCGCTGGGCATTGCCTATCTGATAGTGATGCGTAAAGCCAAACAATATTTAGCAGACATAAAGCGTTCTTCACCTCCACGCGCATGATCAATGTTCCTCTTGCCGCAGAAGGCATTTTTTCTCTTGGTCCGCTGATCGTCACAAACACGCTGGTGAATGCCTTTATTGCATTGGTCATTTTTTTTGTGGTGGGATTGGCTACGCGTTTTGGTGTCAAAGAAATTCCTGGCCGCTTCCAAACATTTTTGGAAATGATTTTGGAATTTCTTTTAAAATTTTTTGATCAAGTCACAGGTGATCGAGAAAAATCCAAACGCTTTCTGCCCATTGCCGGCACGCTTTTTTTCTTTATTCTCATTTCCAATTGGATGGGGCTTCTGCCAGGAACAGGATCGATTGGTGTGTGGCATGTCGTGCATGGCGAGCGTGAATTGGTTCCGCTTCTACGTCCGGCGAACAGTGATTTGAATCTGACACTGGCCATGGCACTCGTCTCAGTCATCGGGGCGCATTTGGTTGGTATTATCACGCTTGGCATGTGGCGTCACACCAATAAATTTATTCAGATCGGGAATGTTCTCAAAGCTCTTATTTCGTTGAAACCTATTAACATCTTGACGGCTTTGGTCGAATTTGTTGTTGGGATCATTGAAATTTTCAGTGAGTTTGCTAAAATTGCGTCACTTTCCCTACGTTTATTCGGCAATATTTTTGCCGGAGAAGTTCTCATGGTGGTCATTAGTTCTTTGGTGGCATTCTTGGTTCCGCTCCCTTTTATGGCCATTGAACTGATCGTAGGAATTGTACAGGCTACGGTTTTTGCCACACTGACACTGGTCTATCTCACGATGATGACGATGCCACCGCACGGGGAACATGCCGAGGCCCAGCATTAGCTTTTAGCTTTTAGCTTTTAGACAAAATTCTAGAAGTTAAAATCTAACTCCTAATCGACAAGCGACGACGTTAAACCCTCATCATTTAATTATCGTCGATCGCAAGTCAATGTTTTATGGATGCAGAATCTATTCGTCTTATTATGAAAGGTTCAGCGATTGTCGTTGGTGGCCTCATGCCCGCCTATGCGATCGGTAAAATCGTGGCCAAAGCCATGGAATCCATCGGCCGTAATCCCGAAGCGGGAGAAAAATTGTTTGTGCCAATGCTTCTTGGTGCCGCTTTTGCTGAAGCCATTGCTATTTATACGCTGGTTGTCGTATTCACTCTCTAAAGTGTCATTCTGAGCAGAACGAAGAATCTTGAATCCAAGATCCTTCGTTTCACTCAGGATAACAAATAACATCTTTATGACTGAACCCGCCTCTATCGGCCTTCTTGCCTCTCTCGGCATTAATGCAAAGTTATTTTATGCCCAGTTGATTAATTTTGGTATTGTCATGTTGATTGTCTGGCGCTGGGTGTATCGACCTTTGCTGAAAGCCATGGATCGTCGGAATAAAAAAATTGAAGAGGGGTTGATGCAGGCCGAGCAGATCAAGAAAGATCGTCTAGCTTTTGACCAGGAACATACCAAACTCATCAAGGCGGCGCATGAAGAAGCGCACAAAATTATGCATGCAGCAGACGAGGAGGCGAAACAACAGCGCCAAACATTGATCATGAAAACCCAACAGGAGATTGAGCGTATGGAACGTGAGAGTAAAACACATCTTGAGCAAGAACAAATTCGTATGTTGCGATCTCTCAAGAGTCATGTCGCGGAACTCGTGATCCAGACCACAGAAAAAATTCTGCCCTCTGTGCTGGACAAGAATCATCGCCAGGAATTGATGGAACAGGCAGCCAAAGAAATAAAGTAGATATCCTATGACCGGCTCTCCTATTTTTTTTCAACAACTGGCCCAAGCTTTTTTAGCTGAAGTCCCAGAGGTAGCGGAACAAGATAAAATTATTCAAGAATTAAGTGAGTTAGATCAAATACCCACGTCAAAGTTACATCAAGTGACGCAAAATCTTCTGTGTGTTCTCCTCAAAAATGGCTTGGGCCGTTCCGTACAGCGTTTTCTTGAAAAATTAGACACTCTCCGCGACCGTCTACACATTGCGAAGCACATTCAGATCACGAGCGCGGAAGCATTAGATACAAAACAACGAGAAATGTTGCGCACCGCACTCAGTCGCACCTGGGACATGCATCTTCTTTTTTCTGAACATGTTGATCCAACTCTTCTTGGGGGATTTTGTTTAGAACAGGATGGATGGATGTTTGATGCGAGTGTGCAGGGACAATTAAAACGATTACAGCAGGCCTTCACTCATTAAATTCTCCCTATGATCAGCGACCCGATTATTGAATCTTTGCAAAAACAGTTGCATGATTTCTCCACCTCTCCGGAGGTGAGTGAGATTGGCCATGTGGTCGAAGTTGGTGATGGCATTGCCAAAATTTCTGGACTGCGAGAAGCGCGGAGCATGGAAATGCTCTCTTTTGCTGGTGGGGCAACGGGAGTCGCACTCAATTTGGAAGAGGATCGGATTGGCGCCATTTTATTAGATGAATTAAATACGGTTGCAACCGGAGAGATCGTCAAAGGCATGGGTAAATTGTTAAGTGTTCCTGTAGGAAAGGAGCTGATCGGGCGCGTCGTCAATCCATTAGGAGTTGCCATTGACGGAAAAGGTGCTCTGAAAACTTCCAAAGAATATCCAGTGGAAAAAATTGCTCCAGGCGTTATGACACGCGAGCCTGTGAATGTTCCACTGATGACCGGGATCAAAGCGATCGATGCCATGATTCCGATCGGTCGTGGTCAGCGTGAGCTCATCATTGGCGATCGTCAGGTGGGAAAAACAGCCATTGCCATTGATACTATTTTAAATCAAAAAGAAACGGGAGTGATCTGTATTTATGTTGCCATCGGACAAAAGGCTTCAAAAATTGCCAAGATCGTATCCAGGTTACAAGAGGCAGGTGCGATGGAGTATACGATCGTCGTCACGGCGAATGCCTCAGATCCAGCGTCACTCCAATTCATTGCTCCGTATGCCGGTTGTGCGATCGGCGAATATTTCATGGATCAGGGCCAAGATGTGCTCGTGATTTACGATGATCTGTCGAAGCATGCATGGGCTTATCGTGAAGTGTCTTTGCTCTTACGTCGTCCGCCAGGACGCGAAGCCTATCCGGGAGACGTGTTTTATTTGCACTCTCGTTTGCTTGAGCGAGCCGCCCGTTTAGATAAGGCGCACGGTGGTGGATCGTTGACCGCTTTACCGATTATCGAAACGCAAGCCGGAGATATTTCCGCGTATATTCCTACGAACGTGATTTCGATTACGGATGGTCAGATCTTTTTGGAAAGCGATTTATTTTATCGTGGAATTCGTCCAGCCTTGAATGTCGGTCTCTCTGTTTCGCGTGTGGGAGGAGCGGCGCAGACCAAAGCCATGAAAAAAGTCGCTGGTCCGGTGCGTTTGGATCTCGCACAGTTTCGTGAGCTTGAAGCTTTTGCACAATTTGCGACAGACTTAGATGAAGCAACGAAAAAACAGATTGATCGTGGCCGGCGTATGGTGGAACTTTTGAAACAGGGACAATATCAACCCATGAACATGGAGCATCAAGTCGCGATTCTGTATGCGATCACGAAGGGACACGTGGATGATGTTCCGTTAGAGAACGTTCGGGCCTGGGAAGATGGCCTGCATGAGTATCTCGATAAGCATCAACGTGATTTGATGGGCACATTGAAAGAGAAAAAAATTTTGGATGAAGAGACGGAACCGGCTCTCAAAAAAGCCATTGAGCACTGGAAAAAAGAATTTTCCAATTAACCTATGGCTGTTTCTCCCCGTATTATCAAACGTCGCATTAAATCTATTCGCTCCACGCGCAAAATTATGAAAGCGATGGAGCTCGTGGCCGCATCTAAAATGCGTAAAGCAACGCAACTGGCGCTAGGTTCGCGTGTGTATGCGCAGGCGATTCAAACATTGAGTCAACAGGTGCAGGGCTTGGTTGATCCGTTGCAGCATCCGCTCCTTACAGGCTGGGGGATTGAAGCAAAAGCAGGTCAGATAAAAAAGACCCTCTTGATCTTGGTTGCCTCTGATCGTGGATTGTGCGGTGGATTTAATAGTCAAATTGTGAAGAAAGCATTTGAATTTGTCCGTACAGAAGAATTGCAGACCGTTGAGTTGGTGACGATCGGTCGCCGTGCAGAGCAAGCTGCAAAGCGCGCGGGTTATCCTATCACCGCTTCCTTTGAATCCCTGGCCAATGCTCCGGCATTTGATCGTGCTCGTCCGATCGCTGAATTTTTAAAACAGGAATTTTTAAATGGTTCCGTCGGCAAGGTGTATATGGCCTACACAAATTTCAAAAGTGCTTTAAATCAGATTCCTGTGGTGACCCAGCTCTTACCGATCACCCAAGACGCACAAGCAACAAGCTACGAGCAACACGCTGAATCCGATGATTCGATCATTTGGGAGCCGTCTCCGGATCAAGTGCTTGATCAACTCTTACCTCGAGCCGTTGACATGAGTCTGTATCAAGGATTTCTTGAGTCTGCAGCGTCTGAACAGAGTGCGCGTATGATGGCCATGCGCAGTGCTGGGGATGCAGCTGGTGAGATGCTAGATGATTTAACGTTTAGTCTTAATCAAGCACGCCAGGCCGTGATTACTCGAGAGATCTCAGAAATTTCTGCGGGAAAAGCCGCTATTGAATAAAATGATATGACTATGACCAAAACACATAAAGAAGAAGAATCTCACGGAACGATTTTGCAGGTGATTGGGCCGGTTGTCGATGTTGGATTCGAGGGAAAAGTACCACCTCTCCTCAGCGGTCTCGTCATCGAACGCAAAGAGGGGAATGTCGTGCTCGAAGTGGAACAGCATTTACCGGGTTCGCGCGTGCGCACGATTGCCATGTCTTCCACGGATGGTCTCAAACGCGGTATGCCGGTAAAAAACAGCGGTCGACCCATCAGCGTTCCCGTGGGAAAAGAGACGTTGGGTCGGATGTTCAATGTGATCGGCGAAACCATCGACGGAAAAGAACCGGTAAAAGCCAAGCAACACGCACCTATTCATCGGAGTGCTCCGGCTTTTCACACGCAATCTACCAAGACAGAAATTTTAGAAACCGGTATCAAAGTGATTGATTTAATCTGTCCATTTTTAAAAGGAGGCAAAGTTGGGCTGTTTGGAGGAGCCGGCGTGGGAAAAACCGTGGTGATTATGGAGTTGATTCGTAATATCGCGAGTGAGCATGGAGGATTTTCGGTTTTTGCTGGGGTGGGTGAGCGTTCGCGCGAGGGAAATGATTTATATCGCGAAATGCATGAATCCGGTGTATTGGATAAAACGACTCTTGTCTTTGGGCAGATGAATGAACCGCCAGGTGCTCGTGCGCGCGTTGCTTTGACCGGCCTTACCATGGCAGAACATTTTCGTGATGAATTAAAACAAGATGTTTTATTATTCATCGACAACATTTTTCGTTTCACGCAAGCCGGTTCAGAACTGTCTGCCTTGCTTGGCCGTATCCCATCCGCCGTCGGTTATCAACCAACTCTTGCGACAGAAATGGGTGCGCTCCAAGAACGTATCACCTCAACTCAGGATGGTTCGATTACTTCGGTGCAAGCCGTATACGTTCCCGCAGATGACTTGACGGACCCAGCTCCAGCCACCACCTTTGCGCATCTGGATTCAACCGTGGTGTTGGCGCGTGCCTTGTCTGAACTTGGAATTTATCCGGCCGTAGATCCGCTTGATTCCAATTCGACCATTATGGATCCGTTGATTATCGGTGAACGCCATTACAAAGTGGCGCGTGGTGTTCAACAAGTGTTACAGCGTTATAAAGATCTTCAAGATATTATCGCCATTTTGGGTATGGAAGAATTGTCCGATGATGACAAGCGCACGGTGACTCGCGCGCGCAAAGTTCAGAAATTTTTGTCTCAACCATTTCATGTGGCTGAAGTGTTCACGGGCAATCCGGGAAAATACGTCACGCTGGAGGAAACGATTCGCGGGTTTGAGGAGATTCTGGAAGGCAAGCATGACGATAAACCAGAGCAAGCCTTTTATATGAAAGGTGGGATTGATGAAGTGAAAGCCTAATATGTCTTTGCACGTGAAGTTGATCACTCCGGATCGTGTTTTGTTTGATCAAGAGGCGATCAGCATTTCTTTACCGACCGTAGACGGAGAAATCACTGTTTTGCCGCATCACGCCCCGCTCACCGCTTTGCTGATTCCAGGAATTATTCGTTTGCATCGCTCAGTGGAAGATCAAGAAGAGATTGCTGTGTCAGGAGGATTTATTCATGTAGAAATGGCCAGTCAAGTAATGGTATTGGCTGATACGGCTGAACGCGGGCAAGAACTGGATCTTTCAATTATTGAACAAGCCAAACAACGCGCGCAAGAAGTGATGAAGCAAACGGTTAATAAAGATGACGTGGCCTTTGCCAATGCCGCCGCCGGACTCCAGCGTGAACTCGCTCGCTATCGTGTGGCAAACAAACATCATGGGATGAAAGGTGTCCCGATGATGGATCGATCACGAATTCCGCATGACGAAAATCCCACCTAAGATTTTTGAAATTCCAATCGAGGGTTGGAATTTTGACGAGCTGTGTACACAGATTGATTCGACTCAGCAACCTTTTTGGATTGTGACCGCTAATCCAGAAATTTTATTAGAAGCCAGACGTGATCCCGGTTATGCCAAAATCATCCAACAAGCCGATGCCCGTATCGTGGATGGGTTTGGATTATGGATTGCATGTGCAGTCAGAGGCCGTCTCGTTCCCAGAATGACCGGTGTGGAGTTAGGGGAGTGTTTATTAAAAGAGGCAGCAGAAAAACAATGGCGCGTGGCTTTACTCGGTGGAGGACATCCGGATACGGCCGAAGAAGCTCGCGAGAAAATTCAACAAAAATATCCTGGACTGCTCCTGCACGTCGAATATGGAGGAAGGTTTGATCGTGAAGGAAATATGGACGACCAAGGTGAATCCGCGCTAGATCGTTTGATGTTGTTTAGTCCGGAACTTCTGTTCGTCGCCATTGGTCATCCAAAACAGGATTTTTGGATTGCCAAGCATCTGGCAGATTTTCCTCAATTGAAAGTTGTCACCGGCGTGGGTGGGGCGATTGATTTTTGGGCAGGGGTGATCCAGCGTGCGCCAAAAATTTTTCAACGGCTCGGTTTAGAGTGGGTATGGCGCTTGATGCAAGAACCGCGTCGCTTGAAAAGAATTTTACGTGCAGTCATCGTGTTTCCTCTTTTATTTATTTTTGATTTATTCAAATTTAAAAAAATCCTCCGATAAGTGTCGGAGGGAGAAGGATGATTCATTCATCGGAAGGTACGGCAGTGACTCGCCGAGACGGACGGGCTCCTTGTCCGTTTGTGACCACCGGATACCTGAGAGTCACACGCCGAACCGCGTTTGCTTCCGGCCCTGTAGGATCGACGGATAGACCGGCTGCAAGGATTTCGAGAATCGGCATCACGTGCGCGCCTGTTGCTTCCCGCTTTTCTTGAAGCCACTTGGGGCTGGAGAGGACGATGAGAAGCTGTGGCAATGTTCCATAGCCCCCAACGGCTAGGATGTTTCGGAATTCGACCATGATCTCATGACTGACTTCAGCTCGAAGTTTCCCCAAGTCACGATCTTCCTCTTTCGGCGGATGCCAATCCATCTTGGAGACGGTCTCCCAGATCCGCGCCTTGCAGGTTCGAACGACCAAGGTACATAGATCTTGGAGGGATGCCCGCTTTCCAAAGAGGACGAATCCCTGCCGCAAATCAGCGCCCGTGCCCCAGATGACCAACCGGCAGGCCAACAGAATACCCTCTGCGAATTCGATCTCACACGCAGTGGCCTCATGCCAGTTCCAGTTGGGCTGTTGTGTCTCAAGGTCAGCCGTCACAAGCGCACGGTTGCGCTTTCGTATGGGCAAGGTGATGAGCCAGAGCAGGCCAATGCTTCCGCCGACGACGAACAGGACAAGAACAAAAGTGAGCATCGTTTTTCCCTCCACGAGTTGTAGCTCGATCCTAATATTTTGACTTGATTCGTCAATCTGGATAGGATGAAACATATTTTATGATAGAAAAAAAATCCATGCGCACCCGGATCGCTCCGAGTCCTACCGGCTATATGCACATCGGCACGTTACGCACCGTTTTGTACGATTATTTTTTGGCGCGACAATCACAGGGCCAATTCATTGTGCGGATTGAAGACACGGATCAAGAGCGCTTAGTCCCCGGTACTTTGGAAAGTCTCTTGAAAACTTTTCAAACACTGCAGTTAGATTATGATGAGGGGCCTGTGTTGATGGATGATGGATCGCTTTCGCAAAAAGGAAAATTTGGCCCGTACATTCAGTCAGAACGCCTGAAAATTTATCAACCATATGCTGTCGAATTAGTAGAGAGAGGCCATGCTTACCATTGTTTTTGTAGTGAAGAACGTTTGACGAAGATGCGCGAGGATCAAGTGGCGGCAAAACAAGCGCCAAAATATGATCGCACCTGTTTGGAATTATCCTCCGAAGAGATAAAACAGAAATTGGCGAGTGGTGAATCACATGTGATTCGCATGAAAATTCCGGAAGGAGAATCGTCATTCATTGATCCCATTCGTGGAACCATCACCATTCAAAATAGCGAAGTGGATGATCAGATTCTTCTCAAATCTGATGGATTTCCCACCTATCACTTGGCCGTCGTGATTGATGATCATTTGATGGAGATTACGCATGTCTTACGCGGAGAAGAATGGATTTCCTCCACGCCGAAAGAAATTATTTTGCATCGCATGCTTGGTTGGGACATGCCTACGTATGCGCACGTACCGTTGATTTTGAATCCGGATAAAACAAAATTATCAAAACGTAAAGGTGATGTGTCCGTCGAATCCTATTTAAAAAAAGGCTATTTACCAGAAGCATTGATCAACTTTCTTTCGCTCCTCGGTTGGAATCCAACGGCAGATCGTGAAATTTATACTCGTAGTGAGCTTGTCGAACTATTTATTTTATCAAAAGTGCATAGTGCTGGCGCAGTTTTGAATGTCGAAAAATTGAATTGGACCAATGCACACTATCTGAAAACCATGGAGGAAGGAACCTATCTTGAATGGTGTCGACCATGGATTCAAACGTTGAGTCATGATCGGTCCGCCCTCGATCAGGCAGCTTTGCTCGTTCGGGATCGTTTGCAGATTTTAAGTGAACTCCCTGCACTGACTCAATTTTTATTTGAAGACAAATTGAATCATGAGAGTGCTTTGCTCTTGTGGAAAACACAAAATAAACAGGAAGCGGCCGAACGATTGACGGCCGCGCGGCATTTTATTGTTGGTTTATCAGATGACCTTTTTCAATCTGTAGAGAAGATGGATTCGGCTATTCGCGCTTGGATCGTGCAAAGAGGCTGGGGGAATGGGGAAGTATTATGGCCTCTGCGTGTCGCTCTCTCCGGTCAAAAACAATCTCCAGGACCATTTGAATTACTCGTGGCATACGGAAAAGATCGTGCGCTTGCGCGTATCGACGAGGCACTGACCCATTTGGTATAATGGAGCTCTATCCGAAAATTTCTTCTCTTTCTTTTTTTGATCTCATCTCTGATGAGCCCTCTTTTTGTTTTTGCCGAAGACAACTCGTCGCTCAAGCAAGACATTGATCAAATTCAAAATCAAGTTCGAGATAAGCAGGCCCATTCACAAGAGTTAGAAAAAATGATTCAGCGATATAAACAAAAAATCGCCCAAGAAGAGTCAGCGGTCGTCACGCTCAAAAATCAGGTGGCTCTCATGGAAAATCGTATTCAAGAAAAACAACTGATACTGGAACAAACAAAAATACAAATCGAATCCGTGAATTTACAAATTCAGGCGACGGAACAAGAAATAGCAGCTGCACAGGCGCAACTCAATCGAGAACGAGAATCCTTGGGAGAATTTATCCGTAAAATTCAAGAAGCTGACAGAATCAGCGTCATGGACATCCTGCTGACACGACCATCGTTGTCAGAATTTTTTGCTCGTTTAGATACATTGAAACGTGTGGAAGCGGAATTGGCGACCACGGCAGAAGCGGTGAATGCGAGTCGGATGGAGCTTCAAGAGAAACAAAAAGAACAGACAGCCCAGCAACAAAATTTACAAACACAAAAACAACATTTGCAGAAAGAACAGGTCTCGCTGGCCGCTGAACGTGGAGGAAAAATTTCCCTCATTGCCGAAACGCAGAATCGAGATGAGGAATTTCAACGAATTTTATATGAACTGCGGCAAGATCAACAGGCAACGGCAGGTCGTCTCGCAGACTTACAGGATACGTTAAAAGGAAAACTGGATTCGGTTGATGATGCTCTTGCGCGTGGCGATATCTTGCTTAATTGGCCTGTGCGGCCTTGGCAAGGAGTCTCCGCGAAGTTTCATGATCCAAGCTACCCCTTTCGAAGATTTTTTGAACACCCGGGCACGGATATTCCCGCTCCCGTTGGCACACCGGTGCATGCCGCAGCTGGTGGATATGTCGCTTGGAATCGCAAGGGAAAGCAGTATGGAAATTATGTGATGTTAGTTCATCCTGGGGGGATCGCAACGGTGTATGCGCACCTTTCTCGTTTTGCCACTGCGCCAGATACGTATGTCGATCGAGGGGATATCATCGGCTATTCCGGCGGGAAACCGGGAGATGAAGGAGCGGGACTCTCAACAGGCCCTCACCTGCATTTCGAAGTCCGTCAAAATGGGATCCCGGTCAACCCGGAAAATTTCCTGCCGAGTTTGGATTAAGATAGAATTCTTTCTCACATAAATCTCCGAATCAAGTTCAGAATTTTATTTGAGAAGAGGAGTAACAGGGCGTCACTCCTCAAGCTCAAGGTACGTTTCCCATCTGGCGATGGGAGTCCAACTGGGCGTTGGACTGATCCGACATCTCCTTTCGGAAGCCGGATTTTGCTGCGCGTCTCGTACTTCACCCGAGAGACGCCAGCTACTCCTAGGGCCGCAGGTAGATGCCGAGGCGCGATCGCTCGGACATCTTCCAGAACCGGAGCTCCTTGCCATTGCAGCCGGTGATGGTGAGCTGCTGGATCCGGTCGTTCTTCACGAACCGGATCAGCGCCTGCTCCACCTCCACCTGCTGGCAGCCGACGATGATCTCGGGCGGATCATCGTGGCCCTCGGGGATCTCCGTCCCGAGGTGCGGCGGCGGATTGGCACCCACGGTGGTGCCGTACACCCAGTACTCGCGCGCGCCGGGGTCGAGCCGCAGCCCACCGTTGCCGAAGGCGATCTTCGGGCGGTAGGTCACGTTGCTCTTGCCGCCCCAGATGCCGAAGAGGTAGTGCAGGAAGCACTCCCTCCACCGACGCTCCGGGAAGCACTGGAGCCCGCTCACCTGAAACTCCGCCTCGAACGCTTCCACCACCGTAGCCGTCGCCTGTGTCATGGTCCGCTCCTCCTACCCGAGATACCACGCTACGCCCCATGCGCAGGTGAATCTCAGTGTAGAAAAATAAGCCTTTTGTCAATGCTCTTTCCTTGAATTCAAGAACATATCCTCATCCTCCATCTTCAATAAATTTTCCGTAAAAATAACACAATCTATGGTAAGCTATAGCATTCCATTGATTGAAATATTTTATGGAGCAAAAGAAATTTTCTCGAGGGGAACTTGTAAAAACGGTTCTCTTGGGGTTGGGGGCTGTGGGAATACTGGCTACGGCGGTTATTTGTCCCAATCTTCTTCAGCTCATTCCTCACTTTTATAAAAGACGGTATGGCCGTCAAATCATGAGACAGACAATCCTGCGTTTAGATAAGCGCGGTTGGATTATCGCGCGGGAAACGGATATTGGGTGGAAAATTCAAATAACCAAAAAGGGGCGGACAGAGTTATTGGCTTATGAATTAGGTCAAAAGGGAATTACAAAACCAAAGAAATGGGATCAACAATGGAGATTATTGATTTTCGATATCCCAGAGAAGCGAAAGATGATTCGGGAACAAATTCGTCGTTTTCTTCAAGACGTAGGGTTCGTGCGTTTACAGGACAGCGTCTGGGTTCATCCTTACGAATGTCGAGAAGTTTTAGACTTGCTCCGTACCAAGTACCAAATTCGATTCGAAGCCTTGTACGTTCAAGCGGTCACGATTGATCATGATCAATGGCTGAGAAAAGAATTTAATTTAAAATAAATGTTCAATCAATAGAATGCTATAGCATTCTATTGATTGTTCGAAGGAGCATTGTCATTTTTTTAAACGTGTATTCGTTCTCTCTGTGGTTCCAAAACGTGATCTAAAATTTCGTTCAATTCTTCCAGCGTAGAAACTTGCACGAGTTGCATACGGATATCTTTCCACCCAGGCATGCCTTTGAAATACCAGGGCAAGTGTTTGCGAAGTTTAACCAGACCACGTTCACCATAGTGAGCGATATGCGATTGTGCGTGTTGCTTGATGACAGAAATACGTTCTTCCATACTCGGCTCAGCTAATTTCATTCCAGTTTTCAAATACCATTCCACCTGTTTAAAAAACCAGGGATTCCCTAAGCCGCCGCGGCCGATCAAAACGCCGTCGGCATGGGATCGATCAAGCGCTTCTTTGGCGATTTCTGGACTCGTGATATCTCCATTCACTAAAAAAGGGACATCCGGTACTTGAGCGCGGGCTTCTCCAATCCGATCCCAGTTTGCTTTGCCGCTGTACCCCTGTTCTTTTGTTCGACCATGCATGGAAATGAGATCTGCTCCGGCGTCTTCCAACACTTTCACAAACTCGAGGCAATCCGTGTCTTCTTTCCAGCCCAGACGAGTTTTGACGGACAAGGGAACGGTAATCACGGCTTTGATCGCTTTGATGATGGCTCTCGCTCGAGCCGGTTCTTTGATTAAAAATGCGCCGTTAAAATTTGAAACGAGATTATAAACCGGACAACCCATATTAATATCAATCCCATCCGGATGAAACTTCTCTTCGATGATAC
>SICT01000070.1 GCA_009691315.1 Candidatus Uhrbacteria bacterium | reverse complement strand
AGAAGATAACTAAAGATGAGTTCGAACAGAAAGGGTTCAAGAGCAGATGGTGTCAGAAAAAAATTATGACGGAAAAATGCCACGAGCATGAGCAAACCGGCAGCGAACTCGACCAACGGGTACTGAAAGTGAATCGGCTTGTGACAATCAGCACAGCATCCATGCAACAGGAACCAAGAGAGGATCGGCACGAGATGACGCGAACGAATTTTTTTTCCGCACTCAGGACATTTCGAACGTCCCCACATCGAAGATGCATCTTTCAAACGAATAATGGCGACATTCAAAAAAGACCCGAGACAGGCACCGAGAATAAAAATTAAAAAACTAAAAACGATCATTTTTCGTCATCGCTTTGATCCACCCCCGATGCGTGACCATAAAAGACATTCGCTTTGCCATAGGTCGTGTCACTTTCGGTTTGAAAACGAATCGAGTAACCATTGGCTCCGCCGTGATAGCGATAATACTCGTTAACTTTTGGACCGGTGGGAACACGTGGAAGATAGATCGGTGCGGTCGCTCCCTTGGCCTCAACAAATCCGGCACTCGTAAAGACATCTGTGTTGGTTCCGAGCTGACCCAGGTTCACTCCACCGCTGGCTGGATACGTGGCTTTTTCAAACCAATACTGACTAAGAGCGGCTCGCATAACACTCACATCAGATAAACGTTGAGCATCGCGCATACGCATCCGGGCGCTATTGAGGGATAGAACACCGAGCGTGACCAGAAGCCCGAACACAGCGATCACAATGAAAAGTTCAAGAATAGTAAAGGCAGATTTAAGTCGCATAAGATTGATTTTAGTATACATTATTCAAGAACACTTGTCTCATCGACCGAGATATTTTTTCAGATGTTCGGCAACATCCTCTGGCGTATGATGCGTCTTAATCAGATACTCCGCAGCACCAAGCTCTAAACAACGTTCAATATCTTCTTTGGTACTCAGTTGAGTCAGCACAATCACCGGAATCTTTTTGGTTTCTTCTTTTGCTTGCAGCGCCTCCAAAATATCAAAGCCGCTTTTTTTCGGCAAAACCATATCTAACACAATCGCATCCGGTTCTTCTTTGCGCACGATCTCCAATCCTTCTTCGCCCGTCAGCGCGCGAAATGTTTCCCAACCTTCTTTCTCAAATTGTTTCTGAAAAATCTGCGTAAAAAACGGATCACGATCGATCACAAGAATCTTAAATTGAGACATAACTTATTCCATCTCTCTCATCGCACTCCCGACCGCAACCGCAAATCGCGGTCCCATTTCATCCAGCACCGGACGTAAATCTGGTGGATAGACGACACGCGCCCAGGGATTGCCCAGATAGGTATTAATATTCATTTCTTTCGTGAGGAATTCGGATAAGCGTGGGAGGAGAGCTGATCCGCCAGTCAAAACAATTTTTTCCACGCGACTGCCCGAACCATTGGTCTCTTGTTGATATTGATTGATCGAATAACGCAATTCATCCATCACCGGCTTCATTAAAATAGAGAGAATCGGAAAGACGTCTCCGCCCTGCGCAAACGATTGCATAGAAGCAATGTCACGCTTCATGGAATCTGCTTGTTCTGCCGGGATCCCAAGCGTCTTGGCGATGGTCTGCGTGACGGCATTGCCACCGGTCGCAATCGAACGCGTCACGAGTGGAATCCCACGCTCAACAATCATGATATTCGTGCGGAAGGCACCAATATCGACAATCATGATTGTGGAACGATCCTTACCAATGAGTGAACGAATTTCAGAAAACGCTTCCGTCTCGAGCGAAACGAGTTCAAGTCCAGACTGTTTAAAAATATCGACGTATTTTGCCACCAACGTTTTTGGCGCAGCAGTCACGAGCACGCGCGTTGAAGGTTTGACCGTATCTGATTTCTCCACTTTCTCGATCACTTTCGTATCCAACGAAACTTCTTCAAGCGGCAAGGGCACTAATTTTTTTGCCTGCAACGTCACCGCCTCTTTTAATTCTTTGTCATTGGTCGTTGGGATGCTTAGGATCGACGAAAAAACTGATGAAATCGGCAAAACAGAAATCGTTTTCTTTGTAGTCACGCGTGCCTTCGTCAACATTTTTTTAATCAGATCTGCGGCCCCGGACGGATTATTCAAAAGCGATTTATCCATGCTATCTGTCGTGAGATTGGCATAGGCATAGGTCACAAGTCGCGCACGCCCCTTGTCGATCGCAAGCTCCACCATTTTGACGCCGGCAAATCCAATATCAACTCCTAAATAACTGTTCTTGCTTGGTGATGAGGAAAAAAGACCCATAGAGATCGATGTTAGTGTACCACACGTCTTGTTCCTTCATCCATAGCCTTGTTTGCCAAAGCATCTGCTTCTTTATTTTTCTCTCGCCTCACATGATGATATGTGACGTGGCCAATTTGAATTTCTAAATTTTTCATTTCCAAAAATCGTTTTCCTAATTCTGGATTTCGTACCTTATAGGCCCCTTTCGCCTGCTTGATCAGGAGTTCGCTATCAGCCAAAACATCCACACGCTTCGCTCCCATCTCAAAACATCTTTTTAATCCAAAAATAACAGCTTGATACTCTGCCTGATTATTCGTTGTTTCCCCAAGATATTTGGCATGCGTCTCGACGTTCCGACCGGTCTGCGCATCTTTAATCACGACGCCAATGCCGGCTGGGCCTGGATTGCCACGTGCGCCTCCGTCGGTGCAAAGGATGAAGTGCATACAAAATCAATCAATCGACATTCAATCGTCCGCGTTCCCTGCCATTCGTTAATCGCCACATGATACACTAGATCAATCGTCTTTCCTATGGCCACCTCTGAAACGCGATCACCTATTTTAAAACCCAACGCCTTGATCCGTCGACCGTTTGGAGCTAAAAGTCCGAGCCGTAAATGATTTTTCTGCGAACCGATCAAATCAACGGCCACGACGAGACAATTTCGCGAAACAAACATTGGACGGCGATTGCCTTCCCCGAACGGCTCCAGATGATTGATGGTTTGCGCAAAAGATTCGTCGATTTGATCAAGAGAAATTTCCGCATCAATCATCATCACCGGTACACAATCTTCTTGCTTCAGCTTACTTGAGACATGTGCCTGCAAACGATCGGCCAGAGATGCTAATTTTTTTTCATCATCCAAGGCAAACCCACACGCTTGTGGATGACCCCCAACCCGCGTCAGCAACCCATCACCGACCGAACGCATCGCCGCCGTAATATCAAAACCAGGAATGGAACGACCAGAACCAATCCACTTGCCTTCATAAAATCCGATCACGATGGTCGGACGCGCATAACGATCAGCAAATTTTCCCGCGACAAGTCCAACGAGTGACGGGGACCAACGCGTATCCCATAAAGCGATAGCCGAGGTATTGAGTATTGGGTATTGAGTCTTGAGTATTATTTCTGCTTCACGCATCATTTTCTTGGTTGCATCTTGACGTTCACAATTACAACGCTCAAGTTCCTGTGCCAACACACGCGCCTCTTCCTCTGATTCTGATAATAAAAGTCTAAGCGCAAGCGAAGCATGATCCATCCGACCCGCAGCGTTCAAACGCGGGCCAATCGCAAACCCGACCGACTCTGTGTCGAGCGAACCGAATGAAAGTCCCGCCGCTTCGATTAAGGCTCGCAGACCGATACGCCGTGTTTTATTCAACACTTGCAATCCATACGATTGCAACAAACGATTTTCACCAATGAGCGGCACCATATCCGTCACCGTCGCAATCGCCACAAGATCAAGCAACCATTTTTCATACCCCACGGGAAAGTCCAGGCCACGCACACGCGCTTCTTCGATCAATGCACACGCTAATTTGAATGACACGCCAACCGCCGCCAATGTTTTATGCGGATAGGTCTCTTCCGGCAATCCCGGATGAATGAGAAATCCATCGGGCAAAATTTCACCGAACTGATGATGATCGACCACAATCGTATCCATCCCCTGTTGTTTCGCCAGGGCGATCTCATCCACGCACGCAATGCCACAATCAACCGTAATAATGAGACGGGTCCCACGATCACGAAGAATCGAAACCGTCTCTCGATGTAATCCGTAGCCCTCTTTTTCACGATGAGGAATATAGAAATCGACGATTGATTCGCCTCCTATTTTTTTTTGAATTTCTCTCAACACCGTGATGATCAAGGTCGATCCCGTGACGCCATCCGCATCATAATCTCCATGCACCGTAATAGGTTCGTGCTCATTCAACGCTTTAAACACCCGCTCGATCGCGCCAGGCATGTGACAAAACTGCTTGGCATCGTGCAGATGTTTCTCCCAAGACGGATGTAAAAAAATTTCAATCTCTTCTTGGGTTCTGATTCCGCGATTCCATAAAAGCTGAGCCAGAATGAATTGATCTTCTAATCCTGTCGCCAAAACAAATTCCGATGGATATTTTTGCGCTACCTCCCAGCGCTTAGACATAAAATAGGGCTAGAACAAACCTCCGTACGGAGCAATCGCGAACAGGGTCATGGCTAAAATCATCAGGATCACGATAATCTTCCAGATAACTTGTAGATATTTACGCTTGATCATATTAAATGATGGCAATCATATTAATTTCTGCGAAGAACTTTAATAAAAGTTTCAGGAGGAATGTCGACCGCACCTTTTCCATGCTCCAACATGCGCTGTTTCCCTTTCTTTTGCTTCTGTAGCAATTTAGATTTGCGCGTGTAGTCACCGCCAGACATTTTGGCCAACACATCTTTACGATACGCAGACAATCGTTCTGAAGCAATAATCTTACTCCCAACACATGCCTGCAATTTTAGCACAAATTGCTGTTTTGGCAGTTCCTCCTTCAACGTCTCTACAATTTCTTTGCCCCGACGATATGCTTCGCTTTCATGGAGCAACGTCGCGAGCGCTTCCACAGATTCCTCCGCCACCAAAATATCTAAACGCACAATCTGCGCTAATTGATAATCTAGAAATTCATAATTCATGGAAGCATATCCCGCCGTAACACCTTTGAGTTTGTCATAAAAATCAACAATGACTGAAGCCAGGGGCAATGTGTAATGCAAAATCGCGCGACTGACATCGAGATACTCCGTCGTCACATAACTACCGCGACGATCTTGGACAAGTGCCATCACATTACCCAAGTATTCTTTGGGACACACAATGTCCACTTTGGCCCACGGCTCAAATGCTTCACGGATGCGTGAGGGATCTGGAAAGTCTGCTGGAGCTTTGATCAATATCTTTTCTCCATCGGTTAAGACAACTTCATATCCGACCGATGGGGTCGTGACAACAACCTCCATATCAAACTCACGGCGCAAACGCTCCTGAACAATCTCAAGATGCAGCATCCCAAGCAATCCACAACGAAATCCAAATCCCAACGCACTCGAATGTTCAGGCTCGAACGTCAAGGAAGCATCACTCAATTTTAATTTAAGAATTCCATCACGCAACTTTTCATACTCTCCCCCATCAACGGGAAAAATTCCAGCATAAACCATCGGTCTCACTTCTTTATATCCAGGGAGCGGCTCTATCCTATGCGCTTGATCAAACGCCGCGACCGTATCACCAACCCGCACCGAAGAAATGTCTTTCAAACCGGTCACAAGATAACCAATATCACCAGCTTGCATGACACCCGTTGTTATATGATTCGGTTTCAT
>SICT01000069.1 GCA_009691315.1 Candidatus Uhrbacteria bacterium | reverse complement strand
TTCGTTTCCGATGAATAAAATACGCCGCGCTCAGCTCAAGCGTTTGCAAGCTGAAGCCGAACGTGAGAAGCGTGGATTGTGGGATCCAAAAACGTGCAATGGAAAAAAATAACCATTATTTATGTTCAACAAGATTTCTTCTTCTTATATCCGCCTGCTCGTGGCCATCGTGAGTTTATTTGGGTTGTTCGTCTCGGTCTATCTTCTGTATACCTACGTAAACGGTGGCCCGATTCGTTGTCTGATCACGCATGGCTGTGATGTGGTGAGAGCCTCACGATATGCCTGGGTGTTCGGCATCCCTATGCCCGTTTTTGGAGTCTTATTTTTTGCTGATATTTTCGCCGTATGTGTTTTGCGATCCGCGACACAAAAACAACGTTCGCTCTTGCTTCGTCTTCAGCAGGGGGAGATTGTCGCAGGATTTCTTTTTTCCGTTTTTCTTTTTTTCGTTCAATGGCTTGATTTGAAGGCCTTTTGTTTTTGGTGTGAGTTATCGGCGCTTGCAACGCTATTTCTTTTATTGCTCACCCCTTTTGACTCCGCTGAAGTATTGCCTCCGGAAAAGGCGCGGTGGGAATTGCAAAAATATTTGTTGATCTTATTCCTTTTTCTTCCTTTGGCTGCCGGAGCTTTTTATCTGCTTGTCTTTTGAGTAAATTTTGGTTAGGGTAAGAGCCTATGATGAATATTTCTATCAAACAAGCGCAGGTGATTGACCAGCCTTGCGATTTATTAGTTCTTAGTTTATTTCAATCCACCACGATCACGGGTGGTGTGGTTGGTGAGCTAAACAAGTGTTTGGAGGGTGCACTCGCTCAAGCGATCAAACAAGATCGTTTTGAAGGGAAGTTTGGAGAGTGGTTAATTTTTCCGACGTTTGGGAAGATGAAGGCGAAAAAAATTGCGCTGATTGGGCTTGGTGATCGATCCGCGTTTGATCTTGATGCGCTGCGTAAAATTGGCGCACATATTCTCCGTCGTAGTCGCGAAGCAAAAGCTGAACGAGTCACGACGATCCTGCACGGAGTCGGAACCGCTGGATTATTAGCACGAGATGTGGCCCAGGCGTTGGGAGAGGGGATGTGGCTTGGGGCGTATCGATTCCACACCTATAAAGGGGTGAATTTTAAAAAGAAAGAACAGTTTGAAGTGAGAGAAATTCTGATTTGTGAAACGGAGCGAGTCAAAGTGGTGGCAGGAGAGCGGGGGATGGCAGAGGCCCGGGTCCTGAGCGAGGGAGTTATGCTGGCACGTGATTTGGTCAACACACCATCCATGGAAATGACGCCGTCTAGACTTGCTGAAGTGGCGCAATCGTTGGCTCGACCTGGTTCCCCGCCTGCCAGACGGGCAGGGCGGATTTCTGTACAGATGTTGAGTGCGGCGAAAATGGAAAAACTCGGCATGCGGGCGGCACTTGTGGTCGCCCAGGGCTCCCAACATCCAGCGGTTGGCGTGCATTTAATTTATCGTCCAAAACAAAAATCTAAGAAAAAAATTGTGATCATTGGCAAAGCGGTAACATTTGATTCGGGTGGATTGTCCCTTAAACCGGCAGACGGAATGATGGCGATGAAATGTGACATGGCGGGTGCGGCGACGGTCATTGGATTGTTTCAGGCTCTGCCTAAGCTCGCACCGCATGTCGAAGTGCATGGGATTTTTTTAGCGGTTGAGAATATGCCATCTGGCACGGCCTATCGTCCGGGGGATGTGGTCAAAGCGATGAATGGGACGACTATTGAGGTGTTGAATACAGACGCAGAAGGTCGCGTGACCTTAGCAGATGCCTTGTCTTATGCTTCAGGACTCAAACCAGATGCCATGATTGATTTGGCGACACTGACGGGTGCATGCGTTGTGGCTTTAGGTGATGACTTGAGCGCGATCATGTCCAATGATCGTAAATTGACGGATCGATTGTTGGCGAGTGCGAAAGAAGCCGGTGAGGGGTTATGGGAGTTACCTCTCTTCCAACCTTATCAAGAGCTGATTAAATCAAAAATTGCGGATATTAAAAATATTGGAGGCGGACGCAGTGCTGGCGCGATCACCGCCGGACTTTTTCTTTCGCATTTTGTTGGCAAAATTCCGTGGGCGCATCTAGATATCGCCGGCCCAGCTTATGCCGAAAAAGAAACACGACCAGACATTTCGTATGGGGGAACAGGCTATGGTGTAAGGCTTTTGGCGAGATATCTACAGGGGTTGTAATCAGATGTGCTATACTGTGGATAATTAATTTCTTCGCTTTTGCTCATTTGTATGACCGTTAAAATCTATTCCACACCGACCTGTCCGTATTGCAAGCTTGTAAAAGACTATTTCAAGGAGCAGGAAATTTCGTTTAGTGATGTTGATGTGGCTAACAATGCGAGTGCGGCCAATGATATGGTGAAATTGTCCGGTCAGATGGGAGTGCCCGTGATCGATATCGACGGCACGATCATTGTCGGCTGGAACAAGAGCGCACTGGAAGAAGCGTTACATCAAAAACAAAAAGCGAAACAGGCAGTTTAGGCTTTCCCAAGGGTTGCGATTCCAGGCCCCCATTCCATCGGACAACGTTCACCCGTTTGCAATGCTTCGAGTACGCGTAATGTTTCTTTGACCGAGCGGCCGACAGAGCCAGCGCTGATCAGGGCGTATTTCATCATCCCATCTGGATCGATGATGAACGTGCCGCGCTCGCTTGAGCCGTCGTCTTCATTCAGCACGTCGTAGTCGCGCGAAATTTTTTGTGTGGTGTCGGCGAGAATGGGATAATCAACATCTCCCAAATCTCGTTCAAACCAATTTTTGTGACTCCATTCAGAATCCGTTGAACAAGCGAGCACCTCTGCATTCAATTTTTTAAAATCTGCGGCTTGTTTGGCAAAGCCTTTTAATTCTGTTGGACAGATAAAAGTGAAATCGCGTGGGTAGAAGAAGAACACCAGCCATTTGCCTTTATAGTCCGCGAGTTTTACTTTGATAAAATCTTTTTGTCCTTTTTGATACGCCAAAACGTTTTCAAACGATGGCGCGGGTTTTCCGATGTGGATCATATTATTTTATTGTTTGTGAATAAAGTTCGTTAGCTTTTTCCCAATTTAAATTTTTCCACCAGTCGGCGATGTAAGTTTTGCGATCAGCACCGTAGTCGATGAAGTAGGCGTGTTCATAGACATCAAGCACGAGAATTGGTAAGCATCCCCACACCCCACCTTGATTATGGACATCGCATCCGTAGATTTTTAATTTTTTTTCTTGCGTATCCCAGCACAACACGACCCAGCCACGTACAGCCATACCGGTCGCAGAAAAGAATGCCATAAATTTTTCGAGCGCGCCGTATTTTTCAGTCAGTGCATCAACGAGTGACCCCGTTGCTTGCCCGGCCCCACCGAGCGTGTCGAAATAATATTCATGCAAATAGACTCCGTTGGCCGCAAAGGTTTCTGCATCACGGAGCGCACGCAGATCTGAATAGCTTTGATTGGCCGTATCGAGTCCCGCACCCGTTTCATTCATGGCCATGAGCTTCTCTCTGACTTCATTTAACTTACTGACATACCCAGCATACAATTTATCATGATGAATCATCATGGTTTTGTCCGAGATGCCCGTCAGCGTTTTAAAGGGAAGGGGTTTTGGTTCAAATTTTATCATAGGAAGTATCATGAGTTGTTAAACGTATGATTGAAGAGCTTTAAGAATTTCTGTATTTTTTGGCATGCCGCGTTTGAGGTAGCGAATGATGCCTTGTTTATCAATCCCAATCACACTGCGTTTGATGACGAAGGCTTTGAACATCGGTTTGATCGCGCCATATTTCGTGCTGACTTTTTTCCCGCTGTCGATCAGTAGGGGAAAGGGGAAAGTATATTTTTTAATAAAAGTTTGATGTGAGTCAGGGCCAGCGTGATTCACGCCATAGACGGCAATTTTCATCTCACGAAATTTTTTCCAATCATCACGAATAGCACACAATTGCATGGTGCATCCGGGTGTGAGGTCGCCTGGATAAAAAACGAGTATCACACATTGCTTACCTTGAAATTGTGAGAGCTTCATCACATTGCCTTTTTCATCCTTCATTTGAAAAGCTGGGGCGCGATCACCGATTTTGAGTTCTGTAGACATAGAATTTGGTAGACATAGTATACGTCACGAGAGACATGGAGACAGTGGCTCGTCAAGGCGTTACAGGTCGAGTATCATAGATCCTATGAAGCCCTTATTCGTTTTCAGTTCGTTGCTTCTCTCTCTCATTTTTTTTGGTTTCGGTTGTCAACGATCTTCTTCCGCTGGATCCGAAGCCCAGGCCAATCGTTTGCAATTTTCTTCCGGTGATACATTTGAAGTTCGTCAAACGATTTTGGGAGTTGGATCCAATTTTACCGAAGTACTGACTCGCTCTAAAGAGGGCGTGCGACAAGTACAGATTGAATCGTTTGTGCCACATCAGGAAGCGGCGCTGTCTTGGTCTCTTCGTGTTGAACAGGAAACGAGTATATCACAAGTTGCACGACAAAAATATTTTACGGATCTGACGACGCAAGCCACGGGCACCCATCCATTGCCGCCACCCGCGATGATCACGGAGCATGTCGCAACCTCTGGAACCATTAATGGAATTGATCTCGGCACCGCACATGCCATCTATCTCCCATCCTATTGGACGACGGGGCCGGTGCATCTGGCTCGCGCGAAGAGTGGATTGTGGATTGCCGCGGAACCATGGAATGGACTCACCAACACTCGTCACACGATCCTCTTGTTTGGTTCACTAGATGATATGGCACGACGTTTTGTGAGCGATGTTTCCTATGTGAAAAATTTGATTGCGGCATTGCGTAAAACCAGTTCGACGGTAAGTTCTGGCAAGGATCCTACCCTGTTGACCCTTGATGCCGATCCGATTGCTTGGCCGATCACGATCAATGGAAAAGCTGTTTCCGTCTCCGCTTTTAAAGCGCATAACGCGTATGGAGAAATTGTGGTGTTGAATAATGTAAAAAATCCGTTGATTCTGAAATTGACGATCAATCCGTTATTTATCGGCGGCGGAATCTTAAAAGGATTCAGCGCTCTCGAAAACGCATTGGGATATCAACTCCATAATTTTCACGTGGCAAAATTTGATGCGAAACCTTAGCCGGTTGCCGTTCGTTTCGGTGCCGTCTCGCACCAGGTGCCATCGACGTATTGATAGTACAGTTGATCCCGGAGAGGGCGCAGAAATTTGATAATTGCCGGTCTGTCCTGCTTGAGACCTTCCCAGGCGAGATCCGAACATCGTTCGATGGCCTCTACCGCTCCACGCGAGTTTTCTCCACAAACATTGTTTCCTAAAGCGTTGCGAATCGTTTGAATGACTGGACGATATTCATCCAAAAATTCTTTTTTATCATCTGGTGACGATCCTCGTCCGGATAGAGCGTCTGCTCTTGTTTGGATCCACCGTTCTAACTGACTAACATATCCGATGAGTTTTTCTTGATCAGGCGGACCGTGTAATTCCCAAGTCAATCCATAGAGCAGCGCGCGGATATGATTACGTCGTTCCTCGTCCTTGCCTCGTCGCGCCTCTTCCAAATCTTTTCTTAAAATTTTTTCCCAGTCAAGTGACTCGGCTTCCGTTGGATAGCGCGCAGGATCGCTGTCAACATTTTGTACGCCTTTTTTGCGCAAATAGTCCTTCACTCCACCGATGTCAATGATATGTGGAAATTTTCTTATGGGATCTTTCATAAATGGGAACTCACCAGTTTTTTG
>SICT01000068.1 GCA_009691315.1 Candidatus Uhrbacteria bacterium | reverse complement strand
TACCTTGGAATGTAAGCGGGTGTGCAAGCTCCTCAAGAATACGGTTGAGCAAGTCCTTGTCCTCCTGATCGCCAGTCGATGATAAAGCGATTAGAACGTTGTAGACGAGTTCGTGCTTTGAGTACTGGTTATCAAGGAGCAATGACGTTGGAACGCCGATTTGGACAAAAAAATCATTCAGTTTGTCCTGGCTCATCAGGTCTTTAATCAACGATGCCATTTGCTCAACGGCTTTCGTGCGAATAATGGAAGACCTGCCAGAGATAGCGTCAGCCAGTTTCTTCACCACCTCACCGTTGAATGACACGTTGACGTAGCGATTCCCGATCACCCGATGGGTGTGATGCTTGAGCGAGTCCCAGTCGGTTTTCGTCAGGAGCAGTTCATCCATCAGCAAAAGAAGGTCATCTTCGGATTCGTGGATGCCACGTTCAACTGATTGTGTTGCTCTGATCTCTCTCGCGTCAGTAACCCCAAAAGATTCCGTGATGATTTTCATGACTCGGGTTCGCAAGTCGATGTCTTTACCGAGATCGGCAATGCTACTAATGCGGGTGCTGTACGGCGACCGCTCATTTCTTTTCGGATCAAGAAGTTCAAAATCGTAGGTGTGCTTTTCGTCAGGACTTTTTCCAATCAGTCGGATTTTTCCTTCGGCGTCGAAATCTTGCAATATGGTGTACTGCTCGCTTCGATCAAGAAAGATCGGTGCAAATTCTTCGTCATCTTGAACCGATGACGCAAAATACCCAGCCGTATTACTTCCAGCTTTTTGTGCGGCCTCTGCGAGGCTTGCCCAGACGTACTTTCGTTTCCGCTCGTTCGACCACGGCCAGTCACTCGAATTCATAGATGTGTAATAATCATTTTGCGCACCCAGTGATCTGATGTAGTATATAGTAACTAATGGTAAGTCAGGAATCAAGGCCTTTATGGATACTAAATCTCTGCCAGACATCCTCACGCTTCGTCAGGTGTGCGACCTGCTGAACGTGCACCCGAACACGTTGCGGCAGTGGGATGCCAAAGGAATTCTCCCAGCTATCAGATTCGGCGCACGAAAAGATCGGAGATACAAGAAGCAGGACGTACTCAAGCTGCTGGAAAGAAAAGGTGCTTGAGTTCGCAATACAAGAATGAAAATGACTATGAATCACCCTACTGAACCACAAAATGAGCTTCTACAGTGTTTCGATGAACACGGAACGCCGACTGTAGTACGCACAAGATCGGAAGTAAAAGAACTGCCACCACGTTGGTGGTACGCCACAAGCAAGGTGTGGCTTGTCAACGACCAAGGTCAGTTGATGTGTTCGAAGCGTGCGGATGGTCTCTCGGGTAATCCAGGAAAATGGCAAACGTATTTTGGAGGCCATGTGGCGGCAGGGATTTCGATCAAGGAATCGGCCCAACGGGAACTTGAAGAGGAGGCGGGTGTCAGCAGACCGCTTGAGGATTTTTATTTTATCGATAGAGGACGGGATGACGTAAAGAAAGTGCAATATGAGTTCTACGCTGTGCGCTTCAACGGCCAGCCGTCGGATCTTCACTTTTCCGACAACGAGGTGACGGAAGCGAAATGGATGAACATGGAAGAATACTGGAGCGATCAGGAAAAGAACCCTGAACGCTGGTGCAACGGGTGCACCCTCGAACTCCAGCAAATTATTCGGGACTGGCTTGAAAAATCTGCGGTATGAATCTAAATAACCTTGCGTCTATCGTCCGAGCTTTCCGTACTTCTATCGAGCCATGTTGGAGCAAGGAAAGTGCGTACAAAGTCCCAGAGATCAAAAACTACGGCGCAAATATTTCAGGTGGACAATGTGCCGTCACCTGTCTTGTGCTCATGGATGTTCTGCACGACAAGTTTCCAGACAAACAGATTTTCATCGTGAGTGGGCAGCTACAGTCAACGAATGGCGAGATTGTCATTCGAGATCACGGTTGGTTGCAGGTTGGTTCAGGGACTAGTTCGATAATCGTTGATCCTACAGCAGACCAAGCCGCATCAATCTCCGAAAAAATCCTCATCGGAACGGCGAGCGAGCTTGAGGCGAAGGGGTTGAGGTATATCGAAAAAGAAATTGAATCCGATCACGGAGCATCGGAACACCCCAAGCGTTTTCAGCGATACGTCATTCTCAAGAACGCTTGGGATCGTCAGAAATAAGAAAGTCATTTATGAATAATGCCTACATTCTCGAAAGGACAATGAACGATTACGCCGAGCTCAAGCAAGCACTTGAGCAGGGGGGATTTACATACCAAAAAGAGGAAGCTGATGAGGACGTAACGGTGACGGTTCCTGCTGATCAAGTAGGTGAGTTTGCAACGGTCGTACAAAAGCATCTCAACGCTCCATACAATTATGTCGATGTGAAGTTTCCGAACGAAAAAACGACAGCTATTATTTTTGCTGATCGGATCTATCGAATCAACAATCCTGTGATCGACGAAGAGGCAAAGGTGTGGGCGATCTCCATTGGTCTTCCAAAGGAACAGGCAGATTGGCCGACGTTTTACGATCAAGCATAAGTTATGCGAAATTTAAGAATTTTTTCGGCGATTGGTTTTTTGAAGGGATTGTATTTCTACATCCCGATTTTCACGTTTTTCCTGTTAGCTCAACACATCTCCCTGTCAGCGATCGTGATCTCTCAGGTGTTCTACTCGTTGTTTATTTTTATTGGGGAAGTTCCGACGGGGATTTTTGCCGACCGTTTTGGTCAAAAAGCCTCGATGTTGATCGGTTATTTTCTTGAGGCGTCTGGCATTGCTCTGGTGCTTATATTTCCGACGACCGTCGGTTTATTTGTAGCTTATGCGGTTCGAGGTCTGGCAGGCTCATTTTTGAGCGGCAGTGAAGAGGCGCTTTTATTTGAGTCCGTGAAGCATTCAGGCAAACAAAACTTTCAGAAAGTATACGGGCGGTTTTTGGGGAATGAACAGATTGGATTTATTATTTCGCCAGCCATAGCAGGCGTTGTCTATCAACGCTTTGGAGAGCAAGCCTTTGTTCCGCTCATCATTTTTACCATTTTTTGTATTGCGGTTACGGGTGCTGCATCTTTATTTCTAAAGGATTTCAAGGCAACGATTGCTGACCCTGCGGAAGGGGCAGGAATGTTCTCGCTTTTGAAACGGAGTTTCTTTCTCATTCGACACAATAAAACCATTTTTATTTTAACCGTCGTCGGGGCGCTAACTCTTACTGGAGAGTATTTCGTCCAAGCTGTTTATCAACCATATTTCGCCATCAATCATGTCCCTGCTTTTTGGGTGGGGGCGGCCTTGTCGATTGGAGCGCTCTTGAACACCATCGCCACGAGGAATGTATATATTCTTGAAAGACATTTCAGCTTGGAAAAAATCTTACTCTCATTGAATCTCATTCTCAGCGCTGCCTATATCTTGATGGCAATGTTAGTGCATCCGATTTTCTTGGTTGGGCTCTTCATTCTACTGAATGGGCTTTACAACCTGCAGGCACCGATTGTTTCTGACTACATCAACACCCGTACCAAGTCCTCAATTCGTACCACGGTGTTATCTGGGATCTCTTTCATTCGAAGATTTTTCCAAATCTTTGCCACTTGGATTCTGGGTGTCACGGTCGGGGTTTTTGGTACGCAAATTTCATTAGTACTGCAAGGCGTCTATCTTCTGATCGGAATTTTGATCGGATACTACCTTCTTGTTCGTTGCGGTTGTACATACAAAGTGGCAAACATTGAGGGCGAGGAACTCAAATTTAATGAATAACGACAATATGAAAATACTTATCATTTGCGGCAGTATTGCAAAAAAATCTCACACCCGTGCCTTACTCAAGTACTGCGAAGCACTCTTGATCGATCGGGATGTCGAAGTTGAATTTTGGGATCTTCTTACAAGGCCACTATCGTTCGTGATTCCAGAATTTCACAAAGACCCAACACAAACGCCGAACGAAAACGTTAAAGCTCTGAACGGAGCTGTCGTCGCTGCGGATGGGATTATTCTTGGATCACCGCTGTACCATGGCTCCTATTCTGGCGTGCTCAAAAACGCGCTCGATAATCTACCGTATGATGCGTTGAAAAATAAACCCGTTGGACTCGTTAGCAACGGAGGAATGAGAAACGGTGCTCATCCATGCGAACATCTGCGATTGGTTGTTCGTGCTTTGTATGGATACGTCCTGCAATCCCAAATTGGGACAGGCGAAAAAGATTACAACGAAATTGCTGATGGTTTCGAACTTGAAGAGCAAGAAATCAAAGATCGTGCCGTTCGACTGGTGGACGAGCTGGTCGCATTCGCCTCTGTATTGAAGGAGCGTCCCATCAACAAATAGCGTTGAATATGTCATCTCTCGCCATCCTTGGAATCCTCTCAGGCGTCTTCAGCGCCATTTCGTATCCTCCCTACATCATCGCTATCCTAAAGGGTACGGCAAAGCCAGAACGAGCTTCGTGGCTGATTTGGAGCGTGCTGACCGCCATGGGTTTCTTTACTCAACTTGCCGTGGGCGCTACTCATTCACTTTGGCTGCCTGGCATTCAGGGAATTGGCGTGATTATTGTTCTTCTTTTGTCTATCCGCTATGGATTCGGAGGGCTCCTCAAAAGAGACGTGATTACACTTGTCGCGGCGGCAGTAACGTTATTGATTTGGTATTTTACGAATAACGCCGTCGTCGCTGTTTACCTAACCGTCTTGATCGATGCGATGGGTGCGTGGCTCACCGTTGTAAAATCTTATGAGCATCCAGAAAGTGAAACGTTGATTACGTGGGCACTTTCTGGAACAGGTGGATTCTTTGGGCTTTTGGCGGTCGGTGTTTATAATCTTCCACTTCTTGCGTATCCGTTCTATATTTTTATCTGCAATTTCGCCGTTGTCGCGGCTATTCTTCTTGGGAGAAGAAAGCTCGTTAAACCTATCCTATGAAATCGATCATTATTCGAGGCCCCCTCGGCGTCGGAAAAAGCACAGTCGCGAAAGCAGTAGCCGAAATGATCAGTGGCATTTATATTTCGGTCGATGAAATCCTCGATCAGAATGGTCTAGATAAAGCCGTTGAAGGTGAAGGCATCCCACTCAGCAATTTCCTCATAGCAAACGAGTATATTGCAGCGGAAGCCCAACGAACGAATGGTTTAGGGAAATCAGTTGTCGTTGATGGGAACTTTTATCATAAGGAGCAAATCGACCAACTTGTTCGTCTCCTTGGAGAGGATGTCGCAGTTTTTACGTTCAAGGCCTCCGTCGAGACGTGTATAGCTCGTGATGCAGCACGAGCAACACCATACGGGGAAGATGCTACCAGAGCCGTACACATGTTTGTTTCCGCGTTTGATTACGGAACGGTAATCGATTCAGAGCGACAGAATATTCAGGAGACTGTCCAGTCAGTTTTGGAGACACTTGATTCTCGTCTCACTCTGATCGGAACCATCACTTTTCGCGAACTGGCAAACAAAATCACAAATCTGCCACATAAGCACCGCCAAAGATTGATCGCCATTGATGGTGGGGGTGGCGCTGGCAAAACGACGTTTGCTAGCTGTCTCCAGGAAGAAATCCCTGGAAGCCACGTTGTGAGAATTGATGACTTTTATCGACCACCACAGTTGCGTACTCCCGTATTATCCACGAATGTCATCAATCCAAACTTTGATTGGGATCGTATCCGTACGCTTGTATTCGATGCCATTACAGGCGACAAAAATATTTCTTATCAGTTGTATGATTTTGAGAATGGAACGCTCACTGGCGAAGTGATTCGTATTCCCCCCGACGCGACTATTATCTTGGAGGGTGTTTGGAGCATGCAAAAGGCATTTATCGATTTTTATGATTTCTGCATTTGGCTGGAAGCGCCAATGGTCTTGCGTTTAGAACGCGGGGTATCTCGTGACGGAGAGGAATTGCGTGAGGTCTGGGAACGGGAATGGATCCCCATCGATGAGTCCTACAAAAAGACACAACAACCCCAACGTCGAGCAGATTGTAT
>SICT01000067.1 GCA_009691315.1 Candidatus Uhrbacteria bacterium | reverse complement strand
GATCATGAATCAATGAGGTCCCGTGACATTGTGTGGCCAAAAGCCCGAACGGCGCTTGCAAATCCGTGGGAAATCCTGGATACACATTGGTCTGCAGACGAAAGGCATCCATGCGACCCACCCCCTGCACCCGAAAACTATTTTTGGTCAACTCCTGTTTAACGCCAACGCGACTGAGTGCTGAACGGATGGCATCCAGATGAGCCGGAATAATAGGCTGCATCTCAATGTCTCCATGTGTTAATGCCGCCGCCACGGCAAATGTGCCAACTTCGATCGGATCTGGGATGACCTGACAAGCCGTCTTTGGAGCCTTCAGTGAACTCACGCCTGTGATATCTAACTCTGCCGTACCGATCCCTTTTATTTTGGCTCCAGCCGTGTTCAAGAATCGGCACAATTGTTGCACATGCGGCTCTGTCGCCGCTAAACGAATGGAGGTCATACCTTTTGCGAGCACCGCAGCCATGATCAAATTTTCTGTTGCGGTCACGCTAAAGTCTGGCATGATGATGTAACTGCCCACCAAACCTTTTGTCTCCATGTATAATTTTCCATCTGATTCTGATTCTACCGTTGCTCCGAGCGCACTCAACGCAAACAAATGGCGATCGATCGGACGATTCCCGATATTGCAACCGCCAGGTTCTGGCACCACGATTTTTTGAAATCGCGCCAACATCGGTCCAAGAAGCAAAATCGAAAAACGCATGCGCTTCATGAGTTTGTGATCAAGTTCGGACGGATTCACATCAACTGTATTGATGGTCAGCTCATGCGGACCCAGCCAGTCGATCTTTGCGCCCATCCCTTGCAACAACTCCAAAAGCCCCATCACATCAGTCAAACGTGGGACGTTTTTAAAACGCACCGTCCCTTTGACGATCAGCGTTGCGGTGATGAGCGGCCCAATCGCATTTTTTGCGCCAAAAATCTGAACGGTCCCCTTCAAATGATTTCCTCCCTGAATGATCATGCGCATAATGGAATTTTGAGTCTAGTCAGTGTATCCTATTTTCCATGACCCGTCGATCCATCCCTCTGTATCGACAGATTCTGCCCTGGATCTACGTTCTTTTTTTTCTGTTGACCGCTCCCATCCTCCTCTTATACAGCTCTGGATATCGCTATAATTGGATTAAACAACAGATCGAGCGCAACAGCACACTCATTGTAGATAGCATACCAAAAAACGCCGAAATTTTTCTTGATCACGCACCAAGCGGAGAAAAAAGTCCGATCACGTTACAAAACATCTCTCCTGGCTGGCACACGATTCGGGTTCAAAAAGAGGGCTATTTTTCTTGGGAAAAAAATCTGGAGTTGCAACCAGAACGTGTCACCTTTGCCACGGGAATTTGGTTGTGGAAAAAAAGTGAGCCGAGTCTTTTAATCGATCAATCCATAGCACAATTAGCTCTGGCCAATACTCAAGATGCCTTAGCCCTGCTTCATGTCTCCGCCACTTCAAGTCAATTCAATTGGTGGCGGCCGGATCAGGAATTAGCTTCAGCTATTGATGTAACGACCACTGGTCGTGAGCTCCCCGAACCATT
Source organism: Candidatus Uhrbacteria bacterium (assembly GCA_009691315.1). Taxonomy (GTDB): domain Bacteria; phylum Patescibacteriota; class Patescibacteriia; order 2-12-FULL-60-25; family 2-12-FULL-60-25; genus VGLT01. The sequence goes on along the minus strand of SICT01000067.1, from coordinate 4,567 downwards.
TGGAATTCTACCACCAGGCGATCCACAACAGCGTTTTGTCATTCGGATGATCACCACCACTCACGCGCAGATTTTAATGGATCGTAATTTCTTGCGTAAAGAATTTGCTCTGCCACCAGGGCCATGGAAACTCTGGCAGATCAAAGACAATTTTGTTTTGCTTCAGCATGGCGAAGAATGGCTGGCTCTGGACCCATCTCAAAGTGGAAAATCATACATCACGCAAGTGAGTGGTGATCACCCCCGCTGGCTGGATCGCGCTCCCCGTCCCACAGCTATCTTTTTGAAAAAAAATGAAGTCTGGCTCTGGACGTTGGGTCAAGACCCTGAACTGCTGTGGCGTCAAAGTGAACCGCTGACTCAAGCCATCTGGCATGACAGTGGCACAACGATTTTTTTGGCCACAACGCAAGATATTTTTGCGCTGAGTCTCGATGAGAGAAATGGCCGCGTGATCACGCCACTCGCACACTTCGATCAAATTCACGATCTAGCCATGCTCAACAAGATCCTCTATATCGCGGGAGCAAAAGATGGCCAAGATGGATTGTGGAAATTAGAAGTGGAATAAAAAAATCCGCGAATCGAGATCGATCAGCGGGAGAGCTTGCCTTGGGCAAAACGGCCATCCAAAAAAGCCTTGAGCCGTTGCCTCTGTTGTTCTGTCTGTGCGAGCTGAGTCAAAGCCCCGCACACTCGTTCGAGCATCAGATGACCTGCCGGGAGTCGCTGAGCGAGCAGTTCCCAATCCTTGAAGTTGCTACAGTGGTCCGCATACTCCAGGCGGATACGTTCACGATCCGCGTCCATATACTTTGACGTCCTGTCGCCCAGAGTGGCCATAGCCTCCACACGACTGTCGAGAGCGAGGAGCGCCTCCCTGTATCTTCTGTCATCGTTCTTCATTCAAGATCTCCTATGAAATGTCCGCTCAAACACTCTCATAATAAAACAGAAAAGTCAAGGCCATGACTCATATTAAAAGAATTTCAATAACGCACGGTCGTAAATTTATGAAATTATATCTTTAAATCAAAATGTTTTCGTAGCCAATAATCCTGATCTAAAAATTCAGCTCGTATATACAACGCTTCTGATCGAACCCTGTATTTTGTACACAAAACATTTAAAATCTCCTGACACTCGTATGGATAGACCCACACGCTATCCTGCAATCGATAGAAATTAAATGACTGTAGGAGGCGACGTATTTTATCCCGGACCACTCTTCGAGATTCTGGGATATCAAAAATAAGCAGGCGCCATTTCTGGTCCCAGCATCTTGGTTTTTGAATCTTTTTCTGACCTAATTCATAAGCAAGGGCTTCCGCATGACCTTTAGCCGTAACACGAATTTTCCAACCTTCTTGCGTTTGCCTTGCGATAATCCATCCCCGTTTGTCCAAACGGAGAATCGCTTGTTTGATTCTCGGCTCTGAATATCGCCGCCGATAGTGTTTTGGAACAAGCTGTAGAAGATTCGGGCACACACATCCGACCGCGAGCACACCAGCTCCTCCTAAAACCAATAAAATCATCCGAACGATTTCCCCCTTAGCCATTTTCTCCCCATCTTGTTTCATATCGGTCCAGTGTATCCTGCTCAACTCCAAACGTAAATTTCAATTTTGTACGACCGTGTACTTTTGAAATCTTGCTACCTCTCAATCTAATCAAGTAATGAGCTTGTTTTTAATCTTCTCTGCGATTGTCTGCGCCTCTTCTGGAGATGCATATCTTTTTGATGACCAGAGTTTTAACCCATCATGTTCATAACGTGGAATGATGTGTGCATGCAGATGCATGATCGTTTGACCGGCAACCACACCTTCATTCTGTTGTAAATTAAATCCAGAAACGCCTAATCCTAGCTTCACGGCACGGGCAATATTTTGAACAACGATGGTCCACGTTTTTAACATTTGGGGATCCGTATCCAGCAATCCAGAACTGTGCGCTTTAGGAACCACCAAGACATGCCCTGGATTGACTGGGCCAACATCCAAAAACGCATAGACATCGACATCTTCGTACACTGCGGTTGAAGGGATTTCTTTGGCAATGATTTTGCAGAAAAGACAGTCATTCATAGTGAAATAAAATAATCATAAGAATAAACGTGACGAAGATCAAGCCTGGTAAATGGATGTAGATCAGGATTGATCCTGGCACAAAAATTTCGACGATGGTCAAAACGCTACTTAAGACAGCGCCGGCATGCACGGTGTGCCATAAGAATCTTTTGGCGAATGGACATGTCATAAACGTTGTCTGATCAAAAAAATTTCACGTTTCATCACGCGCCACCATTCAGATACACTCAACCGAGGGCGAGAATAGCGTAGATCAACGGCTCGCACATCAACCTGTCCCTGATGCATTTTGAGACCGGGGGCAGAAAGAACGAACTTGAGCTCATCCTGAGGAAATGGCAGATCGAATGACGCATGCACTCTGACCCAACCATCTGATAATTTTTCCGCTTCCTTCAAGACCGGATGTAACTCAACTTGCCACTTGGCAGGATCGCGTAGCAATCCTATGGCAAGGGCAGGCTCCGTGGTCCTGACTTCCAAGCTGATATCAACGTGATCATAGACACCTGGCGCATGCGCGCTGGAATACACGGGTTCATCAAACATGCGCTGACCAATCCAGCCATCTGACTGGAGACCGGCCGAGGTCACGCGTTGAGTTGGAAGAAGGATATCAAGTGCCCGATGTGGTTTATCTAAAATAAAAAAATATTTTGCCGTTCCATCAAGCGGAAAACGACTCAAAAATAACCACAGGAGAACAGCGCTCATCGCCAACCAAGGAACCATCAAGAAGAACTTTTTCATGGGGATAGTGGGGCGAGGCGGTAGAGGCGTTCGCGACCAGAGGACATCAGTTCTTGAGCTTCTAATCCAACCGCTCGCCACGCATCTTGCTCAGATTGAGTGAGCGGACGAGAAAATAATCCCACTCGTACACCAGGCGTATGAGCCAAACGTGCAACCTCTGTCGTCGATGAAAGTGGTGAAGCAACTCGCTTGTCAGGGAAAAAAATCTTGTCTGATCGGTCAGAGATGATGACGTCGCGAGCAGAAAACCATTGTTGGCTGGCCTGGCGAATCGAGGCATAGCGTATGAGTTCGCGTCTGGTGGCCATCACTCCTTCATCATCGCGAAAAAAAGCACCGTACATACCAAATAAAATTAAAAAGACTCCGATGATCGCACCCCAACGTTGGGCGATCATCGTACGTGAAAAAAAACGCACATGTAAAAAAGCAAAGGCCCAGCCAAAAAATGGAGCAACCGGCAACAGATAACGCAAAAAAGAATTGCCTAAGCTGGCCTGCCAGGCTCCCGGACGATCCAAATACCGACCACTACCATAAATGAAAAGCAGAACCGCGAACGTCCATATCATCAACAAACAAAAAACACGGTGCTTTTTCCAAGCGGAGATCATGCTGATGATCAAAAGAATCATCCATGGCCACAGCCAGCCACCGAAAAATAATATGATATTTTTGATTAACATGCGCGGATGGAATCCAAAAGGCAGGATGTTACTGGCATCGGCCGAGGTGACATTCATCGAAGCAGCTGCGGGAACATGCAAAACCGCTCGGACATTGTCATGCAAAAAATATCCAATCTGAATGGCTGAACCATAGGCATGATGTGCGAGCAGAAGCAAAGGTAAAAAAATAATGAGAACACCAAGGACAAGTCCCTGCCAATCTTTTTTCTGCGGACGCCAAGACCAACCAAACCAGATCCACCAAGGCATGAGCCAGACAAGCTCTGTCGGACGGATAGCGGCACACAAGGCACAGACCGCACCAATCAGGACTTGAAACCAAAATTGTTTGCGTTCAGAATAGCGTTTTTCCTGAGCGTGACGAATAAGCCAAACACTCCACAACATCAGGGCAAGTAATGCGCCATTCGGGAACAGGCTACGATTTGCGTAGAGCAGCATGGATGGGACGGTAAACGTGATGGCCGTCCCCCACCACGCCGCTTCCCAACCATAATGACGTTTCAATAATTGATACAACGGCCAAACGGACGAAAGGATGAGCAAACTTCCAAACCACGGTAAAGCATCTGGATTGAAAATACGAGCAACCAAACTCAAAAGAAACGGCCAGCCTAAAAATCCAACTGGGACGATTTTCTCTCCATGACTCACGAAACTTCGTGGATGAAACCAAGGAAAATCAAAGGCTTGAGATTCACGAAAAAATGCACGGCCATGCCAAGCGATATTTTGTGCCACAAAGGCCGTGGCCGTTTCATCTGGGGAAGCATAGACCTGCCCTCCAAGCGACGGAATGACGAACATCATCAGCGCCAAACCCAGTAAAAGCAGTCCAAAACTCCGACGTTCCGTATTCAACGTAATCATGATCTCCATTCTACCCAGATTTTCTTTCATCATGGAAGAGATCATGCTACCCTTTTGCCATGTATCGAACTGTTCGTGTTGTTTTAAGTCTCCTGTGTCTTCTGGCTCTGCAGGCCCCAATGCTAGTCTCGGCGCAAGTCCTGACACAAGCATCTTCGACCA
>SICT01000066.1 GCA_009691315.1 Candidatus Uhrbacteria bacterium | reverse complement strand
TGCACCACATGGTGGAAGACAAGATTCACCAGCGTTCGATCGGTCCATACTCCCTCATCACGCAACAGCCGTTGGGCGGAAAAGCTCAGTTTGGTGGTCAGCGTTTTGGAGAAATGGAAGTTTGGGCTCTTGAAGCGTATGGCGCAGCGCACACGTTGCAAGAAATTTTGACCATCAAATCAGATGATGTCCCAGGTCGATCAAAAGCCTATGAAGCGATTATTAAGGGCGAACCAATCCGCAAAGTAAATGTACCGGAATCATTTCATGTGTTAGTGCGCGAGCTCAAAGGGTTATGTCTGGATGTCGAACTTCTGAAAGGGGGCAAGCGGTTGGAGGAAAACTCTCCACGAACAGATGCGGCAAAACGTCCGCCACTTGTGAATGATCCCGATGAAGCTTGGGATCTTGGGCCGAAACATTTCTAACGCATCTCACCAGACTATAAATCTATGGCATTTTTTCACACGGAAAATATCAAAACCACAGACTTCGATGCGATCCGCCTGAAACTGGCTTCGCCAGAAGTCATCCGCGGCTGGTCGTACGGTGAGATCACGAAACCGGAAACGATCAACTATCGCACGCAGAAACCAGAAAAGGGCGGGTTGTTCGCCGAAGAAATTTTTGGTCCATCCAAAGACTGGGAATGTTATTGTGGGATGTATAAGAAAATTCGTTATAAGGGAATCATTTGTGATAAGTGTGGGGTCGAAGTCACGCATTCGCTCGTACGCCGTGAGCGCATGGGCCATATTGAATTGTGTGCCCCGGTCGCCCATATCTGGTTTTTACGTAGTGTGCCATCCAAGATTGGCACAGTGCTTGATTTGACCCTGCAGTCACTGGAAAAAGTCATTTATTTTACGGCTTTCATTGTGACAGAAGTGAAAGAAGATTTACGCTTGCAAACACTGGAACAAGTGCGCACCGAATATAAGGGGAAGCGCAAAGGCATTGAGTCTGAGTTTGAGCGTGAATTGGAACGGGTCAAGGCACAAGGCGTAGAAAAGAAAAAATCGGATAGTGCGCTGACCAAAGAAATGGATAAGGTGCAGGGCAACAAAGAGCATAAATTGGAAGAACTGGAAGAGGATTTTTCTATAGCAGAAAAAGAATTGAAGACGCTCGAACCGCTCAAGATTTTATCGGAGAACGAATATCATGAGTTGTCACTGAAATATGGTCATGTGTTTGAAGCAAAGATCGGGGCCGAAGCCATCAACGAGCTTTTAAAGAGAATTGATGTTGGTGCCACGGCCAAAGAATTGCAGGGTGAGCTCGAAGGAGCATCTGACGCCAAACGCGATCGTTTAATCCGTCGTTTGAAACTTTTGAAATCGCTCAATATCAATGGGGTAGATCCGCACTGGATGATTTTAAAAGCGCTCCCAGTCATTCCTCCAGATTTGCGTCCGATGGTTGCGCTCGATGGTGGACGATTCGCCACATCAGATTTGAATGATCTTTATCGTCGTGTCATCAATCGCAACAATCGCTTAAAACGTTTGATCGAGCTCAATGCGCCAGAAGTGATCGTGCGTAATGAAAAGCGTATGTTGCAGGAAGCGGTGGATGCGCTGATTGACAATGGAGCGCGTCATTCCAAAACGGTGATCGCTGCGACTGGAAAAAAACGCCAGTTGAAATCACTCGCAGACATTTTGAAAGGCAAGCAAGGTCGCTTCCGTCAGAATTTGCTCGGCAAACGTATCGATTATTCTGGTCGCTCCGTGATTGTGGTCGGTCCGACGCTCGAACTTCACCAATGCGGTTTGCCAAAAACCATGGCGCTTGAATTATTCAAACCATTTATTATTTCGCAATTGATCAAGCGTGAGCTCGTGCATAATATTCGTTCCGCGAATCGTTATATCGAAGCGGATCACGCGGAGGTGTGGGATATTTTGGAAGTTATTGCTTCAAACTCTGTCGTTTTGCTCAATCGCGCACCAACGTTGCACCGTTTGGGTATTCAAGGATTTCAACCGAAATTGATCGAAGGGAAGGCGATCCAAATTCATCCAATGGTGTGTCCGGCGTTTAACGCGGACTTTGATGGAGACCAAATGGCCGTGCATATTCCGTTGACAGAAGAGGCGCGTGAGGAAGCGGCCAATCTCATGTTATCGACCAAGAATTTGTTGAAACCAGCAACCGGTCAGCCGATTGCACGTCCAGACAAGGACATTGCCTGGGGTTGTTACTACATGACAACGTTGATCGAACCTGAAGAGGGGACAAAGATGCGAGTGCTCGCATCAGCAGATGAAGCGGTCTATCTTTTTCAAGCGAAAAAATTGTCGATTCGCGAAAAAATTAACGTGCGTTTAAAGCAAGGAGAAGGACTGGTCGAAACGAATGTCGGTCGTATTATTTTGAATCGCTTGTTTCCAAAAGAAATTGGTTTTCGCAATGAAATCATCGGCACCAAGCAATTGGGAGAGATCGTGCGCACCACGATCGAACTGCGTGGTTTTGAACGTACCGCGCGTTTCTTGGATGAGGTTAAAACGCTCGGCTTCTACTACATTACCCAGTCCGGTTTTAGCTACGGAATGGGAGATCTTCCAGATTTAGAAAAGCAGACGTTGATCGAACGTGGGAATACACGCGCCGTTGAAATTGAAGAGCAATATAAGGAAGGGTTGCTCACGAAAAAAGAACGCTATTCACAAATTATTAAAGTTTGGTCTGATGTAAAAGATGATATTCAGCACAAAGCAAAAGATTCATTAAGCAAGACCGGCACGATCTATTCCATGATTGACTCAGGCGCGCGTGGATCTCCGGGTCAGTTGACGCGTGTCGTGGGTATGGTCGGACTCGTGAGTAACCCGGCCGGTGATATTATTGAATTGCCGATCAAATCTTCTTTTCGTGAAGGCTTGGATGTGCTCGAATATTTCATCGCCTCCCACGGAACGCGTAAAGGTTTGACGGATACCGCTCTGAAAACAGCCAACGCCGGTTATCTGACGCGTCGTTTGGTTGATGTATCTCAAGATGTCATTATCATGAAGGAAGATTGTGGTGATACAGAGGGCGTGACATTGACGACTGAAGAGTGTGAAGAGATTGGCGAACCACTCATGACACGTTTACTTGGTCGTGTGATTCTGAAAGATTTGAAAAACGATGAAAAAGAAGTTTTGGCCAAAAAGGGAACGCTTCTGACTGAAGTGCATATGCGAGAGATTGGTAAGCACCAAGTTGCAAGCGCAGTTGTGCGTTCTGTTTTGACTTGTAAACTCAAGCGCGGATTGTGTCAGAAATGTTATGGTTATGATTTGGCCTATAATCATGAGGTCAAAATGGGAACAGCTGTCGGTATTATGGCCGCCCAATCCATTGGTGAACCGGGTACTCAGTTGACTATGCGTACCTTCCATCATGGAGGCGCCACGGCATTTGATATCACACAAGGTTTGCCACGTGTGGAAGAGTTATTTGAAGCGCGTTCACCAAAATATAGAGCGGTCGTTGCGGAAGTTGCGGGTAAGATCAAGATTGTGGAAGGAGAGAAGCGCGTTCTTCAGACGACGACCGGTCAAAAAGTCGTTGACACCTCATCTTCAGATAAGATGATTCTGATTGCTCATAACGCGGTGCAGGAAGAGACGTTTGCTTTCCTTAAAAGAGATATGGTGAAAGTGAAGGATGGCGATAAGGTGAAGGAAGGGCAGCTGTTAATCGTTCGTTCGAATGAAGAAGAGGTTGCGGCGAGCCACAAAGGTTCGGTCAAAATCGAGAAGAACAAGCTCACCCTCGTGTTTGAAGCATCATCGAATATGGAGCATGAGGTTCCGACCGGTTATCACGTGATCGTCAAAGATGGACAGGAAGTGGAAGCAGGTGATCCGTTGACGGAAGGGCAGTATGACCTTCAAGAATTGTTCCGTTTGAAAGGCTATGATGCCGTTATGCGCTACTTGTTAAAAGAAGTGCTGTCCATTTATGCCTCACAGGGTCAAAAGCTCAACGCCAAACATATTGAAATTATCGTGCGTCAGATGTTCTCGCGTGTGTATGTGAAAACCGCTGGTGACAGTGATCTTTTGCCAGGTCAAGTGCTCGAGAAGACGCGTGCCGAAGAAGAAAATGAACGTGTTGTCGCCAAAAAAGGTGACCCAGCTGATCTCATGTCCCTTTTCATGGGTATTACCAAAGTCGCCCTGTCGACCGAATCATTCTTGTCCGCCGCGTCCTTTCAAGAGACCGCACGCGTGCTGATCAATGCCGCCGTGACTGGCAAGATCGATCGTCTCGAAGGCTTGAAAGAAAACGTCATCATTGGTCGCTTGACCCCAGCCGGAACTGGCTTCGGCGTCGACCATAACGCCGTTGGCCTGATCCCAGAACCAACACGAGATGAACCAACGCTGACCGCAGCGTAAAAAAATGCAGAAAGAAAAACTCCCCCGATCATCGGGGGAGTTTTGGTTTTCATTAGCTTTTAATTTCATTGTTTCGGTAGCACCCCGTTTTGAATTGTTCCAATGAAAAAGTCTGGTTTACGCACTCCTACCTCGTCGAATTCAACCTTACCACCGGCACTTTCAAACGAAGTGTTTTTCATATTGTTGATCCAAGTTTTAGGATCCTTGGCGTATGTTCTCATAAGTAGTTCAAATGAGTCATAGGACCAACTCGCTCCAATGCCCGGCTCCTGTCCATATTTCTTTTTATATGCTTCTATAAATTGAGGATTGTTTGCTTGGCGGATATTGATCGCGATACTGCCATTCAATGCGTTTGTATCACGAAGAATGCGTTGGTAATCAGGAAAGCCGGTCTGCACGTTCGCATCAAAAACGTATTGGAGTGGCTCTGCCGATTGTTCGCGAATCAGTTTGACGAGATTCGCTCCTTGTTCTGGTATAACCAAGAAGACTACGGCATCAGGATGGATCGCTAACGTCTTTGCCACAAAAGTACGATAGTCTCGTTCATCTGGATTGATGATGAATTGTTTAAATGGCTGACCATACCCTTGTTCGAAGCCCTTTAAGAATCGAAGGAAGGTTGCGTTGTTGGCTACAAAGACGGCGACATTTTTAAATCCGTGCTCTTTTACATATTTCCCCAGAGCGATTTCCGTCACCATATTCCCTGGGAGGAGTTGGAAAACGTTGTCATCCGCAGGCTCTATTCCCTGTTCGCCACCTTGCGCAATCGGTAAATTGATTCTTCTCGTTTCCTCATACATTGCATCAATGGTTGGCGAGGTCATATTAATCAAGGCATCAACACGGTCAAGATTCACGAGTTTACGGAAAGCATTCAACCCTTTTTTCGGATCAAACGAATCATCCTCAATCGTCAGTGTCACTGTCTGATCTGGATGATCCTTGTGCCATTGTTCCAATGCAAGATTGACTCCTTTTGTATAATTTTCTCCAACAAAAGCATATTGACCAGTGGCACCAGTAATGACGCCAAGTTTTATCGTTTGTGTTGATTCCGTGTTTTGCGAAGTTGCATACCAACGAAGACCAAACAATAGGATAACGATGACAAGGATTGCAAGAGAGATTTTAGATGAGAAGAATGATTTCATATAGATGAAAGTATAGCATAAATTAGAAAAAAGTCAATAATTTAATAACAATAAATATCCATAAATACAAGTCTTTATTGATACTATACTAATAGTAGTCAAAAAAAGTGACTATTTATTTTTTGTCATGTATCATATAAAAATGACCGCGACGGAATGTTTGAAAGAATTAGGCTTTAATCAAAAGCAGACGCTTGTTTATTGTCAGCTATTAGTACTTGAGAAGGCGACAGCTTATGTCATAGCTGAAAAAAGCCATCTGAAGCGCTCGACCGTATATGTTATTTTAGAAGAACTGCGGCAAAAAGGCGCCGTGTTGAAGATTCCACATGTAAAAAAACAACTTTTTATCCCAAAATCTCCACAGGTCTTATTTCAAGAAGTGGAGCATAGAATATCGAACGCGAGGCAGATGCTTCCAGAGCTCCTCGCCCTCATGCCAAAGGAATCTAAGCCCAAGGTTCTCTATTTTGAAGGGTTGAACGGAATATGGGAATCTTTACAATATAAAATTGACCAACTCGCAGGGAAGGAAATGGTTGCTTTTTATGGGCAAGATAGTCAGGTTTCTGCGGAATTACGTGATATCTTTGAGCGTTATCAACAACTCATAAAACGATTAGTCATTCGTAGTCGTAGTGTGGGACCAGATCATCCAAATTTAAAGAAATTTCGTAAAACGGATGTGGAGTTTCATCGTCAGGTTAAACAAATTCCTTTATCTCTGTACGACTCCAATATTTCAATCGAAATCGCAGATACCTTTGTCCGATTGGTTGCTTTTAAAGATTTGCAAGCAACTATTATAGAGAATGTGGAAATTGCGAAGAGTCTCAAAAAAATTTTTGAGCTGGTATGGACGAGTAGCCGGAACCGCCTTCGGTGTTGATTATAACGCCGTTGGTTTGATTCCAGAGTCGACCAGAGATGAACCAACGCTGACCGCAGCGTAACCAGTACAAGATAAAACTCCCTCGATCCGCCAGCTGGCGGACGGGGGAGTTTTGAAAATATAAAAATGGTGTCAGGTCCCAAATTTTA
>SICT01000065.1 GCA_009691315.1 Candidatus Uhrbacteria bacterium | reverse complement strand
ACATTCACATAAGTTAAAGCGGCTTGTGTGCTATCAGTGTAATGAATTCTGATTTCTCCGGGTGTAAACGAGTTTTTACGTTTAGAAGAAATCCCATAAAACGAGAGCGTGGTTTAGACAAATTTTTTCCATACGGATCCCGCCCAGATGCAATGGCATTGCTTTTGGCCGCTAAACTCGGGTATAAATCATAGAGAGGCAGTCTTTTCACATCACGAAATCCGCATCCTTCTAACATGGATTCCAAGGCATTCCAATTAAACAGGACAAGGTGGCGCGGGGGCTCTAAACCTCGCCAGTGACGTCCAAAATTCAGATGCCCGTAACTCCGGATATTTGGAGTTTCCATCCAGACCATGCCTCCTGGCTTGAGCAGTCGATAAATCTCCCGACTAACATCTCTTGGATCATGTAGATGCTCAATAACATGACTCAGAGTAATCATGTCAAAACTCTCTGGCATATTGCTGAATGATGCAATGCCTCCTAGCCGTACATCGATTCCATTTTTGCTCGCTGATGCGACCGTGACAGGATCGGTGTCACAACCAGACACTTTCCATCCAGCCGCTTGAGCCAAATTCAAAAAGTAACCATTACCAAATCCAACATCTAACAACTGTGCACCGGGACTCGGCCGCGGCACGTGATGAAATTCTCGGTCAACTTTCTGACGTGTACCAGAAACGATCCACAGGACAAAAATTCCAATTTTACTAGCAGGCCGAAACTCCGTACCAAAACGCCAGTTACGATACCCGTTGGTTAATGCACGAAAAATCCGATGTAAACCGACTAATAAATTTCCATCAACTCTTGTCTGAATTTTGTGCGTATAATAACGCTGATATGCCAAATGGATCGTTTCTTGAGTCGGACGCGGATCTAAATACCCACAACCGCACTTCAGACATTCATAAAGATTCCATCTTCCTGGGGCACAATAAAATATTCGATCGGTTAGATCAGTGTACAAAAGATGGCGATTTTCCGAACTGCATACCGGACAGTACAAAACCCTTTCAGTCCCTCCATGGGGCCACGAACTCATGATGAAAGGATCCGCCTGTGGCGCATTATTCGAATCTGCCATAAGTTCATGATAGCATATCAAACCCTAACCATCATTTCAATCAAAGATCGAAAATCAACCGTCGGTTTCCATCCGAGTACCTTCTCCGCTTTCCGACTATCGCCCACCTTTGGATAACGCTCCGCTGGCCTGTAAAATTCCTCTGCAATTTCCACGATCCTTCTGCCTGAACGATCACAGGCGAACGTCTGCATCCCTTCGCCTTGCCAAACCAAATCGATCTTAACTGCATGAGCGGCAATATCGATCGCTTCTCTCACCATGTGCAACTTGCCCGTCGCAATCACAAAATCGTCCGGCTCATCTGCCTGTAAAATTTGCCACATGGCCCCTACATAATCTCCGGCAAAACCCCAATCACGAGATAACTCTACGTTGCCAATAGATAAAGATGACTGACTGCCCTGATGAATTCTCACGAACGCACGAGCGATTTTTCGCAAAACGGATTTCTTTTCAGACCGCCGAGGTGAGTCATGATTAAAGAGAAACGCAGAACAGGCAAAAACATTTTTCTCTTCTCTATAGCGTGTGATGAAATCGCGATCCGCTGTCATTTTAGCTTTGGCGTATGGATTCTTCGTATCCCAATCTCGCGGTGACTCTTCGTTCAACGGAACATCTGAAGGCAAAAATATTTCACTTGAAGAGGCCTGTAAAAATCGAACCTTTGGATTCACCTTCAAACATTCATCCAACAGAATCCCGACGCTTTCATAATTCACTTTCCAGGTCATCTCCGGTTCTGCATAGGCTGTTTTTAAATCAGTCACACCCCCTAAATTATACACTTCATCTGGCGCAGATTCTTTGACAATCTTTTGCAAAGATCCCCAATCCTCTTTTCGTAATCCAAAAACCTCATAGCCTTTTGCCAGGAGCAGTTCGGACAAATACGACCCATCCTGACCGCCAATGCCAGTGATCAAAGCTCGTTTCATAATCCTTAAGTGTCAGACCTCCCTCTTAACCTAAGAGGGAATGAGGGAGTTAAAACCTCGAGATTATTGGTATCGGGACCGCGTAACCCTTTTTATTTTGTAACTCCTCCTAGCCTCCTCTTAGGTTAAGAGGAGGGATGTTGACAAAAGCCTATTGTATGCTACTCTTGGCCTCACGTGAAGTAGGAAAACCTCGACACCACAAGGAGGGCACATGTCCCTGAACATAGTAGAACAGCATGAACTCGCGAGGCTACTGGAGAAGATAGTCAGAGAGGACGGGTTCATTCCCGACGTGGCGTATCGAGCTTTCCACAAGCTCGTCCCCTGGCCGGCCGTCGAAGTCCTGATCTACGATGACGAAGGAAGGTTCCTTCTCTCGCATCGAGATGACGACTTCAAGGGATGGCACATCCCCGGCGGTTTCATGCGAGTCAGGGAGACCTACCAGGCGGCGTGCGATCGCAATGTCCGCAAGGAGAGGATCGCGGAAACCGTGACAAACCTCCAGCTCATGGCGACCCACACCTGGGGCGAGGGTGAGCATCCGTTCGGCTATCCCATCTCCCTCATCATCGCCTGTCAGGTGGTCGGTGAGGTGGTGGAGCGAGATGACTTGAAGTGGTTTAGGCGGATTCCGCCCGATATCATCGCGCAACAACATCCGAAATTCCTCGCCCACTTCAAGGAGTGGTTCCGGGATCCGCAGTGGCATCACGCCACGATCATCCCGTAAATTGCTCCTTCCTTTGCATCCCCCGAAGCTTTACGCGAAGGGGGATTTTTTATTTTCAAATCACTTTCACCTCCGGCAACGGAACAATAAATTTTGTCCCTCTGGCTATCAGATCCGCTTCCCGTTTCATAAACCCATCAATAAAACTATATGGCAAGGCTAACAGATAATCTGGCTTGGCGGCGCGCATTGCGGCTTCATCCTTAATCAAAATATCCGAACCAATAATATATTTCCCTACTTTAAACGGATTGGAGTCTGCGGCCGCGGCAATCTGTTCTTGACCCAGACCGCAATACTGCAAGATCGTATTGCCCTTCGTTGACGCGCCATAAATCCACACCGTTTTTCCCTCTTCTTTTATTTTTTTGAGCAGAGCGCACAGATCATCCCGTGTCTTTTCGATTCTCTGGGCAAACGCGAGATAGGTCGCTGGATCGAATAATCCTTCTGTCAGTTCGCGCGCAAGAAGATCTTGATAACGTTGCGTCGCGGGGAATCGAGCACAGCCCTTCTTCTTCACAAACACCCGAAAACTTCCGCCATACACATCGTTCTCCATCACATCAAACACTTCAAGACCAACCTGTTCCATCACCCACTTCATGTGCTGGGCGGCATAGTAACCCGCATGTTCGTGCACGATATTATCGTACATGTTGGTCCGGATCATGGCTGGCAAATAGGCCATTTGAATGATCCACGCCCCCTCATCATCCAGACACTCAGCGACATCCCGCACGAATGTCATAGGATCATTTAGGTGATAAAACATGGCGATACTGAAAATCAATTTGGCTTTTTTTGGTGAGATAGAATCGAATGCTTTTTTGCTAAACGATTCACGTAGATCTTTATAAAAAGGAACATCCGAAAGAGGCTTCACATTCTGCGCAGGATCAATGCTCATCAGCTCGTATCCACTGTCACGAAAAAAAGACAGGAGCGTCCCATCATTCCCACCGATATCAAGAACGACGTCGCCTGCCTGCAAATGCGCTAACGCTTTTCCGCTGTCTGCCACATCTTGCAAAATTTTTGCCATGGAGGAATTGGTTGAACTGGTATACGGATAGGCCTCATACATGGCAGACAAATCCAGACGATGGCCGAGTTGAACCAGGCCGCAAGTTGTTCCATCCTCCCGCTTCCGGCACATAACCATATCAAGAGGATATCGAATCGCCTCATTTCGATAATCAAGACTCGATGGAAAAACAGAGGAAAGATATTGCTCTCCAATATCAATGCACGGAACCAGGTCCGTATTCCCACACACGCGACAACGATCTATTTTAATGATAGGATGTGACATAATAAATTATTTTTTGAATTGATCTAAAAACGTTAACACCTCGCTCGCTTCTGGCAGATCTGATTCAGGATTTTGAACCTCCTGATGATCCACCACCCCTTCAAATATGGACGTTGAACCGATATGTTGCGCCACTTCTTTGAGCGTCATGGCGTTACGGCCACCAATCTCAATCAAACCTGTACAATCAAGATGGCTTGCGATCCAGTGAACGATAAAATCGCGTGAAGCAAAACAATAGCGGCTTTGTCCATCGACGAACACCGTTTTGTTTTCCATCATGTCGATCAATACGCCTTTTTTCATCTCCTGATCATACACAGCACCTAAACGAACAACCAAATGTTTTTCCAGATCACACAACTTTTCCGCCGCAGCTTTGTGCCGACCATATACCGTATCGAGCTGACAGCGCGCAGACACGGTACTGATCTGTACAAATTTTTTATACTGCCAGCCATACAAAAGATTGGCGGTTTTTTCTACGGTCTCCTTGAAATCTTTATCGGGATTATTTTTTGCCCAAAATCTGGCCGAAGGCATGGCACAATTAATCAACACGTCAAAAGACTGCTTTTGTTTTTCAACATACGTATCACGCGTGATTGGAATGGCTTGATGCGTGCCTGAAGTCGACAAGACGCGAAAGAGTGCACTGCCTAAAAATCCATTGGCTCCAACCACGCCCACTGTTTGCATATATTACTCTACGGGTGTCGTCTTATTTCCTGTCAAAAATTCTACGCGTACGATCGGCGGATTGCAGTCATCCCATCTCTTGGAGAGCATGGCAACGGCGGTCACTGGCGTAATGGCATAAAAAGTATGCGACACGCCGATAGGGGTACGCGTACAAGAACCTCGGCTCATGTGAATATGTTCTTCCGGGGCGTCTGCGGATTCCCGCGTCACCATCACCCCCGATCCCTCTGCCACCAAAAAGTATTCATTGAATTCTGGATGATAATGGTGCCCGCGTGTTTTTCCAGGTTGAAAATAGAGAATATTAAATTCAACGATCGGATCCTGTGGTAGCCAGGTAAAAATCCCGCCTCGCCCGTCCCGCACGGTTTCCAGGTTACAGGAAGGATGCAACACTTCAATCTTCATATGGGCTATATATAGCAATTTAAGGCGACCATGGCAAGTATTACTTCTGCCGATCAAAATACACCATGAAGATCAGTTTAAAAAAATAGCCCCAAGCTTGTTTTAAGAAACTGACTTTGGATTCACCAAATTTTCGTGGAGAAAAAACAACGGGGATCTCGCCGATCCTGGCACCGGCTTGCTTGGCTCGAATGATGGTTTCAAATAAAAAAAACTGCCGATCTTCCACCGTCCGAAAAGATTTCCATGTGGAAGAACGGATCACGCGGAAATTGGTGTTGTAATTTTTAAGGCCGACTCCACTCATCAGGCCAATAATCCAATTCGACATCGGGCTGATGATATGATTTTCGCACCAGCCTTGGAGGGTATGCGCTTTCTGCTTCATATCATCGGACGAATCATCGGCGATGGTCAGACCTGGAGCAATTTTGAATCCCAAGACCAGATCAAATCCGGTTTGGATTTTTGCATATAAACGACGCATGTCGCCTGCCGAAAACGACAGATCTGAATCAGAAGATAAAATATACTCGCCGCGTGCCAGGTTATATCCATCGCGGAGCGCCGAGCCAATGCCCAAGAGACCTGGACGCTCCAGAAGAGAAATATTTTGATATTTATTTTGCAAATCATCCACGAGCTCACGCGTCCCATCCATAGAATGGTCATCCACGACAATGACTTCAAAATCTTCGCCGGAAAATTCCGCCTCAATCTGGGGAATAAAAACGGCTAAATTTTCTTTTTCTTTATAGGCCGGGAGGACAATTGAAAACATGTTATTTTCGCTCAAAAATAATGTAGTTACCTTCATACAGAGTCCCTGTTTTCCGGTATTTTGTCAAAAGCGCCTGTTCTTTCTGTTCAAATTCTGCAGCCATCACTACGAGATCAGGCACCCCTGTCTGGAGGCTTAGTCGCGCTTCTTTCCCAAACGCATCTGCAAAATAGAGAAGCTCAAAATACTGTGAATAATTTTCCCCTTTAAAAAAAGTAACGGCGTCTAATACATGATAAAAAAAGACGTGCTTGGATGGACCAAGTTGTTGAAAATAGGCTTTGAGCTCCTCTGATCGCGTCGACTGATAATATCCCGCGACCCATGACCGAAACAGGACTTGATATCCCTGAAATAAAATCATCGATGCGAGTCCAACCGCGAGGATCATATTCCGCTTGTCGAGCGTAAGTCGAGGAATTGGCAAAATTCCTGCAAGATGAAAACAAGCCGAGACAAAATAGGGAAAAGTGATGACTTGCGCAACGAAGAGATAGCGAAAAAATCCTGGCATCTTCAAAAAATAAATAATGGTTGCGGCGACAAAACCCAAAGCAACCAACTCATGCAAGGGAATGAGGACTTTTTTTCTATAACGAACAATAACGGACAAAAGCCACACGATGACAGT
The DNA here is from genome assembly GCA_009691315.1 of Candidatus Uhrbacteria bacterium. Classification (GTDB taxonomy): domain Bacteria; phylum Patescibacteriota; class Patescibacteriia; order 2-12-FULL-60-25; family 2-12-FULL-60-25; genus VGLT01. Next base: position 4 of record SICT01000065.1, on the reverse strand, counting down.
CACG
>SICT01000064.1 GCA_009691315.1 Candidatus Uhrbacteria bacterium | reverse complement strand
AAACTGCACCAATGCGGTCTCCCAAAAACAATGGCGCTCGAGCTCTTCCGCCCATTCGTGATCGGCCGACTCATTCGCGATGGCTACGCGCACAACATTAAAAATGCAGAAAAACTAATCTCCCTGGATCGCAAAGAAGTCTGGGATATTTTGGAAGAAGTTACCAAAGATCATTATGTACTTTTGAATCGTGCACCAACATTGCATCGTCTTGGTATTCAAGCGTTTCAACCGATTCTTGTTGAAGGAAAAGCAATCCAGGTACATCCCCTTGTGTGTGCAGCATTTAATGCAGATTTTGATGGTGATCAAATGGCCGTGCACGTGCCCCTTTCCGAGCAGGCGCAACGAGAGGCAAAACAGCTTATTGCTTCTAATAAAAACCTTCTTAAGCCGTCTGCAGGCGAGCCGATAATTGCACCAACGCAAGACATGATTCTAGGTTGTTACTATCTCACCAACATTCGTCCAGGCTCAAAAGGCGAAGGAATGGTATTCACCGATATGAACGAGGCCGTTACAGCACATCGTCTTGGCCATGTCGACATTCACGCACCTATCAGAGCGCGCATCAAAAATGCAGAGGGAAAAATTGAGCTCATGGAGACCACGGTTGGCCGCATGATTTTCAACAGCTTCCTTCCAAAAGAAGCCGGCTACCTCAACAAAACGATGGGCAAAAAAGATCTTACCAATCTCGTATTCCAACTTTACGAACGAAGCGGAGAAGACGTAACCGCCCAGACAATGGATGAAATAAAACGCATTGGATTTAAATTTGCTACAAAGTCAGGACTTACCATTGCGGCAAATGACATGATCATTCCACCTGAAAAACAGAAAATTGTGGATGATGCATCCGATGTGGTGAAAAAAATAAATGACCAATACTGGAAAGGTCTTGTGACGGACGATGAACGCTATACGCATACTATTAAAGTATGGTCAGAAACTAAATCAAAAATCGCCGAACTAATGGTAAAAACCATTGATAAGGAAAATGATCTCTTTTACATGGTTAACTCCGGAGCCCGCGGAAACTGGGGGCAGATTACCCAGTTGTGTGGCATGAAAGGACTCGTCGCAAATCCGGCAGGAAAGACGATTGAACTCCCTATTAAATCAAACCTCAAAGAAGGATTTACAATTCTTGAATACTTCATCGCGACACACGGAGGCCGCAAGGGTAAATCCGATACTGCACTTAAAACGGCTGAGGCAGGGTATCTCACGCGCCGTCTCGTTGATGCAGTTCAAGATATTATCGTACGAGAATTTGACTGTGGAACTACTGAATTTCTCACCATAAAACGCAACGAAGCGTTGATCGAAGTACCTGAACCATTTGATAAACGCATTCGTGGCCGTGTACTTGCACGAGAAGTTGCGCATAAAAAAACCGGTGAAATTATCTTGCCCGAAGGCATTGAAATTGATGAAAAATCAATCGAAGAACTTGAAAAAGCAGGCATCAATGAAATCGAGATTCGCTCCATCACCACATGTAGTGCAGAAAATGGAATTTGCCAGCAGTGTTATGGCCGAGATCTAGGCACGAATCGTATTGCAACGATTGGTACTGCCGTCGGTATTATCGCCGCTCAATCCATCGGTGAACCTGGCACACAACTTACGATGCGCACGTTCCACATGGGTGGCGTCGCCGAAGGACAAGATATCACTCAGGGGTTAAGCCGTGTAGAAGAGCTCTTCGAAGCACGCGCACCGAAGTTACCAGCAATTCTCAGTGAAATTGATGGCGTTGCAAAAATCCACCGCAAAGGAAATCAAGTGGAAGTGGAGATTACCTCCAATGGTCCAATTATATTTGACTACCCACTCGAGGTAAGCTTTGAACCAAGCGTAAAAGTTGGCGAGAGCGTGGCAGAAAAACAGATGATCGCAAAATCAGGGCAGTTCAAAAATGTCGTACGTGCCGAATATTCAGGAAAAGTTGAAAAAATTGAGAACGGTATTATCAGTATTCGCACAAATATATCCATTGAAAAAATCTACAAGATTCCATTTGGAAAAATTATTAGAATTAAGAATGGACAACAGGTCACGCGCGGCATGGCGCTTACATCTGGACACCTTAATCTCCGCGAACTTATGCGGCTTACAGACATGTACACTGTGCAACGCTATATCGTAGAAGAAGTGCAGAATATCTATGAGTCACAGGGTCAAAACATTAACGACAAACATATTGAAATCATTGCCAGACAGATGCTCTCCAAGGCACGCATTACTGATCCAGGAGATGCAAATTTCCTACCCGGAGAAATTGTAAATGTAATCAGCATGGAAAAGGCGAACAAGAAACTCACAAGCCAAAAGAAAAAGACCATCCGTCTCGAACGTCTCCTTCTTGGTCTGACCCGTATCGCACTCTATACCGATAGTTGGTTGTCTGCCGCAAGTTTCCAGGAAACAATCCGCGTCCTTGTAGAAGCAGGAACCACCAGAAAACTCGACGAGCTTCAGGGCCTCAAAGAAAACGTTATTATCGGCCGTCTCATCCCTGCGGGAGAACATTATCGCAAGAAGCTCGCGATTGCTGCTGCAGCCTTAGCCGCCGGCGGCTCCCCTTCTTTAACTCGACGTGCCGCCTAAGCTACAGCAAAAATGACCTTGAACCCATCGAATCTATTCGTTACACTGCTCAGGAACCTCTCAACAAACATCTTATGCCTACTAGAAATCAACTCGTAAAAAATCCTCGTCGGAACCAAAAGCGCAAATCTCAGTCCCCTGCGCTCCAGTTCGGATGGAATTCATTGAAACGAAAAAGGTTGCCACTATCCTCCCCCATTAAACGTGGCGTGTGTATAAAGGTAACGACGATGACTCCTAAAAAACCTAACTCTGCTCTCCGTAAAATTGCAAAAGTACGTCTCACCAATGGATTTGAAGTGAATGCGTATATTCCAGGAGAAGGGCATAATCTCCAAGAACACTCCGTCGTGATGATTCGCGGTGGACGTGTAAAAGATCTTCCTGGCGTGCGATACCATATTGTTCGCGGTGTACTCGATACTCAGGGCATCTCTGCACGAAGAAAGGGCCGTTCACAGTATGGTGCAAAACGACCAAAAGAAGGCGCCGCCGCTAAGAAATAACCTCATTTCGAGACACAAAAGTGTCAAGATAATATATACTATAATCTATGAAAAAAATTCTCTACATTCCAGAAGGCTCCTCTGCAATTCAAGAGCGATTCATCAATAATATGATGCGCCAGGGCAAAAAGTCTACCGCACGACGTATTATAAAAGACTGTTTTGTTTTGATAAATGGCCAAGGTGGACAGGATCCTGAACGTGTTTTTGAAAAAGCTCTCGATATGGTAAAGCCAAATATGGAAGTGCGTCCCAAACGTATCGGCGGCGCCGTATATCAAATTCCCGTGGAAGTAAAACCAAATCGCCAGATGTCTCTCGCTTTCCGCTGGTTAATCGGTGCGGCGCGCGGAATAAAAGGGAAAACAATGGCACAAAAACTGGCTTCAGTACTTACGGAAGCTGCAGCAGGCACCGGCCCTGCAGTAAAGAAAAAAGACGACGTTCACCGAATGGCGCAGGCCAATAAAGCATTTGCGCACTTTGCCAAATACTAAGGCTACAAGCCTGTATTACCTTTTTATTACGTGCGCCTTAGTTTGGCAAATTTAAGAGCACTATCAAGCCAAATAAGTTTCGCTTTTACAGAAGATTTCTTCCACCGTTTAAGGGTTTCAGGATCAAATCCAATTTGTTGTATGGTTTTCTTCTTCATAATTCCGAAAGATATTTGAGTACCTTTAAGTCTAATTTATCTTAATCACGATTAGCCTTTTTTTTCATTTTAATTATGTCTTCAATTGATACAACAGGGATAACAACATTACCCATTTTTTTCCAAAACCAATGAAGAAACATAATCCAAAAAAAATAAGCAAAAAACTATGCTTGCCTATTTCATAGGGATTGGCCGCACCCCACGGATTCCATGTAAAAGGAATAAGAAAAATTCCAAGGTATAAAAGTTAATACCATGGTGTATTTGACTTGCTACCCACTATCTTTATAATACACGCGTTATTTCCATTTAGAAGTACTTTTACCACATATTTTTTATGAGCGACGCCCCAGCAGATTTAAATCAAACTCGCAACATAGGAGTTATTGCACACATAGACGCAGGAAAAACAACAACCAGCGAACGCATTCTTTTTTACACGGGGAAAAAACATAAGATCGGCGAAGTTCATGAAGGCGCGGCGGAGATGGACTGGATGGAACAAGAAAAAGAGCGAGGGATTACAATTACCGCAGCAGCAACGACCTGTTTTTGGACTCCAACAACAGGCGGTACACCATTTCGATTCAATATTATAGATACTCCAGGACATGTGGATTTTACCGTAGAAGTAGAACGCAGTTTGCGTGTACTCGATGGCGGCATAGTTGTGTTCGATGGCTCACAGGGTGTTGAGCCACAATCGGAAACGGTTTGGCGCCAGGCGGACAAATACCGCGTACCACGCATTGCCTTTGTAAATAAAATGGACAAAATCGGCGCAGATTTTTATATGAGTTTGGATTCAATCCACGATCGACTTTCAAAAAATGCCGTCGCAGTGCAACTTCCTATTGGAGTAGAGGGAAATTTTAACGGGGTTGTTGATATCATCATGCGCAAAGCATATGAGTTCCACGGCGAGAATGGAGAAAAAGTGGTGGCGATCCCCGTCCCAGAAGATATGAAAGTGCAGATGGAAGAATATCGCCACAAGGTTGTTGAAAAAGCCGCGGAGTACGACGACAAACTTATGGAGAAATATGTAGAAGGAACAGAGATGAGCATCGAAGAAATAAAACGCGGTCTCCGAAACGGCGTCGTGACCGGCGATTTATATCTCGTGTACTGCGGCAGTTCACTCAAAAACGTGGGCGTTCAGCTCGTACTCGATGGCGTCTGCGAATATCTCCCATCTCCTGAAAATCTCCCTCCGGTAAAAGGAATTAATCCCCGGACCGGTGCCGCAGAAGAGCGCAAACCAAGTTCGAACGAACCGTTTTCTGCACTCGCATTTAAAATTGCAACCGATCCCTTTGTAGGCAAACTCGCCTTCTTCCGGGTGTATTCAGGAAAACTCTCCACCGGCTCTTATGTATACAACTCTACAAGCGAACAAAAAGAACGTGTCGGCCGTATGGTGCGCCTCCATGCAAATCACCGTGAAGAAATTAAAGAAGTAACTGCGGGAGATATTGCAGCTCTCATAGGACCAAAGCAGACATTCACCGGAGACACACTCTGCGATCCTGAACACGAAATCATTCTGGAATCGATTGAATTTCCGGATCCTGTTATCTCAATTGCAATCGAACCCAAAACTAAAGCCGATCAAGAAAAAATGGGTCTTGCTCTACAAAAACTTGCCGAAGAAGATCCAACCTTCCAAGTGAAATCAAATGAAGAGACAAACCAAACAATTATCTCGGGCATGGGCGAACTCCACCTCGATATTATCGTGGATCGTATGCGCCGAGAGTTTAAAGTTGAGGCAAACGTGGGCAAGCCTCAGGTAGCCTACAAAGAAACAATTCAAAAATCTGCCGAGGGTGAAGAAAAATACGTCAAACAAACCGGTGGTCACGGTCAGTATGGTCACGTGGTACTTGAAGTTGCTCCTCTTGAACGCGGAAAAGGATTTGAGTTCGTGGACAAGGTCGTTGGCGGCCGCATTCCGCGAGAATTTATTCCTGCAGTTGAAAAAGGTATTCGCGAGGCACTCAGCCGTGGGATCATCGCCGGTTATCCAATCGTGGATGTAGAAGTAAAGCTCATGGATGGAAGTTATCACGATGTAGATTCATCCGAGTTGGCATTTAAAATTGCGGGGTCACTCGCATTTCAGGGCGCCTGCAACAAAGCAAATCCCGTGCTACTTGAACCTGTCATGAATGTGGAAGTCGTAACTCCGGAAAATTTCTTTGGAGATGTTATGGGCAACGTGAGTTCCCGTCGCGGACAGATTTTTGAAACCGGTGATCGTGGTATGGCTAAGTTCATAAAGTGCTATGTACCGCTTGCAGAGATGTTTGGCTACGCAACGGATCTTCGCTCTATGACTCAGGGCCGTGCAAGTTACTCCATGGAGTTCCATGCTTACGAAAAAGCTCCGGCGAATATTGCAGAAAAGATAAAGGAAACAAGAAGCATGGGGACCAAACGAGCATAAGTCGCCGAATTTTCCCTTGCAAAGCCTTATTTCTTCCTCTAGAATCACTCTCGCTTATTAATAATCCCTACTCTTATGGCGGACCAAATCAAATTTGAACGGACGAAACCTCATCTTAACGTCGGTACTATCGGACACGTGGATCATGGAAAGACTACTTTAACTGCAGCCATTACGATGGTCTGCTCAGCCAAATGGCCAAGCGCATCAAACAAGGCAGTGCGCTATGACCAGATTGATAATGCGCCGGAAGAAAAAGCCCGCGGTATTACAATTGCAACTTCACATCAAGAGTACGAGACTCCAAACAGACATTATGCGCACGTGGACTGTCCTGGTCATGCCGACTATATTAAAAATATGATTACCGGTGCCGCTCAAATGGATGGCGCCATTCTTGTAGTATCTGCTGCAGATGGTCCTATGCCACAGACTCGTGAGCACATCCTTCTTGCAAAACAAGTGAACGTTCCATACATCGTGGTTTTCATGAACAAGATGGATATGGCCGATCCGGATATTGCCCAACTTACAGAAATGGAGATCCGCGAACTTCTCACAAAGTACGGTTTTCCCGGAGACAAAACTCCAATCATCAAGGGTTCTGCTCTTAAAGCTATGGAAAATCCAAGCGATCCAGAGGCTTCCAAGCCAATTCTTGATCTTCTTGAAGCAATCGACACCTATATCCCCATGCCAGAGCGTCCTCTAGACAAGCCATTT
>SICT01000063.1 GCA_009691315.1 Candidatus Uhrbacteria bacterium | reverse complement strand
ATCAATATCAACGCCCGTATGGCGCCAGCCATAGTATTGGTTGATCAAATGCAGGCGTGTGGGCCAGAGTAATTTGTTTTTTTGGACGGCCACGCTTTCTTCATCTGGAGGTTTTAGACGGATGTCCGTACTTGGAGCTGTCAGTTCCTGATAGACATCATAAGATTTGTTACGGATTTGTGTGACTGGAATATCTTGGCGGATCGGCGATGGTTGTTTAGCGATCTTTTTTGGCACCGGTGGAGCCAAGGGGGTTGCTCCTGGGATAATGAGTTCATGACCCACGACCAAGAGTCTGCCAGAAGTGAATTGATTGGCCGTCGCAATATCATCAGTTTTTATATGATACAGTTGAGCGATTTTTTCCACGGTATCGCCTTTTTTAATGACATAGAGGACACCGGAAACGGCAGGAATTTTTAATGTGTCACCCGGTCGAATGATGGAAGTGGTTCGTAAATTATTGGCCCAGATAATCGTTCCGACATTGACACCAAATTTTTGTGCAATGAAGGCAACCGTTTCTCCAGATTGTACGATATGCATTTCGGTTTTTGTACGAGAGGAGATAGCGGTTTCGTCTGGTGCAATGACCATCGGAGGTGTCGGTTCTGATACGGATGAATTTGGTTGTACAGCGATGCTTCCGGGCACTGTCAGATCTGCTGGTATTTGATCTGTTTCTAATTCGTAATCAAAGTCTATGTGGGGGATGGCCTCGAGAGTTGTGGGTCCAAGATAGTTCACATTTTTGGCTAAATACTCTGAGCCAATCGCTTCTTCCGTGACTTCATCTTGGCCATGGGTGACGAGCGTATACAGAAGACTATGTTTGGCATCGGAAGCGATGGCGGTTTTTATCTGTAGTTGAGTGATGATCGTCGTCACAGCAATGACCAGCAAAACCGCATGGGCAATATATCGATTGGTAAAAAGAAGGAACAGGACGCTGTGTGTTGAGGTAAGTAATTTTCCGATACGAATTCGTAACAGGACAATCAGGGTGTAAAGAGGGAGGAGAATCCAGCGCAACAAGACATGCTCAAAGAAAAAATGGAGCGCCGGAAAAATAGGCCGTGAAATCAGTTTCAGACCGCGCCACAAGAGGTTCAATCCACGCAAAAAAAGGAGAGCGAGTCCATTGAGTAGACGATGCCAAAAAGAATGGGTAGGAATATGATTTATAAGCCTTAACTAAGCACCGTTTTTATTCATCAGAAGTAACAAGAAGTCTATCAAAAAAGCGACTTTTTGTCAATCATTGGCGGTACTGCAGGGCCTCGGCAATATGAGCGACTTGGATCGTGTCTTGCGTGGTCAGATCGGCAATCGTTTGAGCGACTTTTAGGAGGCGAAAATAGGCGCGGGCGGATAAACGGTAGTGGTCAACCGCGTGTTTTAGAAGCGCGCGCGCCTCATCGGATACAGCGATCAATCGACGAACATGATCGCTGGAAAGTTCAGCATTGGTATTGAGGTGATACGGTTTCCAGCGTTCGGTCTGTCGATCGCGTGCGTTTTGTATGCGTTGACGAATATTGGCACTTGATTCAGCCGGAGCGAGTTCGGTGAGCTCCTGTGTTTTTACTTTAGGCACTTCGATGAAGAGGTCGATGCGATCGAGCAGTGGACCGCTCAAGCGTTTACGATATTTTAATATTTGTATCGGTGAACAATTGCACACGTGTTCTGGATCCGTTAAATAACCGCAGGCACATGGATTCATGGCGGCAAGCAGAGAAAATTTTGCAGGGAACGTAATCGTGCTGTGAGCGCGACTGACCGTGACGCAACCATCTTCAAGTGGTTGACGTAAGCTTTCTACAACCAGACGCGTAAATTCGGGAAATTCATCAAGAAATAAAACCCCGCGGTGGGCTAGAGAAATTTCTCCGGGCCGCGGATTGGTGCCGCCTCCGACAAGTGATGGCATACTCGCACTATGATGTGGGGCACGAAATGGTCGTTCTTCAACTACTCCATTCGGTGGTAAAAGACCGGCAACGGAATGGATACGCGTCACTTCTAACGCTTCATCATTCGTGAGACTTGGGAGAATCGAGGGGAAAGAGCGGGCGAGTAAGGTCTTGCCTGAGCCAGGAGGTCCTTGCATAAGGAGATTATGTCCACCGGCTGCTGCAATCTCAAGTGCGCGACGAGCTTGCTCTTGTCCGCGAATGGAAGAAAAATCAGGTGCATCACGCAGAATATTTTGTCGCTTAATGGTTCGCAAAGCTTCAATAGGCAATTCTTGTTTCTTTTGCAAATGATCGATGACTTCGCGCAAAGTGGAGGCAGATCTGATGATGATTCCTTCAACCAGTGCGGCTTCCTTGGCATTTTCTCGCGGCAAAATAATTTCCTGAACACCTTGCTGGCGCGCCAGGAGAGCGAAAGATAAGGCTCCATGGATCGGTCGGACCGTGCCGTCGAGCCCTAGCTCTCCGGCAAACAGGCGAGTCGTCGTTAATTCAGCTGGAATATCGCCTTGGGCCATCATGATGGCGAGTGCGATAGGTAGATCAAACGGCGTTCCGGTTTTTTTCAAATCTGCTGGCGCTAAATTGATCGTTACGCGTGTGCGTGGGAAGGTGACATCCGCATGTTTCATGGCGCTTCTGACCCGTTCACGCGCTTCCTGAATCGCCGTATCTGGCAATCCAACAATCACAAAAGCACCTAAGCCCGCAGAAATATCTGTTTCGACGTACACGGGATAGGCGTCCAATCCTAAAATTGAGGCAGTGAGGATGTGTGATGACATGTCATACACTCCGTTCCATATTTTTAAAACCTTGTCCAGAGGCCAGGAGCCCCTTTATTCAGGATATCTTATTGAGTTGTGTATAAAAAATTCAAGAAAAATTTGCCTGTGGATAGAATTATTTTTTCATGGTCACATCCGGTGTTTTCCAAAACACGATAAGAAGAGCCATTCCAATGAGAATGATGAGATCTGCCAGATTCATGGCTGAGCGACTGCCAAGCAGTATCCAGTCGCGCACATAGCCAAAAGCTATCCGATCAAATAAATTTCCTAGGGCTCCACCAATAATGAGAGCAAGGGCGATCGTTTGATAAAGATGATTCTGTCGAATCGTTCGTCTGAGTGCCAACAAAATCAAGGCAAGAATAATCAGGCTGAGAGGGATGATCACGAACGAGGCTACAGGAAAATCACCAATCATTCCGAAATTTTTATGATACGTGTTTTGGATGGCACCATGGAAAAAAGAAAATGTGGGAGGTTCGGCAGATCGATTGAAGAAAAGATCCTTGCTTAACAAGTCTGCAAACAAAATCGCGCTACTGGTAAAGAGCGCGATAACGGGCAAAGTTTTTTTTGAAACAAGCATGCTTACATTTCTTGTGTTAAGGTTTTCTTGCAGGCAATACAGGCTGAGGAGGTTGGACGGGCCTCGAGACGTTTTATATCAATTTCTTTGCCACAATATTTGCAAACGCCATACGTTCCTTTTTCAATCGCAGCCAATGCCTTGACTGTATCGCGTAATTCCGCTTCGAGCTTGCTCCCAATCGATAAGCCATCGGCATACTCAGAGACCTCCATGGCGTTGTCATCATCCGAGCTTCCGCCGGATTCTGGATATTGCACATCAAAATGGCCAGGGATTTTTGTATCTTTCTTCCCCAAATCAGTTAAATCCCGCTCCAGACGGATCTTGTCTTCCAGGAGTTGGGTTTTTATTTTATTCAAAAAATCTTGCATCATATTATGGACAGTCTAGCGACAAATGCCAAACCGGTCAACCCTTGCGGAGTTACGGGAATTTTAAGAACGCCGGTGTCGTTCCATTCAAGTAAAGAAGGAGGTCCTGGCGTTCATAAGCCAAGACGTTCGATTAAGATCCATCACAGAGCCGAAGCTCGCGATAATTCTTAATACGGACAGGTGTCCTGGCCTCAAAAGAGGCTTACTGCTTCCATTGCCGCGTCTTAGCAATACTCCCGGAGAAGGCTATGCCTCCTCATAAAGCGGTGAAGCTTGGGAGATATGCCTGAATTCGGAGAAATGAATCTCCGAGTTTTGTATTTTTGTTTGGTGTTTTTGATCCGCCGGCTGGCGGATCGGAGACGCAGTAAATGGAGGATCGATTTCCGTCATAGACGGGGATCGGTCTTCAATGCAGTTTTAAAGGTGCGGACAAAGTACAATGGCTTCCATGGGGAAGTCCTAACCATTCTACCCTTTTTTGATACTTTAATCAAAGGATGGTGTGTATAAGGCTAAAAAATGGCTTGACTGAGCTATGAAAAGACTTATCCACAATCATGTGGATAAGTGATGTTTAATAACAAAAAACCAATTTTCCTTTGTGATTGGCTAGTTCAATGGCCGGAATGTTCTTTAAAGATGGGTTAAGAGCATGAAAAAAGAAAGTGCTGAATTTGGTGGAAAAATAGGCCAATGAAACAGCTCCTTTGGGACAGAAAGACGATTGTCGCGGGTTAATAGGGATATCCAATGTTCCCAATCTGAATCCACGGGGCTGAATTTCAAGATGGCTGTATCCAGATGCTGGTGGAAGCTCAATCATGGCCGAAGAATTGATGCTTAAATCCTGTAAACGCTCTTCTGTTACGAGTGTTTGATCAGGGAGTTCTATAATGCGGCGTTTCGTGAGTCCAAGCTGAGCCAGTAATAGCTTGATTTCTTCAGGGCTTAACAAATCTTTAAATAAAAACTCACTTTGCAAGGGTTTGAAGTTTTTATCGAGTACGATATTTATTTGGGTGGGTTGGTCTGGCAGATCTGCAAACAGCCAGTGACCGACATGAATTTCTCGGAGCAGGCGTTCAACAAGTGTTCGTTCTTCTGCCCGATCAGGGATGGTTAAACTGATATCGCTTTGTTTGAGTGGATAGGGAGAAGTCATACCGGCAAATGGAATGGTCGTGTTGATGACATGCTCACTGCCGAATGCTTCAAAAGGATCAAATCCCCAGGGAGTGAGATCAACATGTGCGCTGAAGCGAGACAGGGGATGGGCGAGAGCCATACGCCAGGCATCGGTATAGCGCGCAGACATTTTGTCTGTGAGAAATGGTTGATCAGCGATGAGCATGGCAAGCCCGTGTTTCACCATAACCGACGGTGGTGGAGTCGGTGTTTCCCAACGTGGGAGGAGCGCGAAAAAATGCCAGGATGAATCTTGTTCATAGGCCCCCAGAAGAATGGGGAAGCTCGTGTGTGTTTCGAGAGCGTTGCGCCACACGTTTGGTAGTTCCTGTTTCCATTCGGTTGGCAAAAATCGTAGAGCCATCCTTGGGCTCACGCTGATGAGCAGATGTGTATTTGTCGGAATTCTAAAAGGTTGATTGAGGGCTCGCCAGCCGCCGTACAAGGCGATCAAGAAGAGCGCAGCACTAATCAGAACTCCCAACCAGATTTTTGAGCGGCCAGAAACAGAGCCAGGTAGAGGTGTGGTTTGAGGATGAACGATCTGGGGAGAGAGATTCTCCATTGAAATAAATTTTAACGTTTAGGGCCGGAGCTTGAACGCAGAGGTCGATCATCGTTTGGTCCCGCTTTATATTCAGGATTGGCGCGTTTCATCGATAAGTTTAGACGTCCCATAGCATCAATTTCATAAACTAAAACTTTGACCATCTGACCAATTTTTACGACGTCTTCAACTTTCGCTACGCGTGTTGGAGCAAGTTCAGAAATATGAACCAGACCCTCTGTTTTTGGTAGAATTTCTACAAAAGCCCCAAAATCCATGATGCGTGTCACAGGTCCTTCAAAAATTTCCCCTGCTTTTACTTCGCGCGTCAGTTGTTTGATCCAGTCCACGGCTTTTTCCATGGATTCCGGATTAACGGACGTGACCATCACCAGACCATCGTCTTCAATATCAATTTGTACGTTGTAGGTCGCAATAATTTCGTTGATGATTTTTCCGCCCGGACCAATAACATCGCGGATGCGATCAGGATTAATATGGAATGATACAATGCGTGGGGCGTATTTAGAAAGTTCGGCGCGTGGAGCTGGGATCGTCTGCTCCATGAGATCAAGAATTTCCAAACGTGCTTTTTTTGCTTGTGTGAATGTTTGTTTGACCACATCAAATGGGAGGCCGGATGTTTTGGTATCCATTTGCATGGCCGTGATACCTTCGCGTGTGCCGGCAATTTTAAAATCCATGCCGCCTGCGCCATCTTCTAAATCTTGCAGATCTGTCAGGACTTTATAGCGATTTGTTTTTTCATCACTGGCCATACCCATGGCAATGCCAGCAACCGGTGCACGGAGAGGAACGCCTGCATCCATAAGCGCAAGGGTTGATCCGCAAGTCGCACCCATAGAACTTGAACCATTTGATCCAAGAACTTCAGACACGACGCGAATGGTATAGGGGAAGGGTTCACGTGCTGGAAGCACGGGCATGAGGGCACGTTCAGCGAGCGCGCCATGTCCAATTTCACGACGGCCCGGGCCACGATTGCCTTTGGTTTCCCCAACCGAGTAACTTGGGAAATTGTAGTGATGGAAATAACGTTTCTTCATCTGGAACTCCATGGTATCGAGAGTTTGTTCCATGCCAGGCGAACCAAGTGTGACACTTGATAAAACTTGCGTTGATCCGCGTTGAAACAATCCAGAACCATGCGTACGCGGCATAAGTCCAACCATACATCCGAGTTCACGAATTTGGTCGAGTGCTCGGCCATCGGCGCGCCAATCTTCATCCAAAATTTTTCGGGTGATTTCGGCTTCGACAAAACCATCGACGACTTCTTCGGCTTTCTTTCGATCATCTTTGCTAATTTGTAGTTCTTGCAAATGTTCTTGTAATTCTTTTTTTAAACGCGCCACTCCGGCTTTGCGATCTACTTTTGTTTTCAGTGGTTCGGCAAATAGGACGGCACTCTTTTGTTGCAAGAAAGCGCTTGCTTTTGCATGAATGGCTGCACGTTCCACACGTTTGACGGCATCTTCTTCATTTTTCGGTTGATTCAAATCTAATTTCTTTTTCCCCGCTTCTTTGAC
>SICT01000062.1 GCA_009691315.1 Candidatus Uhrbacteria bacterium | reverse complement strand
GTTTACCGTGCCCACCCAAAGTTTCAAAGCCCATTGGAAAACATGAAACGCTTACACCATGTCATGCCCGAGCGTAAAGCAACTTATCAGGAAGGATTGTCTGGTTTTGAAATGGAAGAGGCTGACGAACATCACCTCATCAATTCAATTTATCACGCAGATCTGGTGATGACGGCCGGCTCCACGTTTGCCATTGATGCCGCGGTATTTGATAAGCCCATCATCTGTATTGCCTTTGACGGAACGGCCAAGAACGTTCCATACTGGGTATCGGTAAAGCGTTTTTACGACTGCTATACCCACTTCGAAGCTTTGCTGGAAACCGGAGGGGTACGCCTCGCCTCAAGTCCAGAACAGCTGGCCGTAGAAATGAATCGCGCACTAGATCACCCCTCGCTCGAAAAAAACGAACGTAAAAAAATCATCGAACTTTTGGTCGCACCCTTTGATGGGCATGCTTCTGAACGTTTAGAACATCTTCTCACTCAAGAAGTGAAGAAACTCCTATGACCTATTTTTCTTTTACACGGGCAGAACTCCTTAGGCGAGCGGAAGAAATTCCAGCTGGGGCTAAAAAAGCTCTGCTCCTAAGCGGCGAAAAAACCAACCCCTATTCGACCATGATTGTCGTGGCCGAAAACGTGCTTGGAAAAGCCGAGGTACATGAACGGTCAGCCGATGCATGGATGGTCCTGCGTGGACAAGGAACATTTATTCTGGGTGGAAGATTGATCAAGCCCGAACGGCACAAAGAACATGAGTGGCTGGGAGAAGGCATTGAGGGCGGCACGCGACTTGCGGTGCATGAAGGCGATCTGTTGGATATTCCTCCCGGGATCCCCCATCAAATCGACGTCCAAACCTCCCGTCTCGAACTTTTGATTGTTAAAATAAATCAACTTGAATCTCATCCCTATGATCCAAACATTTAAGGTGATGGCGCTGATTCTCGCACGCGGCGGATCCAAGCGCCTGCCAAAAAAGAATATCAAACCGCTGGCTGGCAAACCGCTGATCAGTTACAGCATTGAAGCGGTTAAAGCTTCCAAATATGTGGATCGAGTGATTCTTTCGACCGATGATCCGGATGCCATGGCCATTGCTAGAGATCAAGGAGTGGAGGTCCCCTTTACGCGTCCGGCAGAATTGGCCGGAGATACGGTCACCGATTTTCCCGTGTTTGAGCACGCCCTCGCCTGGCTCAAAGAGCACGAAGGATATACCCCGGACATAGTGGTACAGCTCCGTCCAACCTCCCCTCTACGCGCCACCAAACACATCGATGATGCGATCGAACTGCTGGCCGCACATCCTGAGGCTGATTCCGTTCGGACCGTGGCAGAACCGGAACAGAGTCCCTATAAAATGTATAAGATCGCTAACAATGGTTTTCTCGAGCCGCTCTTGCGCATCGAGGGCGTAGCTGAATCGTTTAACTTGCCTCAACAGAAATTGCCCAAAGCCTATAAACATGTCGGGTATGTGGATGCTATGTGGTATCGAACGCTGATGGAAAAACATCAGATGACCGGAACAAACATACTACCTCTCGTATTAGAAAAAGCGGAAAGTGGAATTAACACCCAAGAGGATTGGGACTGGTACGAATATCTGATACGCTCACAAGCATGAAGTTTTTTCTTGTTCGCCATGCCGAATTCCAATCAACGGCTCGTGGGTATGAGGAGTATGAAGCAAACGCCAAAGCGCCCCTTTCTTCGTACGGTTTGATAGAGGCCAGCGTCTTGGCAAAAAAACTTCAGCGTCTCGGGATAGACAAAATTTTCTATAGTCCATTCCAGCGGACGCGGCAAACAGCCGAGATCGTCCATCGTCAGACAGGCATCCCGAGCGTGTGTATGGATGAACTGCGTGAACACAAAATCGTCAGTCCAGAAAAAACCCGCGCCGCCTGGCGCAAACTACGCCAGGCCATGGAACAAGATCATGCTCTCACCGCGCCGGACAGTGAGTCGTTCAACCAAGCTGGTCAGCGTCTGCAGGAAGTGATCAGCCGTCTAGAAGGATCTTTGCTCAACAAGGTGTGCCTTATAACCCATGAGCGTCTGATCCAGGCCTGGTTATCACTCATCTACCCTGTCAAACCCCTGACGCGCATTGATACGGCTTCGATCACGCTCATTGAACTAACCCAGCATGGACCCATTCTACGTTCGTTGAATGACCGCCCCCTATCTTTTTCCCTCTTCTGCACACGATTAAAACGACGAATCTATCAATCTTGCAGACAAAAAATAAGTGTGATCAAATAGAGTTCTGCACTGTTTCGAAACTATGAACCGCCAAGAACAAGAAAAAATTGAGTGTTTTAAACGCAATGAAAAACCCGGAAGGTTTCCGTTTGTTCGCATTGAGGAACTGCGCCGCGATCCAACCTTAATCGATACCCCCTGGGAAATTGATGATGATCCGCGCTGGGGCCGCGGAACGGTTCCAGAGCTGGCACTAAAATATTTTCCAGACCGGCAAGGCCAGATCATTGATTGTGGCGCTTTTTATGGCCGCTTCATCCGATTCTTGCAGCAACATCACTACGAGCATTTGCATGCCATCGATTTTGCAGATTTGCTCACCACACCGGATCGAACACGTGTCACCTTTCGTGCCCTTGATGTCAATACAGAGGCCCTTCCCTATCCGGACAACTTTTTTGATGGAGCCACGGCCTGGGGTTTTCCCGAGCACCTGGAAAACCCTCATCATTTTATCCGTGAAGTCCATCGCACCCTGAAAGATGGAGCGATTTTTATCTGTTCATTCCCGAACATCGAACATCTTCAAACACGTCTCGTCTTGCTCAAAACAGGCGAGATACGGAACTATGAAGCACACAACAATCATGTCATGATCTATCCGCCCGGGGTGTTTGCCAAAACATTTTTACGCTATTTTAATGTGGTAGAAAAAACCTTTATGCGCCCGCATCTGTCTGTCCCCCCTTACCGCTTCTGGAAATTCGTGTCACGATTCCTGCCAAACAACAAATGGTTTGGTGATCACGTCGTCTATGTGCTAAGAAAGAAATCGTTTATTCCTTATGCTTAAATAAACTCCCCATCCTATGTTTCTCATCAACACAAATCTCAAACGACTCATTGGTGCCCTCCCTCATCGAGTGAAGATTGACCGGCAATATGTTGGGCCGGGTGAATCTGTATATGTGATCGCAGAAATTGGACTCAATCATAATGGGGATATCGAGTTGGCAAAAAAATTGATTACAGAAGCGAAAATAGCAGGAGCGGATGCCGTCAAATTTCAGAAGAGAACCACTCAAGACATTTTAACGCAAGCCGCCTTACAAGCGCCCTACACCTCTCCCAGTGCTATGGCTCCGACCTATGGAGAGCATCGGGAAAAATTAGAATTTAATCTCGATCAATACAAGGAACTACTGGCGTTCGCAAATCAGTTAGGGGTAACATTTTTTGCGAGCGTCTGGGACCAGAGGAGTGCTGACCTCATGGAAGAAATTGGAATTCACGCGTATAAAGTTCCTTCCGCAGATCTGACTAATCTTCCACTCTTGGAGTATGTTGCCAAAAAGAATAAACCTATTCTGATCTCAACCGGTATGTGTACACTGGATGAAATCGACGAAGCCGTTGAAACTGTTTTGCGCTTTAACCCGCGTTTGATCGTAAATCACTGCGTATCTCTCTATCCCTGTCCGGAAGACAAATTAAATTTGAAAGCATTACCTATGTTGGCAGATCGTTATCGCCCACTCCCTCTGGGCTACTCAGGTCATGAAACGACCCTTGAGCCAACGCTCGCCGCTGTGGCCATGGGTGCCTGTCTGGTTGAACGACATATCACGCTCGATCGAACCATGAGGGGACCGGATCATAAAGCGAGCTTGGAGATTCCAGAACTAGCAAAATTAGTCACAGACATTCGTCGCTTAGAAAAAAGCTTCGGCCAACCAATCAAACTGATTTATCCAGAAGAAGTTCCGATGCGTGAAAAACTCGCGAAGAGCATTGTGGCGCGCGACTTCATTCCCGCTGGAACATCAATCACTATGGATATGCTTACCCTAAAAAGCCCAGCCAAGGGGCTCATGGCCCGCTCACTGCCTATCCTTGTGGGTCGAAAAACAAAGCAAGATATCCAATCCGATACCTTGATAACGTTCGATCTCCTAGACTAGATTTTTTCCAACAAGGCACACACAACGGTTGTCAACAAATTTTTGACATGCCGCTCGGGAAGAAGTAAGCGCATCAGTGGATACTGAATCCTATGGCGAGCAATTGTCATGGGCATATGATAGGCCATCTTCGCAATCCTATAGGGAGTCACCGAGACGGCACTCTGATAACACAGAAAGGCCTCAATATCCTCGGTATTGAAGAACCATTTATGCCGATCCATGGGCTTTTCTGGTGGCAGTCCATAACTTCCACTCATCCCATATCCCATCAGCATATGCTTGAATACTTTACGCCAACAATTAGGTAAAGAAACGATCACGTACTTTTTTGCTACACGCAGCAAATCATGAAAGGAGCGATGGAAATCGTTGATATGTTCCAGCGTGTCTAAACAAATAACAGTATCAAAACTCTGATCTTGGTATGGAATCATCTCTTTCTCCCAGTCCCAAGAAGAAAGTTGTAAATTATTTTTATCAATGAGCTGACAAGGACGCCCAATCACTTGTTGTGCAGAAGCATCTCGACTGCCCACATCCAACAAAGTTCCGCTCGTCAGCGCTTCCCGAAATTCATCTGCAATCAACAAGTATCGTGTCAGAGCCTTTGGTTGATAAAAACGATAGTTGATCAAGTCTGAAAATGAGGAAGTGGCTTGCCATTCTTGAATAGCTTGAAGACCTTTTGGATCGTAAACTCCACGAAAATAACGACCTTGATCACGATAACGCGCTTCCAACTGGTAATGATTCATAGAAGTTCCATTATGAATGAAGCCTCCCCGAAGTCAAGGCAAATCGGCTTTGGGGACTCCCTATCTGCTGTTGGATCAGCGTTTCGATATTCGGAGGAAGATAATAACGCTTTCTCCATACCGACGATGTGGGAAGAAACGCTCCAGTCAACATAATCCGCTCCTGTTGGCTCGCATAGCCTCCGCAATGAAGACCACTCGTGTCACAAAAAATAACTGTTCCAGCTGTTCCCGTCACAGTCTGAATATCCAATGATGGGACGATGCCCTCAATCACCTGCGGGGGCGGATAGGAACCTTTCGGAGGGCGTTGTGGAAAAATGGATCGCCACTTGCCTCCCAGATGAGAACCTCGGACATAGGAAAAGGGTCCGGAGGTTTCATCGACGTCCTGAATATATACAAACACCTTACACGTCATAACTTCTTCCGGATCTCGATGCCATTGCTGAGAATAGACCCGAAGTGAATCAGGCTCCATAACCTGTGCCACACTCAACGAATAATAGTAAAAGGTTGACCACATCTGAAAATAGCTATTGATCACATCGAGAAGCACTGGATGGAGATAAAATTGTACCAACGGATCTCCCAGATCGAGCGTGATTTGAGAATCAACCAGCTCGATTAAAAACGTCTTTTTTTGAGCCACTTGAGCCAAAGAACGATGCTGGTTCACCCATTGCTGAAATGATTGAAGAAGATGTTTATTTGGAAATAAATGATCAATATGGATAGTAGCGATTCCATCACGACGCAAAGCCGCCACTAAAGCTCTCTGTATATCAGACAAGTGGACAGAGGAATCTTGGAAGAGTCGCTTGGACACTCTATTAACATAGCGGGACCAGATCAACGGATGGTTCCGCAAAGGCAAAAAAAATTGCAAAAATTTTTCTTTTATGAATGCACTCGCCTGAGACATAACATCTATAAAAAAAATAAAAATCTTTAGAAACAAGAGCGGACCTTGCTGGTTATCCGCCGTAAGATAGCTCTGTCATACGAATCAAATCTCAGCATGTGGTGAAAATCAATCTTGAAATTTGGATACTTAGCCAACAATACGACATAACGCAAGATACTGTAAAGAAACAGGGTAAAGACATACTCGATGCCAATGCCCACGATGCCAAATAAATGAATGGTCAGGGGCAACAATACAAGGAACAGAGCAAAACGGGCGCACGCCACTTTTAACAAATCTTTCTGCGCCTGATGAGAAACAAAAAATGACGTCAAAATATACGCGATACCAACAAATGGAATATAGCCTAACACCACAAAAACCGTCGGTAAACTGACCGCGTATTGGGGAAAAAACGTGTGTATGATAAAAGGAGCGATCAGGGCTGTGCCTCCAGCAACGAGTGCATAAAATGGGATGGAATATTTTATTCCTCGCTCAAGGATGCGCTGTAAACGTTCTTGATCATTCGATTCACTGGCAATACTTGGCATGAGCACGGCATCTAAAGGAAAGAGAGATGATAAATATCCATAAACCTTATCAGCAAAACTGAACACGGCAACGGCGTCACGTCCGAGAAATAGTTGGATAAAAAATGGTCGAAGATTTTTCTCTCCTTGACGAAGAAAACGCAACCCAATCACCCAGGGAGCCTGATCACGTAATAAATGTATGAAAGGTTTCCATGATATGAGATGAAGATTCGTCAGCATCTCTTTGAGCGGTCTGTATCCAAAACAGCATACGGTGAGAAAGATGGCGGATGGCATAGCCATCAATACCCCTTTAATTCCCAAATGTGCTCCTGCGATAAACGCAACGATGAGCAGTCCCTTTAGAATTTCTTGCACTAAAACATATAGACTCCTCTGAGAAAAAAGACGGTGTGCGGACAAATATAAACTGACCATCCGTTCAAATGGGAGAATCAAAAATACCCAAGCATATACATGCAAAAATTCTAAAATATCTGGACTGTAGTAACGCGCCAAAAACTTGACTGCAAAAAAACTCAAGAGAAAAGCGATGACCCCCATCAGCATTTTAAAAATCCAATAGCCTCGCATAAGATTACGTAATCTGTCTGCATCCCCCTCACCTTGCGCCTTGGCCCCATCTGCCAGAATA
>SICT01000061.1 GCA_009691315.1 Candidatus Uhrbacteria bacterium | reverse complement strand
ATTCGGAGCTGATTGCGCCGAATCTGCTGGTTGGGAGGGGCCAACCGACGGCGGTGGATCAAATCTGGGTGACGGAAATTACGTATCTTCGCACGGAGGAGGGTTGGGTTTATCTGGCGGCGGTGATGGATCTTTTTAGCAGGCGGATCATCGGATGGTCGTTGCGGGGTTCGTTGGAGTTGGGGCTTCCGCTGGAGGCGCTGGAGCGGGCCTTGGCGAGGCGTGGGGGAGCGGTTGGAGTGATCCATCATTCGGATCGGGGCTGTCAATATGCTAGCCATCGGTATCGTGAGGCGCTGGAGCAACGGGGTTTTTGTCGAAGCATGAGCCGAGAGGGTCATGGGTTTGATAATATGGCGATTGAGTCTTTTTGGAGTACTCTAAAAACCGAGATGAGGATTGAAGGGGAGGGCTTGCGAAGGAGCGAAGTTGGACCGAGGGTGTGTGACTACATCGAAGCTTATTATAATCGGGTGAGGCTGCATAGCGCATTGGGTTATAGTTCGCCCCGAGAGTTTGAGGTCAAACCTAGGTCTAGGAGGAAAAGGTCCACTCTGTGGAATTTTTTGTAACCATGTCGAAGGGTGGGTGGTCTTGAGGAGTGGATAGGAGTCGAATCAGGGGATCAATATTTGAGGAGGGACCTTATGAAGCATGAAACCAATTGGGTTCGGCCTAACCGCCGGCATTTTATACGAGGGATGGGGTGGGGGATGGCACTGTTTGCGGTGCCCGGCTTGATGGCAGAGCAACTGACGCTGACGCCGAGTTCGACGGAGGGGCCGTTTTATCCAAATCATTTGCCGTTGGATACGGATAATGATTTGGTGCGTGTGAATGATGGTTTGACGCCGGCGTTGGGCGCGATCACGCATTTGAGCGGGCGAGTGTTGGATGTGAAAGGGCAGCCTATTCGTAATGCCACGGTGGAGATCTGGCAGGTGGATGGCAAGGGGGTGTATTTACATTCGGGAAGTGATAAGGCAGGGAATCGGGATGCGAATTTTCAAGGTTTCGGACGGTTTTTGACGGGTTCCACGGGGGAATATTATTTTCGCACGATTCGGCCCATTAAATACCCTGGGCGGACGCCGCATATTCATGTGGCCATCAAGATGAAGGGGCGAGATAAATGGACGACGCAGTGTTATATCAAGGGTGAGGAGCAGAACGAAAAGGATGGTGTCTACAAGCAGATCAAGGATGCCAAGCAACGGGCCAATGTGACGGTGGATTTTGCGCGGATCAAGGCGTCAAAAATTGGAGAGTTGGCGGCGCGGTTCGATATCATTATGGGGTTCACCCCAGAGCTTTAATTGTGGCGGAAGGATTTTTAATGAAGCAATTACTGGCGGTCGGAATGGTTGTTTGGGGTTTGATGGGAACGGCGTTGGCGCAGGAGTGGGCTAAAGCGCGTTTAGAAAAATCTCCCCGCCATTTGGAATGGGTAAAAGTCAAACAGGGTCAGAGGGAAGTGAACTGTTTTGTGGCGTATCCCGAGGTGAAGGAAAAAGCGACGGTCGTCGTGGTGATTCACGAGATTTTTGGGCTGACCGATTGGGTGCGTGGGGTGGCGGATCAATTGGCAGCAGCGGGTTATATCGCAATCGCACCGGATCTGCTTTCAGGCGCGGCTCCTGGGGGCGGTGGGACTGCGGAGTTGGGGAGCGGGGATGCGGTGCGCAAAGCCGTTTCGATGCTCGCGCCGGATCAAGTGACGGCGGATTTGAAGGCAGTGACGGATTATGTCGTGGGGTTGCCAGCCGCGAATGGGAAGGTTGTGGTAGGGGGATTTTGTTGGGGTGGGGGGCAATCGTTCCGGTTTGCGACGAATGATAAGAAAATCTCAGCGGCCTTTCCGTTTTACGGAAGTGGGCCGGAGGAGGAATCGGCGATGGCCCGAATCGGGGGGCCGGTTTACGGCTTCTACGCGGGGAATGATGAGCGGGTGAACGCTACCTTGCCCAAATCCACGGAGTTAATGAAAAAGGCGGGGAAGGTGTATGAACCTGTCACCTATGAGGGTGCAGGGCATGGTTTTATGCGTGCAGGCGAGGCACCGGACGCGAGTGCTGGTAATAAGAAAGCACGTGAGGACGCTTGGAAACGTTGGCTCGAGATTTTGAAGAAAATCTGAAGCCTACAGAATTTTTCACACTTTCAGATTGAGATCAGTGACGGCACCCAGATGGGCGGAGCTGACTTGGTTGGAGTATTTTGCAAGGACACCCTTGGTGTAATGTGGCTTGGGTTGCTTCCAAGCTTTGAGGCGTGCTTTGATTTCCTTGGCGGGAATGTTTAGATTCAGAGTGTGTTTGCGGGCATCAATGGTGATGGAGTCGCCGTTTTTAACGATGGCGAGCGGCCCGCCGACGTAGGCTTCTGGGGAGATATGGCCGACGACAAAGCCGTGGCTGCCGCCGGAGAATCGGCCATCAGTAATGAGAGCGACGTCCTTGCCGAGACCTCGACCGGTGACCGCGCTGGTAGGCCCGAGCATTTCCCGCATTCCGGGACCACCGCGAGGGCCTTCGTTGCGGATGACGATGACATCGCCTTTCTTGATCGAGCCATCAAGAATTTTTTTCAAGGCGGATTCTTCTGAGTTAAATACGCGGGCTTTACCGGTAAATTCTAGACCTTCCTTGCCGCTGATTTTAGCGACGGCACCTGTGGGGGCGAGGTTTCCGTAGAGAATTACCAAGTGACTGTTTGCTTTGAGCGGGTTGCTAAGGGGTCGGATGATTTCTTGATTGGCGGGATATTTTGGGGCGTTTTTTAGGTTTTCGGCCAAGGTTTTGCCGGTCACGGTCAGGCAATCGCCATGGAGCAAGCCAGCGTCCAGAAGAGTTTTCATGAGCGGGACGATGCCGCCGATGGCGACGAGTTCGGCCATGACAAATCGTCCGCTAGGCTTGAGATCAGCTAGGACGGGGACGTGTTTTCCAATTTTTGTAAAATCGTCGATGGAGAGTTTAACGCCTGCTGCGTGAGCCATGGCGAGGAGATGAAGTACCGCGTTGGTTGAACCCCCGAGCGCGATGACCACGGTGATGGAATTCTCGAACGCTTTGCGGGTCATGATGTCGAGAGGGCGAATTCCCAATCGGAGCAACTCGACGACGGCGGCTCCCGCGCGTTGGCAATCAATTATCTTTTCTTTGGAAACAGCGGCTTGTGCGGAACTGTTGGGCAGGCTCATGCCGAGAGCTTCGATCGCACTGGCCATGGTGTTGGCGGTGTACATGCCACCACAGGAACCGGGGCCGGGGATGGCGCATCGTTCGATGTCCGCGAGGTCTTGATCGGAAATTTTTTTGTTCGCATGGGCGCCGACGGCTTCAAAGACGGAGACGACATCGACGTTGCGATTTTGAAAGCAGCCGGGGAGAATCGTGCCGCCGTAAACAAAGATTCCGGGGCGATTGAGGCGAGCCAGGGCCATGATGCAGCCGGGCATGTTTTTGTCGCAGCCGCCAATGGCCACGACTCCATCGAAGCCCTCACAACCTACAACCGTCTCGATCGAATCCGCAATCACCTCGCGCGAGACGAGGGAGTATTTCATGCCTTCCGTCCCCATCGAAATGCCGTCGGAGATGGTGATGGTGTTAAAAATAACGGCCTTACCACCCGCCTCGTTGGTGCCGATGGCGGCTTCCACGGCCAACTTGTCGATGTGCATGTTGCACGGGGTGACCATGCTCCAAGTGGACGCGATCCCGATCTGGGATTTTTTGAAATCATTCGAGGAGAATCCGACAGCGTGGAGCATGGCGCGGCTGGCGGCACGATCTGCGCCCTCGACAACTTTGGCAGAATGTTCGCGAGCGATTGATTTTTTCTCAGGCGATTTGGACGATTTTTTCATAATGAATAAGGTGGTTAGAGTAAGCAAATCTAGGGACCTGGTGCAATCGGAAGTTGTTTTAAAACGGCAGGATTTTGAGAATGAAAATACGTTCACACATCCAGAGGGCAGCGAGGATCGCGATGGCCGCAGAACCGAATCGTAAGGTGAGGCACTGGTAGAACCAAGTGCGACGTAAGGAAAAAGCCACTGGTAGAAATGCCGCAACGATGGCGAGTTGGCCGAGTTCTACGCCCAGATTAAAACCGAGCAAAGCAGCGGCCAACGAGCCGGCGGGAAGGCCGAGATATGCCAACACGCTCGCAAATCCAAAGCCGTGGATGAGCCCAAAAATAAACGCCACTATCCATCCGCGCTCGACGAGAATCGGTCGGATATTGTTGCAGGCGGCCAGGACGACGGAAGCTGCGATGGTGGATTCGACAAAGCGTGAAGGTAACTGAATAAATCCAAGAACGGCGAGGGTGAGCGTGATGGAGTGAGCGATGGTAAATGCAGTGACAACTTTTAAAACAGCGATGGTTGCGGAGCGCAGAGAAGCCGTCGCCACCCACTTGTTATCAACGCGCCGCAATACGGAAGGAAGCAGCAGGGCTAGAAGAAAAAGGATGTGATCGAAGCCTTTCCAAATATGCCACACTCCCTCGATCAAGAACGCGGGAAACCCTTGATTGGCTGACGAGATGGGTGGGGCGTTGCCAAGGGCGCATCGGTACACGTTTTCAGCAGGGCTAAACACGCCGCTTTGAGTCTTGCCTCGATGCAAGATTTGATAGAAGCCACGATGTTGAAGATCCGTCTCAAAAAGCAGGGAGTATTCGACCCTCAATTCCTGAGCCTGAGCAGAGAGTGGAGCAGTGAAGCGGAGGACGGCATAGCTTCCATCGTTATGTTCCGCAACGAGGAGATCCACACCTTGCGCGGGCAAGACTGTCTGATCGGTGATTAGGCGCAGATGGGTGTAGGCAAAGCTCTCGACCACGGATTGTTTGCTCTCCAATTCTCCCCAAGTAATCTCCCCGTTTTTGTCGGTATCCAACTCGATGAAAAAATCTAAATCTCGTAAGGCGATATCCCATTGGCCCTCAAGTTGATTGCTGGAAATTGTTAAGCTGAGGTAACTGTCACTCGGTTGGTGGGCGAGGACGGCGGGAAAGAAGGTGAGGCAAATCAAAAACCGCCACCGAGCAAACCATGGGCATAAGATCCGTGAATACCTCGTCAACATTCAACCGAGTTTGACTGAAGGCACTTTGCCTGCAAAGGGTTATCCATTTGAGCAGGTTATATTTTCTGATTCTGTGGCGGATGTTTTTAATCGCCGCAAGGAGTGGTAGTAGATTTTTGGCGCGGAGTTTTGACAATTGATGCACTCGCCACTATACCTGCAAGGACACACCACGGTGTTCTCACCGTGGGGCGGGCGTCGGTAGCTCAATTGGATAGAGTACCTGACTTCGGTTAGTTTTCAACGCTTTCCCTCTTCTTATCCTACATTATCAGAACGTCGCCACATTTGCCTCAGTAGTTTTTCGCGGATGTTGCCCGGTTTTGATCGCATACTGCTCGGCAGGCAATCCAAACGCATCCCAACTCATCGGGTGCAACACATTAAACCCTCGCGTCCGCCGTTATCGTGCCACGATATCCGTTGGCGTATAACCCTCCGGATGCCCGACATGCAGCCCCGCACCGGAAGGGTAAGGAAACATATCGAGCACATAATACTTAGGCGGCAGCTTCGGCCCCTGATGTCTTTGCGCGAAAGGATGTTCCGCCGGAATTTCCTCCCCAGGATTCCAAGCTCGAAACGTCCCCTGTTGATCCCAAAAGCCCTGCCACTTGGATTCAACCAAATCAAACGGATACTGTTTACGAACACTCGACATAAAGCCCGATATTTTGCGCCAGACCTCCCCATCCTGCAACCCACGATTTCCATTTTAAACGGTGAAAAACAGTTTTTGCCCAATGGATGTCGGTGGTATTTTCGGGCGGGGCAATTGTTTTCTCGCTCGGTTGTTTATTAAGGGGACTTCCAGAAACTCACTGTTTCTTCCTCGAAAAGTCAGGTTTTTTGAAGTCCCCTGTCTTCAACACACACATTTCGATTGAGTCGTCCGGCAAGCTGGATGACCAGCAGGCGAAATCTTTCCAATCACGCCGTGCGTTCATCTGGGTTCAAACATAACCCTTTGAGAACACTGATCAGGTTTAGGCAATCAGATTCAGTTTAAACCAAGCCGCGTTGGCTCCCATTCGTTGACTTGGCATATGGCCGCCGACCAATCCTTTTAAACGTTGTCATGCACATGCTCGACGTCTCTGTTTTTTCCCGGTGCCATTCCAGTAACCGACATCCTTCCCTACACAGATTTGCGACCACGGCGTGATGATAGCCGGTCGCTGCCGTCATGGAATAAACTGTCCTGCCGCTTGAGCAGTTGCAGGCCCACGTAACGCCTAGGTTGGGAATCTGACGCACTGGCTGGAAGCATCCAAGTGCAATGGGGATGCTTGGCAGCCCGACAACGAATGACGCAGGCATGAAAAAGCGTCGGTCAGATTATTCAGATAGCCCCCAGTAAAAGGCGTTAGTATTGGAAACGTCTGTAAAGGTAAGGCCAAGTTCAGTATACAATGGATTTGAATACCCATCCATTTGACTAAGCACCTTTGTCCAACGGTTCGTCCCGAGCGAAAGAGACCTGTACAAGGTGAAATGTCTCCAAGGTTCACCGGTAATGACGTCAACGAGAAAACGTGGCCCAAAAGGCGTCCAAACGGAACGTAGCCCCCCCATAGCCACAGGAAACGGCCTTGATAACTGCTTCCATTCTTCGCTTGAGATTACTCTGCGGAAAGCACAAAAATTATCAAAGCGCGCTCGCTGATCCAATGCCTGACTCCCCAATGCGATTGAGACAGTCATTTCCGTTGAGAAAACTGGTGCAAATGTGGTCTTTGTGTCGTTTAAGAAGACCGTGCCTCCAAGGTGGTCGAAAGAAATTCCTATCGAAACAGGGGAGCCATCGGTTCTGAACGGGACGGACGCAATCTGTTCCGCATGTTCGCTCGAAACTTTGACCACATCCAATACTTCAGGCCATGCTCCAATCGGAAAACTAATTGGGGGAATCGTCGAGCGTATTTGCAACAAAATCGCGAAGGAAGTTGTTGCGGTTGTTATAGCTAGATTCAACAGAGTATTTGTTTCGCGGCCGCCGAGGTTGGCGAC
>SICT01000060.1 GCA_009691315.1 Candidatus Uhrbacteria bacterium | reverse complement strand
TGAATAAGGGTTCTGTCTCCCAATCGATCATCGTGTCTCGAGAGTGGTTAGATCCGAAAGGCAAAAGATTGAGTTCAGCTCGCTTGCCAGTCACGTTAAAAGCAGGCAAAGCCTTTAACGGAGCGGTCAAGCAGGTACTGAGCAAAATTTCGCCGCTCGGTGCTCACAAGATGGTGATCAAAATCTTGGATACCAAAGGCAAGGTCTTAAGCGAACAGACCATGACCTTTGAGGTACAGAAATAGTGAAATGAAAACGGGGTCAGGTCCCAATTTCGGACTTGACCCCGTTTGTGATACTGAGAAAATTGTGGGAATATGCAAACATGAAAAATATTCCGATAAAGATCAGCGTGGCAACCGCGGGTCTTTTTTTCATGATTTCTTTCCCCGTTCTCGCGGACGGATTGGAACAACGAATCCACATCGTTAAAGCCGGAGAAAATCTGTGGAACATTTCAAAAAAGATCTATGGCACCCCATGGTGTTGGCCGGTGATTGCGGCCGAACCATCCAATAACATTGATTATCAGGGACCGTTGTTTATTGGAAAAAAGATTTCGCTTCCGGCACAAAGTGCCTGTGAAGCGATTCAGAATCCGGTACGTTTGGAGAGCGCCCCTCAAACAGTGCAGGATGTGGCGGATGTAAGCGAGCAGCCGTGGTACGCCAAATATTTGTTGATTGATAATTATCTTGATGGCACCTATCGAGATCCGGTTGAATATGAATCCATCGATCGTTTGGATGAAAAGGGACAGATCACAGACAGCATGTTTGAATGGTTCCACACACCGACAAACGGCAGTTACCCCATGTATACGTTTTCAGAAGTGACAAATCGTTTAGCATATACGTGGGGTAGCACCAGGGATCTTCGATCTGAAATTGATCATTTGAACAATCCACCCACTCCAGAAGAAAAGCGGGTGGAAGATGAGTGGCTACAGCGTATCCAGCCTTACGTCCCTGACATGTATCAACGAGTGAATGATATTAGAAAGGTTAGCGAACTCATGCGCTACCGCGATGGTTCTCATTGGGGATTTCGCTTTTCTGTCAGCTCAACATCTCTCGTACGACGGTTTGTGATTGATGGAGTACCGACAGACCCATATTATCATGCCGATCGTTTAACCATTTTACCGAATGGCAGATGGGCCTTTCGCTATCAGCAAACGGATCCCTCCTGCGAAAAAGAACGTTACGACAATTGCCCTGGCGGCTGGTTGATTAAGACCTCCGAAGGAGAGTATGGACCATATAAAAATATTTCCCCTCCTATTCCAACCATCAATAATGATTTATATTTTTGGATGTGGGCAGCGGATAAAAATCAATATGCGCTGTATAAGAATGGAGAGCTGCAAGGCACCTGGCCGTTTGTCGATTATCTCAACTACACAAAAAATGCCACCGGACTTATTTTCCGGGTGCGCGATGGAGATCAGTGGTCTGTGGCCGCCGACGGTAAAGCTGGTCGTGTGTGGGATTACGTTGATTTAATCAAGGTGAATCATGCAACCGGATCTATCTTCTATCGGGCACGCGATCTTCAAGGCAAATGGTATATCGTCAAAAATGAGCAGGCCACGCTCATGCCCTTTGAGCCACAAAATTTTTTCATCAATCCTCCTCTCGATGAAGCGTTTGCCGTTCGTTACTCGCCATCCCCACGCATTGGTTATGATCCAGCAGGAAGCACCGAAATTTTTTCAAGCCAAGGGCACTGGCATTTTTTAAATGGCGTTGATGCACGAGCGATTGACCGTCGAGGAAATATTTTATTTGTGGCCAGGCAAGCGGTTCGTGTTCCAGTGAAAACGGATCAGGGAAAGATTACGGATGTTTGCAGTTCTTCCATCTGTCACCATGATTACATCTATTGGATCAATGATCGGCAGATCGGTACGGCGAGTTTTCGTATGTTGCCTTTGTTCTCAAAAAAGCCGGCACGCGTGAAGCGCGCCTTTTACTACGAGGGAAATGAAAAAGCGTTTTATTATTCCGGGGTCGTGATTCCACCCGCATTTGATGCGGAAGATCGCTTGGTGCTGTATGTGATCCAGGATACTAAATTAAAAAAATTAATCTACAAATTTTAGGTTATTTAATGAATAAAATGATCACTCGGCGTACCAAGATGGAGGCGAGACGTTGAGCCGAACCCTTCTTATTTTATCACAATTTTATCTTTGCTTGCATCGATGGTTACTTCATCGCCTTCTTTAATTTTCCCTTCCACGATTTTAAGGGCAAGTTCATCGAGAATGAATTCTTGAATGGCGCGTTTGAGAGGACGCGCGCCATACGACGGGTCATAACCTTTGTCCGCCACAAGTTTTTTCGCTTTGTCCGTAAAAGATAGGGTGATCTTTTTTTCCGCCAAGCGCTTTTTTACTTGCATTAACTGAAGATCCACGATTTGATTCAGCTCTTCTTTATCGAGTGAATGAAAGATCACGGTCTCATCAACGCGATTCAAAAATTCAGGGCGGAAATGATCACGCAGCATGTCACGGATTTGGATGTGGACCTTTTCTTCCGTGGCTTTGGCAGTTTTTTCTTCACTATCCGCGAACCCAATCTCCCCACGACGCTTCCCCCAATCCAAAATCACATCAGAGCCGATGTTTGAGGTCATGATAATGATGGTGTTTTTAAAATTGATCACGCGGCCTTTGCCATCGGTTAAGCGTCCGTCTTCCAAAACTTGGAGCAAGGTGTTAAACACATCTGGATGCGCTTTCTCTACTTCATCAAGGAGGATAACCGAATACGGTCGGCGGCGAATTTTTTCCGTCAGCTGACCGCCTTCGTCATGCCCAACATAGCCAGGAGGGGAGCCGATCATTCTGGAGATCGCATGCTTCTCCATATATTCAGACATATCAACCCGCACCATAGCATCTTCATCATCAAACATGAGCGCGGCCAGCGTGCGGGCGAGTTCTGTTTTTCCGACTCCAGTCGGTCCGAGAAACAGAAAGGATCCGATGGGCCGTTTTTCCTCGCTGATCCCGGCACGCGACCGACGTAGAGCATTGGCTACGGCATGCACCGCTTCCTTTTGTCCGATCACACGCTTTGACAATTCTTCTTCAAGTTTGGCCAGGCGCATGGATTCTGATTCAAGCATGCGTTGCACCGGAATACCGGTCCAACGAGCGACCACGGTTGCAATATCTTCCTCCGTCACCGCATCTTTCAGCAATCCACGCTTGCCTTGAAAGAGCTTGAGTTTTGCTTCAATTTCTTTTTGTTTTTTCTCAATCCCGGGCATGCTTCCATAACGAATCTTGGAAACTTGCTCCAGATCTCCGCGGCGTTCCGCAATTTCTGCTTCAATTTTTAATTTCTCTAATTCTTTTTTCTTATCTTGAATGGCCGTAATCAATTCCTTCTCTGCTTTCCAGGATAATTCCAGGTGATCAGATTTTTCTCGCACTTCTGCCATGTGTTTTTCTAATTCTGCCAAACGTTCTTTGGATTCCTTATCATCTTCTTTAGACAGGGCTCGTTTCTCGATTTCCAATTTGATGAGTTCACGTTTCAATTTATCTAAATCTTCTGGCAATGAATCGATCTGCATGCGTAACGCCGCGGCCGCTTCATCAATCAAATCAACCGCTTTATCCGGCAGGAAACGGTCGGTAATATAACGCACCGATAATTTTACGGCCGCCACTAGAGAATGATCCGTGATACGGATCCCGCTATGCAATTCATACTTATCTTTAATACCGCGCAAGATCGCAATGGCATCTTCTTCGCTCGGTTCATCCACAAATACCGGCTGAAACCGTCGGGTTAGTGCGGCATCTTTTTCAATATATTTTTGATATTCTTGAAGGGTCGTTGCACCAACTGTTCGCAGTTCTCCACGCGAAAGAGCGGGTTTTAACATGTTGGAAGCATCAAGCGACCCACCCTCACCAGAGGCGCCAGCGCCCACCAAAGTATGCAGCTCATCAATAAATAAAATAATTTTTCCCGCAGATTTTTCCACTTCCCGCAGAACCGCTTTTAGACGCTCTTCAAATTCGCCACGGAATTTTGTGCCAGCTACCAGCGAGCCAACATCAAGCGCCAATACCTCTTTATCTTTAAGTGATTCTGGAACATCGCCCGCGACAATCCGTTCGGCCAGCCCTTCGACGATCGCGGTCTTTCCCGTTCCAGCCTCGCCAATTAACACCGGATTATTTTTGGTGCGGCGTAAAAGAATTTGCATGACACGACGAATTTCATCATCACGACCAATAACTGGATCGAGTTTTTCTTGTCGAGCCATGGCCGTTAAATTTCGTGCGTATTTTTCCAACGCTTGATAGGACTGTTCTGGTTCAGGTGATTCAATTTTCACATTTCCACGCACATCCTTGAGGGCTTTTAAGATTGTTTCCAAAGTCACTCCATGACGAGCCATGAGCGTGGCGATCTCATCATGCGCATCAGCGAGGGCAAGCAAAAGATGTTCAGTCGAAATATATTCATCCTTAAATTGTTTTGCCGCACGTTCAGCGAGTTGCAGGGTCTTTAGAAAATCTTGTGATAAATAGAGCTGTGCCAGGCCACCACTCGTCGAGACTTTCGGCAAATGCAAAAGAATCGCTTCCAGATCTCCTTTGAGAGCGGGGAGGGGGACGCTGAGTTTTTTAAAAATCGCCGGCACCACGCCATCTTCTTGTTCCAGCAGAGCATAAAACAAATGCGCCGGTTCCAGCGACTGCTGGCCATTCTGCGAGGCAAACTGCTGAGCGATGTGGAGAGCTTCTTGGCTTTTGGTAGTGAAATTTTGGGGAAGCATAGAAAAGAGTCAGTTAGCACTCAAATAATGAGAGTGCTAAGTCAGGATAAACGATTTTTTCCCACAGGTCAATAGCATTGACAAAAAGGCTTTTTTCGCCTAGTTTGTATTATCCCTTGAATGGGAAAGCGAGCCTGTCGTTTACAGGCACTCTTTGCCCAAGGGGGACCTCACGGGAATGTCGGATAACGGCGGACCTGTGAAGGCATACCAAACGGCAGAGGAGGCACTATGGACATCGAAACCGGAACGATCGCGCAATTGAAAGCCCTGGGACCACAGGTGAGGGACGGCAGGATCTCGGTTGAACAGCTCATCGCGCTGATGGAGATGGTCGACGAGAAGAGTCTCGATCGTCGAACGCTCCAAAATCTCGTGACGCGAGAGATCACCTACGACCAGACCATCGCGCGGCGCTGGCACTGGGAAGAGGTTCCGTCCACCTATGGCTACCCCCAGAGCTACCGGCTCGGCGGTGCCGTCGACGAGGTCGCGCTCCTCACCCAGCAGTGGGGCGGAGTCAACTTCGATTCGTCGCACGTCGTGCGTCTCGCCTCTGGGATTGTTGTGCCGCGCGAGCAGGGCATGGACGGTTTGATCATTGTCCCCAAGCCATCCGTG
Source organism: Candidatus Uhrbacteria bacterium (assembly GCA_009691315.1). Lineage (GTDB taxonomy): Bacteria > Patescibacteriota > Patescibacteriia > 2-12-FULL-60-25 > 2-12-FULL-60-25 > VGLT01. Next base: position 1,689 of record SICT01000060.1, on the reverse strand, counting down.
CTCGCCAAGATCTGCCGTGCGACCTCGCTCGCCAAGGGCAAGGAGGGCTGGCCGGACATGAACCTCGGCCTGCTTTACATCCTCGACGCGCTCAAGCACAAGCTCGGCAAGAAGTTCCATGACTTCACCGAGGGGCGCATCGGGCCCAGCAACCTGCGTATGACCGAAAGGCAGATGCAAGCGCTCCAGAAGCTCGAGGCCTCTCAGCCGGGCGACCTTCTGCTCTTCCCGGGTCAGACCGGACTCCTGTACCGGGGTAAGTCGGTTCGGCGCGCCCGCGCGCTGTTCCTGGCCAAGGAGTTTGGTCTCGGTGCCTACATCACAGGGGCTCACCTCCTCGTTCATCTCGAGCGCCTCGTGAAGTACGAGGATCTCTGGATGGACTGCGCCGGAGACGAGTACGATTTCGAGGCCGGGGGCACGTGGGACCGCGCGCCGGTCGTCTACTTCTACGACGGCAAGCTCGGGTTCGGCACGGGCCACGTCGACGATCCGAGCGAGTACTACGGCTCGGTGTCGGGGTTCCTCCCGGAGTGAGAGGCCTCACTCCTTAGTTCCTCGCCCCTGCTTAATTTTCTTTCCTTAATCCTTACTTCTCCGTAAGGTTTCGACCGTACGTGTCTCTCCAGATACGCACGGTTTTTTTATTTTCGAACGGAAGGTTGGATCACCTCATGATTTTGTTCCATTATGGCACGAAAATTTGGTTGAGCTGTGGCCCAGTCTACTAAATCCACTCGATAGGGAAGGGAGGATTCTTCAAAAGCGTATTGCAGATCCCCCAAAATTTTTGGATCCAGAGGTTGTTCGTCGATGATCGCCAGATCAATATCTGAGGCCGGATGCGTTTTACCGGTTGCGCGTGAGCCAAACAGCCACACGGTTTTATGCGGAATATGAACCTGTAAGATTTTTTTTACCACAGTCAGATGACGTGGCTTAAGATCCACCATATTTTTTTTCGAGGGTTTGTAGGAGGGCCTTTGCGTCTTTCAAGAAAGGATCAATAGATCGATAGACATCAAGCGCTATTTTGTGATCGTATGCGTGAGCTGTTTTGTTTCTTGCATCTTGGTAGCCGAACCAGGCTTCTGGATCTTGAATCAACTGGGCTTCAAAGGCACGGCGAAAGAGATCTCGGCGCCCAAGATCGTCGAGTGGTGTTTCCTGTTGCATTTCCAAATGGCGCTTAATGGTTTTCCAAGCAAGTTCGTAAGTATATTCAAAACGTTGGATGACTGAATCTTGCATCATCTGAAGTTTGACCTCATTCAGTGTGTCACCTGGTTCATGCAATGCGATATCGAGTGAATGTAAAGTGTTTGCAAATGACGTAAGATCAAGATGTTTCATCATAGAGTCTAGGATATCTAAAACCAAGTACAGTGGCGAGGATTCCTTGACAAAAAGGCTTTTTTTATAGTATTTTCATACATTCCCTTGAATAGGGAAACCTGTCCCATTGGATAACGGGAACGTATCCGTGCGTACACGGAGGACTCTTAACTTGCCCGCGAGGTAGCTCATGCAACAGTTTTAGAATCGTCTCTCGGACGAGCAGATGGCCAAGGCTCGTCGCGTCTGGGAGAAGATTGGTCCGGCGCTCGGGTGCGAGACCTTCGAGAAGTACCTGCTCGCCAAGGGCATGGACTCCTTCGCCCCGGTCCCGCTCATGCCGACCTGGTCCGA
>SICT01000059.1 GCA_009691315.1 Candidatus Uhrbacteria bacterium | reverse complement strand
TTAATTATTGTGGCTTTGGGGGTGCTTGGCCTGTTTATTTTTGCTCTCCTCGCTGCCTGGGCCAGTCGGAATCTTCCTGACCCAAACATTTTGACCACTCACCCCTTTGCCCAATCAACAAAAATCTATGACCGCACCGGCACGCATCTGCTATACGAAATCCATGGCGATGAAAAACGAACGCTGATTAAAATCGAGGAGCTTCCGGCAAACGCAAAACAAGCAACCATTTCCATAGAAGATAAAAAGTTTTACGAACATCATGGCATTTATTGGAAAGGGGTTGTGCGCGCGACGCTGATTAATCTCTTTCGTGGTAGAGCCAAACAAGGAGCCTCGACACTCACTCAACAGTTGGTAAAAAATGCTTTTCTGACACGCGAACGAACGTTCACGCGCAAACTCAAAGAATTTGTTCTCGCATTCCAACTCGAACGCACGTATACCAAAGACCAGATCCTGCAATTATATTTTAATGAAATTCCATACGGATCAAACTTGTACGGGATTGAATCTGCCGCGCAAGCCTTTTTTGGAAAATCAGCGAAAGATCTCACGCTTGATGAGTCTGCTCTGCTTGCGGCGATTCCTCAAGCACCGGATTTTTATTCACCGTATGGCATAGGTTTAAGCGGGGACAATCGCTCGCGACTGATCGCCCGCCAACGCAGCATCCTAGATTTAATGGTTGAACAAAATTATATAAAAGAAGACGAAGCAACATCCGCGAAACAAATAGAAACGCTCAAAAAACTCAAACCGAAAAATCTCGGCGATATCCAGGCTCCGCATTTTGTGATGTACGTCCGTTCTCAGCTCATTGAGCGGTATGGAGAAAAGCAACTGGAGGAAGGGGGGCTGCGGGTCATCACAACGCTTGATTGGGATAAACAGCAAGCTGCCAAGGAAGCCGTGGAAGCAGGTGTAGAGGCGCGCGGAAAAAAATACGGCTTTAACAATGCGGCGCTCGTATCTCTTGATCCAAAAACCGGACAAATCCTAGCCATGGTTGGTTCGAAAGATTTTTTTGACACAGAACACGATGGCCAAGTGAATGTCACTTTACGTCCACGCCAACCAGGATCAAGTTTTAAACCGATCGTCTATGCCGCTGGTTTTATTCGTGGCTACCTTCCGCAAACACAATTATGGGATGTGACGACTCTATTCAAAACAGATTTCAAAGATTACACCCCTCATAATTATGATTTAAAAGAACGCGGCCCGGTCTCGATCCGCCAGGCACTCCAGGGATCGCTCAATATTCCGGCGGTGAAAATGCTGTACTTGGTGGGAGTTGGACACGTCCTCGATTTTGCGGAAAATCTTGGTTACACCACTTTTGCCGATCGTAGCCGTTTTGGACTCGCGCTCGTCTTGGGCGGGGGAGAGGTCAAACCGATCGAACATGTAGCCGCATTCGCCACATTTGCCAATGAAGGGACGCTTTATCCGACTTCGGCTATTTTAAAAGTAGAAGACAGCGCACGACAAACATTGGAAGAATGGAAGCTATCACCTGGAGCAATCGTTATGGATCCACAAGTCACGCGGCTCATCTCACATGTGCTGTCTGATAATAATGCGCGTGCGTCTGTTTTTGGCCTAAGCAACTATCTCACCTTGCCTGATCGACCTGTTGCGGCCAAAACCGGAACAACCAACGACTATCACGATGCCTGGACCTTGGGCTACACGCCCGGTCTCGCAACAGCGGTCTGGGTCGGCAATAATGACAATGCGGCCATGAATCGCGGAGCAGACGGCTCGGTTATCGCTGCGCCCATCTGGCAAGCCTATATGAAAGCGGCAACGAAAAAAATGCCAATCGAAATGTTTACGTCGCCTACAACGCCCACAACAAATAAGCCGTCCCTGCTTGGGCAAGTGGCGGAACAAAAGATTTCAGTCAATGCCCTTAATGGGAAAATCGTGACCTCTTCAACTCCACCTGAATGGGTCGAAACGCATATGTATCGCGAAGCGCATTCCATTCTCTACTATGTCGACAAGGACGATCCAACCGGACCAGCTCCCGCAAACCCATACACAGATCCTCAATTCGCGAATTGGGAAAACGCTATTCAAGCCTGGATCCAAAAAACCAATTGGATGGCGAGCTCGACCCTTCCGGCAATCCCAACAGAATTTGATGACACCATCATCATGCCAATCATCACATCCACCTCAACAACAACCTCAACCAATCCGTAAAAAATTATTGCCTGATCGGCATCACCACGTATTGAAAACCTTGAGTTCCATCCGGTGTAATAACGACTGGATTCATCCCATCGATCATGTGTACTGTCACGGTATCTGCCGGCATGATAGCGAGACCATCAGATAAATATTTATAATTCAGAGTCACTCGGTTTTCTTGGGAAGAGTTTATTTTGAGCGTTGTCGTGTGCGCACCTGTGCCGGTATCTGCAGAAGACACTTTCAGCGTTCCGTCAGCTCCTAGATCAAAATGGATATCAAACAGCCCCTGTCGAGTAAACAGAGCAGCGGCCCGAATGGCCTTAGATAACTCGCTACGGCTCACCTGAAACTCCGAACGAAACTGCGTCGGGATAATTTGGCGATAATCGGGAAACGATCCTTCAATTAAACGCGAGATGAGTTCAACCTTGCCATAGGTAAGCACAAACTGGCTATCCGTCATCTGCCAAGCAACTTCGTCTGGCATATCCAAGTCATCGCTGTAAACCGAGAGAATACGCGCGATCTCAAGCATAGCTTTCGCCGGGATAATCACCCGTGCCTCTGCGCCGTCACTACCGACAACAAGCGACACCTTCTTCTCTGCCAAGCGATAGGAATCGGTCGCGGCCATGACGAGCTGATCTTTACCAGCTTGACCGTGAAAAAAACAGGCAACTCCTGCAAGCTCAGGCCGAGACTCTGAACTGGATACGGCAAAAACCGACTGCCCAATCGCTTGACGCAAAAGATCCGCCTTCAGTCGATAACCGCTCTCTTTGGCGAGCTTGGGGATAACAGGAAATTCAGATGCGGCCATACCTTTCACCTGGGTCACTTTATCATCTGCGCGAATCTCGAGCGTATCGCCCTTCACAGCAAGTTCAATCTTGCCAGACGATAGAAGAGAGATGTAATCCTGAAACAACTTAGCCGGAATAGTGAATTCGCCAGGAGCCTCCACTCGTCCACGTACAAGCGCCGAGATGGCCATTTCTAGATTAGTTGTGGAAAGCTTAAGCCCGCCGTCTTCAGTCTTCAGTAAGACATTGCTCAAAATAGGTAGGTTGACGTTTTTCCCTGCAATATGGCTAACCAAGGACAAGCCTTGAAGAAGATTTTCTTGTGTACAGGCGAAGATCATAGGTTCTTGAACTTGATTGTTATTAGTAGGGATTAAATTAATTTATATAAACCAATAATAGTAGTAAGGGGTGTGGATAGTGGGGATAGGTGTTTGGCATGTCCAGATCCAGGTGCTCAAAACGATAAATTCTGTCCACGTTGGTATGCGTATATCTTAGGGATAGACCGGGATATTCTTAAAAGTCATTTGACCTTAGCAAGGACCGTACGATTCATCCAGATATTGTAAAGAGGATGTCCACAAGGTTATCCGCAGGTTAAGCGCGCACCGAAGACAGGGTAGGTTGACTATATAGACGTTCACGCATCATAACCAAATCCCGCTTCAGTTGCTCATTCTCTTTGACCAGGTCTGTGATCTTGTGGCAGGCATGCATGGCAGTCGTGTGATCACGGCCACCGATATGGCTGCCGATCGTTGGAAATGAACATTTAATCTCTTCCCGCAGAAGATACATAGCGACCTGCCGTGGAAAGGCAAAACGGCGTTCCCGACTCTTGCTCAGGATGTTATCAAGCGAAATATCATAGTGGCGGGTGACGACCTCAAGCAGGTGGCGTGCAGTAATGCTGTGCTTGCTGACGTTTGGGGCAAAGCTTTGTAAGAGTGACTGCACCGTACTTATGCAGGGCTGAATGTTTTTAAATTGATGATAGGCAATAACCTTGTTGAGTGCGCCTTCAAGTTCACGCACATTCGATTGAATGGCTCCAGCCATCGCATGCAGGATTTCCGTAGATAAAGGATAAGTTTTTTCACGGGCTTTGGTTTGGAGAATCGCTACGCGTGTTTCAAAGTCTGGCATGGAGATATCCGTCAACATGCCCCATTCCAAGCGTGACACCATACGGCTTTCGAGGGTTTGGATATCTTTAGGTGGTCGATCCGAGGTAATCACGATTTGCTTATTATTTTGGTGTAGAGCATTGAATGTATTAAAGAATTCTTCCTGAGTCCCTTCTTTCCCACTTAAAAATTGCACATCATCGATTAACAAAGCATCGATATTCCGGTACATTTCTTTAAATTCATTGCCACGACCGCTCCTGACCGCTTGAATAAATTCATTCGTAAACCGCTCGCAGGTCGCATAACGGATACGTAATCCAGGGAAATTTGCTGCCAGATGATGGCCGATCGCCTGGAGAAGATGGGTTTTACCCATGCCGGCTCCACCGTAGATAAACAGTGGGTTGTATGTATCACCAGGTTTGGCAGCAATGGCCATACAGGCGGCGTGTGCCAGTTCGTTATTTTTCCCTACCACGAAGTTTTTAAAGACATAGCGAGGATTGAGCCCAATGTCTCTGCCTGGACCCGCGCTGACGGTCTCAGCCATCTCTGGAGCAGAGGCCTGCATTTGATCAAGTGCTTCTGCGGCGATGGATTCGAGTGGCAAAACCGTCGTATTTTTAACCTCCACTCGATAATGTACCTCGCGTACACCTTGATTGGTCGTTGAGCGTAGAGCCTTAAGAATGGCGGCATGATATTTTTGTTCAAGCCAGGATTTGGTAAATGTGTTGGGGACAGATACGGTGATTCGTCCGTTTTCAAAGGAGCCAATAAAGGTATTCCTGAACCAGGTCGTAAAATTTGCCTTGGATAAGGTGAGCTCAAGCTCGCCAAGCGTGGTTTGCCAAAGGGCTTGCAGATCCATAGAGAGAAAGTGAGGATTTAGCCAAAGAACAAAATAAATTGAAGATGAGTTGATAATTTCAAGTTTGCAAACAGCTGTCAAATCTGTGGATGATTTGTGGATAAGATTGATATTTATCAACAGGATATAGGCAGACAGTTGCCAAAATGCTTTGATCTTGCTAGCATCTCCACATTCCTATGGCTACCAAAAGAACCTATCAACCAAAAAAGAGGCGCTATGCTCGCGTGCATGGCTTTTTAAAACGCATGCAAACGCGCGCAGGGCGTCAAGTTCTAGCTCGCCGCCGGGCTAAAGGCCGCCATCGTATCGCGGTCAAAACCGTCAATACTCGTCGAAAATAATGCTCGTTCGACCAGATCGCCTGCGCCGCGCGAAAGATTTCGCACTTTTGTCGCAAAAAGGACGGGTCGTTTTTGGGCCATTGTTCACTTTACGTTTTCGGGAAAGCCAAGCACCGACAAAAGTCGGCTTTGTAACTTCTGCCAAAATTTTTAAGACCGCGGTCGCTCGCAACCGCACGAAACGTCGTTTACGCGAAGCATTGCGTGCCGTGAAGACAGATTGGCCTAAGAAGATGGACCTGCTTTTTATCGCGAAGCCAGAAGCAAAGGAGATTAATTTTCAAGAACTAGTTTCTGCTGTCCGTCACGCTTTTGAAAAAATTCCTGAAGCGCTCTCGCGTCCGCCCCAACCACGAAAAAATTTAAAAGCACGCAAGTCAAGTTCAGTTGTTTTTCAAAATAAATAAATATGAGATTTTTTTTTCAGCTCGTGCGCATTCCGAGTCGCATCGGTCAGATTTTAATCGTCATCTATCAGCGTACCTTATCCCTTGATCATGGCCCGCTCGCAAAATTTTATCCCTACCAAGTCTGCCGTTTTCATCCGACCTGCTCGGAGTACGGATATCAAGCCCTGGATAGATTTGGTTTAATCAGAGGCTCTTGGCTGACGCTTAAGCGCATTCTACGTTGCCATCCGTGGAGTCCTGGCGGCGAAGATTCAGTGCCGGAGAAGCAGTAGATTGTTCAGTGTTTTGTTGCTTTCCACAAGAGTTCAAATGAATCCAAATAAGCTTGGGCGATTACCTGACTGCGAATCTGAATAATAACAATGTGAGGATGGTACAGTTCGATGGAAACCATTTCCGGTGTCATGCGGGTATAGGTTGGAGAAGACAACCCAGAAGATAGTGTCTGAAGTTCGGTATATTTTTCTGCGGCAAATTTTTTTTTGAATTCTGACGAATAGGAAGCGGGGGCAAGTAAGCGCTTGTGAATAGAAGATTTCTCAAGAAGAGCGATGTAGGTCGGATACCATTCTCCCGCCGCATCATAAAAATCCGTATCTCTGGCACCACCAATAATACAGATTTCTTTTTTCTTGAAGTGTCCTGCGGATTCGATGATTTCTTCTAGATTGGTACGAAATCCTTCTGGACCGATGAGCGTGCGCACAGTAACCAGTTGCTCTTGTTTTTGTTGCAGACGGCGCAGTTCCGGCAAAACATTTTGGGCTAATTCATAAATCCGGTGAGCTTTTTCAAGTAAAGCAACAGGATCCGTTGTTTGGAAGAGGCGAATATTTTTTTTATGAATAACGGAGACCAACCCTTCCTGGGTCAAATGATCGAGAGCATTATAAACCAGCATCCGATGGAGCTTTGTTTTTGCTATGAGGGGACCGGCCTGCACAACCCCTTGTTCTAGAAGGGTGAGATAGACTTCCGTTTCATTTTTTGACAGGCCCAGGGTCTTGAGAGTGTGTTTTAGATCCATAATGTAAATAGAATAGCGCAGATTTCATCTGTCATCAATATATATTGACAAAAACAAACATTTGCGTTATATTATTGTCATCAAAATATGATGACATATAAAAAACTCACCTCAAATATCTTCCCGGTTTCTTGCTACTCTAATTTAGAGGACTATCATATAAATGAAGAACAGCACGCTTATTACATGGAAATGCGTGCAGAATTAGTACGTCGATTAGATCAATATCGGAAAGAGGCTGGTCGTAAGATTTTCGTCTTAGAGTTGGGAGCTGGTACGGGACTGTTGACTAAGCTTTTAGCTGAGCGATCTGGAATTGAACTCACAGTTCTAGAGCCAGATGAGCGTTCTCGATTGATTTTGAAACGTGTTTT
>SICT01000002.1 GCA_009691315.1 Candidatus Uhrbacteria bacterium | reverse complement strand
TGAGCAAGCGGCATAAAATAACATTTATCTAAAAACAAAAAAACGGCACCCAGTGATGAGAGCCGCGAGAAAAAAGAACGGCATGTTAGCGATTTCGACATGCCTCCTCTGCTTGGTAAACCAAGAGACAGGCTTCGCACCGAGATTCTGAACTAGGAATGGAAAGCGTGATGGTCTTCGCCGCGGACAACTTCCCAACGGCTATGCAAGCTCGCGCTTGCTCAAGCAGAGTACGGCTCCTCTGCCAATCCTCACTTTCCACTCTGACAACAGACATCTGCTCCATCTTTGCGAAGGCTTCCTCTCTTTCGGCTTCAGACGCATGTGCCGCGATAAAAGCGAAGGCGAACGACTTGAGCTCTCCTTTGAGGACATCGGCAAATTGGTATGCCTGCCCTGTCTGATTGCAGGCCAGACAAGCGACAAGAATTTGTTGCGCAGAGCTCTCCGTCACAGGCAAGTCCCGTTGACCCAATGACAGAACGATGCGCCACATGGCGGTGAGATCAGTGACTGTTTTCGATGCTTGCGCGATGAGCGCCGCTCCCTCACAACGGTTATCGTAATCCGTCAGCCGAGGCAGTATGGCGCGCGCCTCTTCCAACATTCCAGAAGAAGCATACGTCCCCAAAAGTTTCAATCGCAGGGCAGAGAGGGTTGTATTTGAGAAATGTCGCGCCTCGAAATGATCAACGGACTGGCATGCCCGATCAAGATCTGCGGCATCCCTTGAGACTTCAAAAATGCTTAGCCACGCGATGACCTGCGCTGACCGCATCAGATTGAACGCAGCTCTTCTTGCCTTGATGAGAAACTCTGGAGCGTGGAGATACCTCGAGACATGGGTCCAGGCCTCCACACATTCTATATCACTGAGTGGAATGGTCTGCGCCATCCGGATCGCTTCTTCAACCTGTCCAAGCTCCAAGTACACCTGAACGAGCGTCTCTGCGAGAACCGCCTTCGCATGAGGATGTTTCTCATTGAGAGGATGTGCCCCGTTCTCGGGGACACGGCCTTGACCAACTTGCTGCCACCTGTCGACCAACCGTTGCAAATCGGCCGGATCGCGAGTGATGGTGATGAGACGCAGGTTTTTACGCCCAAAGATGAAGACATCTTCTCCATGCAAGGCGGCGGCACGACGAGCCTCTCGAAGAAAATTTAACTCGGCTGGTCGAAGCTCATTTATCTTGACCATCATAACCACCTCTCTCCAATCGTTTTGAACCAGGCAACCTGTGCCTCACAGCGCCCATCTCCTACGATGAGCCAGCCATCCTTGAGTTCCTCCCCTCAAGAATCACGGTTATCCTTGTACAAAAAAGCGAAAGTGTCAACACATCAAAAACACTCGTGGTCGAACGAGTAAATTGGGGTCTGACCCCATTTATTTCAATTATTTAAATCGCGAACCCTGAAAACCTTTAACGCGCCTGCTCGGACGAACAGCTTCTTGATTTACGCTCCCTTGAGTCGAGGCTGATTTAGCTACCTGTTCTCGGACATCACTCCGTAAAGAGCGACCATCTGTTGGCATGGGCAAACCTCGTTCCTCCCGCATTTCTGCCCACGATTTGTCAGGAGCTCGCTGAGGATCTTCAAGATGAGGTTTATTTTTCATATATTTTTGTTAAATACAGAATAGCATTTTTTGCAAGCCCTGTCGAGTGGATAACTCCTGATAAATGTGGCTTAGCTTGACTTTTTGGTCTTTTTTTGCTACTCTTGCACGTTCCTTTCTCAATTCAAGAGGTGACCATTGTCCAAAAGCAATCGTTCCAAGAACATCAAGAAGGATCCGCGGTCAAACAAAAGCCGTGGACGCATTATCGTGATCACCGTTCTCATCGCACTCGTGGTCGTGATCAGTTGGTGGCAGATACCGACGGAGAATCCGCCGACCGTGAGCGCGAATTCGGATCAAGCCCTACAGGTATCCGAGACGCGGCTCGAGCGCTGGAACGGATCACCCGCTCCCGTGCATCCGTCGCCGGAAGACGTGACTCGCCAGGCAGAACTCTTCAAAGAGTTCGAGCGTTTCCCGTATACGCCGGATAGCGTATCGCCCCTGCGGGATCAAGCTCTGCGAGCCAAGGTCGATCAGGCCAAGGAGATGATCCTGGGTCAGCCAATGGTTCAGGGCGCCTGGGAGTGGCCTGAGGTTCAACGCATGATCGCGGAACTTGATCGGACCATTCCGATCGTCGAGCCACCGGCCAGAGTCGCGAACGTTCAGGGACCGATCATGGGATATGATGGCGGGGCAGATCGACTCATGATCTGGCCTACCATGGTGGCGAGAGAGTCTGCGGAAGAAATCTCTCACCATCTGGTGCACGAGATCACACATGGCATCGTCAAGCGCAAGATGATGGACGCGCTCCATGTGTACCAGGACTCATTCGGAAAACTGGCCATGACCTGCCAGGATCTGGACGGGACTCTCCTGGTCGTGACCGAGGCCCTGGCCTACACCAATCAGGCGAGCTGGATCGCCAGCCGACCGAATCTCAGGTCACTTCTGACGACCCCTGTCCTGGATGGCAGCATGTCTCGACAGGGACAACAGATGGCTTTCGCGGCAAGTCAGAGCAAGTCCGCGATCCCAGCGTTTGCCGAGTTCTTGAAAAGCTACAAGGACATGTCAAACACCTCAGTTCGCAGGCGCTCACCGATAGCGATCCGGACGTGCGGCCCACCAATCGCGATCGACGGCCCGCGCAAGGGCGAGTACGTCTACCCGACGGAACTCAACCCTCCCCTGCTCATTCCGCTCCTCAATCATTTTTAGCGCGTCTTCCCCAAGCCGCGTTTTTTTTAATCAAAAATTTTACCCACTCTTTCTTCCGCTCCAAGTTCTTCAACCCGCGAGGCAAGATACGCACGATCAATAGCTGGATTAATTTTTAAAAAGCGTTGAATATCTTCGATGTCATGTTTGCCGACATCTACGCCACGTTGCAGAAGCGCTTTAATGAACAAAACGTCTTCAACGGGAAGTAATGTGATCGTCTGTCCTTGGTAATCGAACGTCGTCGCATGATCCAAAACATTTTTTGTCAGGCTCAAACGATATTCTTTTCCTTGAATTTTCAAAATGATCTGGCTCGTCAGTTGAATCGAGTGGTCACCGCTAGGATTTGAATTGCGCACATGTTCTGTTTCCGATGTATGAGTGTACGATTCAATCTCAAAAATTTTATCTGCCTCATCATGCCGCTCATCCGGCAATAAAATATCCGCATCCTCCGGCACCCGTTCATTCCCAAACAAAAATAAACACCCACTTCCACCGATGGCAAACGAGATATGAGCCGCATTTAATTTTTCGATGGTTGAAATCAACAAAGGAAATCTCGAGAAAAAGGCAGCGATACGTTCAGGGAGCATAAGGTATGTTTCAATTATCTCTCTTCGTTAGATGAACCATCTCCAGTGGAATTTTTCGGACTTTAACGACGGTCTCGCCTTCAATAATGAGTTTCACTAAACGATGTAATCCATCTAGCGTAAGCCATCTTCCTTTTTTATTTTTCATAATGTCTAAGGGATAAAAGGTGTCAGCCGCCTGTATTCGATCACGATGGTCAGGGTATCGATCTAAGTCCTGGATCACTTCGTTTGGCGTGATCACGATATTCCCTTTTTCATCTTCCCAAAACGGCACATCCAAAATCCATCTTAATTCATTAATATCCATATCCTCAACCGGTACGTTCAAAGCCCAGAGCTTTTTATTATCCCTCCAAAAATCGAAATCAAAAGCATGTTCTTCATGTTTTGGATCAACGTAGATATCTTTTTTATCGTCTGTATTCTTTTTCATATTCAATAGCGATAGTAGTATAAAGGATCAGGTCAAAAATCAAAAACACACGTTGTCCTATACTCTCGTATAAAAATAAAAAGCGCACCCGACACGACTGGGAGCGCGGATCTGTCACAGTTGTGACGGATGCACTCCTTGCGCGTGGATGCGTGAAGAGACGTTCAGGCCGCGATGCCGAGAACGTGGCAGACCAGAGCGACGGTCTTATCGTCTTTTGGCCGTAGTTCGCGGGAGGCGCGAGTGGAATATGCGGCATGTCCACCAAACGCCGCCATTTCTCTTGGGATTCTATCGTAGCTTTCCATCGCCGCACGGTCGTCGCTTTCAACGAATCGACCATCGTAGGTGCTGATACTCTCTATGACGACTGCGTTGACCATCATGAGCAGGAATCGTTGGGACTCGGTGAGAGCGAGAAACGCCTGCTCACTGGAGCTGTTCAGATCGACCACGACCCGTTGGTCGCTTCGCAGCACGAGATGCACCGTTGAGTCGAATGGATTCTCGACGGCGAACTCGAATGATCGGATGATCGCTGGTTCGTCCACCGTGATCTGGATCGTCCCGTGGTACTCCTTCTTACGAGGTCGTTTCATTTTGGTTTCGATATCGATTTTGATCACCATGTACGAATTCCTCCGGCGGACCTCATGAGGGTTTTTTCTTTTCAAGTTTTGAGCGACGCAGGCAACCCGACATTAGGGAAGCCTGATGTTGATGGTTATAATTGAAAAATAGCCTTTTGTCAAGACTGGAAGTATAAAAAATCAAAAACACCCGTCGTCAGACGAGTGTTTTTCGTAATCCGGCAGCGGGCTACTCTCCCAGGACCGGGTTGGGTCCAAGTACCATCGCTGCTGACAAGCTTAACTGCCGTGTTCGGGATGGGAACGGGTGTATCCTTGTCGCTTGGGCCACCGGCCCCGCCTCACAAAAACAAGACCGTGGCTTGTAGATTGCAAAAGCAAAGTCGGTGGCACAACGGATCAGTATGTAGTATGTGCAAGGCAGATTGTAAGCCTATACACCTTGTGAATTTCAGCCATCATCCCCGTAAAATCGAGTAAATCGATCACGGGGCCAGCTAGATGGCCGAAGCATGGGACGATTAGTATGGCTCGGCTCAAAGTCTTGCGACTCTTACACCTACCACCTATCAACCTCCTGGTCTCGGAGGATCCTCATAATGAAAGTTAATCTTGAGGACGGCTTCACGCTTAGATGCTTTCAGCGTTTATCCGTGCTAGACGTAGCTACCCGACGGTGCCCTTGGTAGGACAGCCGGCACACTAGAGGTCTATGAATCTCGGTCCTCTCGTACTAGAGATTCGCCCTCGCAACTTTCCACGCGCACAGTAGACAGGAGACCGAACTGTCTCACGACGTTCTGAACCCAGCTCGCGTACCGCTTTAATAGGCGAACAGCCTAACCCTTGGGACCTTCTCCAGCCCCAGGATGCGATGGGCCGACATCGCTGTCGGACTTCTCACTCCATATTTTCATATGGTCCAGACTATATCTTCATCTCGCTCCGGATCGTAGCCGTTCTGAGGCGTAATCTCGGTTTTTTTAGCGAGCGTCGGCGTATTAGCCCCACCGGATGGCGGGACTCTCCCCTTTCGGGTCAGTCGTTACGGGGTTATCAAGTTTGACTCGATAACTTCCCACGGTATTGCCGGGTGACACGACTCTTCCACTGTGTCACTGACGGTTTCACCGTTATAGCCGTATTTTTTGGATCAGAATCACTTCTGATGCACCCCGATGTTAATTAAGGTGCCAAACCTGGTCGTCGATGTGGACTCTTGGACCAGATCAGCCTGTTATCCCCGGAGTAGCTTTTATCCGTTGAGCTTCCGCCGTCCGATATCGTACGGTCGGATCACTATGTCCTGCTTTCGCATCTGCTCGACTTGTTGGTCTTGCAGTTAAGCCAGCTTATCCCATTGCGGAATCGCTCCGATTTCCATCCGGAGCTAGCTGACCTTTGTGAACGCCTCCGTTACTTTTTGGGAGGCAACCGCCCCAGTTAAACTACCCAGCAGATACTGTCTCACCATCCGGTTTCACGGACGGTGATAAGAATAACGATAGAGCAAGGGTGGTGTCTCATTGGTGCTTACGCTCCCACCTACGCTGAACATGCTAAACCGATACCCAATATCAACTTATAGTAAAGCTTCACGGGGTCTTTTCGTCTGACTGCGCGTACAGGGCATCTTCACCCCACTTGCAATTTCACCGAGTCCCATGTTGAGACAGTCGCTCTCTCGTTATGCCATTCGTGCGGGTCGGAACTCACCCGACAAGGAATTTCGCTTTTCGTTTCCTTGATGACGAAGGACTATATCTTCACCCCGATGTTACATCGGGGGATTGGCGTGTAGTCTCTGAGGATTCCAGAAATCGTGATGGCACTTTTCGATTCATATTTTGAATAATCCCTGCGATCGATCGGATTCCTTTTAATTGTTTGTGATCTCCTCGCTTCATGAACTGAAGGATTTTCACAAACTTTTTGAAATCTTCTCGTTTCGCAGTATGCAGAGGAAACTTGGAGAAGAAAGGTATAATCTTTTCTCGAAGATCCTTTTGCGATCGAACACAGAATCGTAGGAGTGATTCCTTGTGATTATCGTGACGCCGATTGAGGTAGATCTCACCGCACTGAAAATATTCCTTTATTTTCTCTAGCGCGAATCTGCTCTTCTCTCCCTGCGTGACAACAAACTCTGGGAACACTTGCCATCCAAGGCTCGTGGTTTGATTGCGAATGATACTTACCGAGAAGCATCCTTCACCATCGACAAACCCACAGATCCAATAAATGATTTCTGGCCTTTCCTGCTGATTGTCTGAAACGATTTTCTTGGGCATAAATCTATGGTCGAATTATACCCTAGTTGCATTATCATTTCTAGATTTTCCAGCATATAGCCAATTATTTTTAGACCAACTCAATATTACTACTGAGCGAGGCAGCTTATTGCGATTTACCAATTTGCCTACAATCGTCCCAGTCCTTCGCTCACCCTCAAAAGAGAGTTCGCGAACCTTAGGACGATTATAGTTATCGCCGGCGTTCATCAGCGCTTCAGTTCAGAGCTGCCCCCGCATTGCTGCGGGATGACCCCTCTCCTTAACGTTCTGACACTGGCCAGGCATCACTTCCTATACATCACCTTGCGGTTTAGCAGGAAGCTGTGTTTTTGGTAAACAGTCGGAAAGCGTCTTTAGCTGCGGCCCAGATTGCTCTGGGCAGGCCTTATACCGAAGGTACGGCCGTTGTATTGCCGAGTTCCTAAACATGGGTTCTCTCGTACACCTTGGCACACGTATGCCCACCCACCTGTGTCGGTTTACGGTACGGTTCCCCTATCCTTAGCTCTAGGAGGTTTTCTCGACACCGCAGTCCCGGCCCTTGCTTGCCTTTCAGCAAACTTACGATCACAACGAGGTTTGCGACTGACGGATTTACCTATCAATCACCCCTTCGTGCCCGAAGTCTCATTCCAAGAGACTCGACCAGTTGAACGATGTGTCACTCCGTCGAAAAAATAGGGAAGTGCAGGAATATTAACCTGCTGTCCATCGACTACGCTTTTCAGCCTCGCCTTAGGACCGACTAACCCAGGGACGATTCGCGTTGCCCTGGAAACCTTGGGTTTATGGTGGACAGGATTTTCACCTGTCTTTTTGCTACTCATGCCGACATTCTCACTTCTCTCCGCTCCACGGTGGCTCACGCCTTCCGCTTCGGCGCAAAGAGAATGCTCCCTTACCACTCACTCGATCCGAAGATCAAATGAATCCGCGACTTCGGTATCTTCCTTAAGCCCCGATAAGTTTTCGGCGCCGAGCAACTTGACCAGTGAGCTGTTACGCTTTCTTTAAAGGATGGCTGCTTCTAAGCCAACCTCCTGGTTGTATAAGTCACCTGACCACCTTTGACACTGAGGAAGAATTTAGGGACCTTAGTCTGCGATCAAGGGCTGTTTCCCTTTTGTCCATTGGAGCTTAGCCCCCAAGGACTGACTGCTGGGAACACATAACGGCATTCGGAGTTTGGTTGGAAACTGTAGGCTTGCGCCCCAGGCCCCATTCAGTGCTCTACCTCCGTTATGCTATTAATCAGCGCTAGACCAAAATCTATTTCAGGGAGAACCAGCTATCACCCAGTTCGATTGGAATTTCACCTCTAACCACATCTCATCCCCGAGTGTTGCACGGCTCGTGGGTTCGGACCTCCATCCCGCTTTCGCGGGACTTCATCCTGGACATGGTTAGATCACCGGGTTTCGGGTCGTGTATACGCCACAAACGCCCTATTCAGGCTCGCTTTCACTACGGCTTCGCCCCCGCAGGGGCTTAACCAAGCGACGTATATCACACTCGTCGGCTCATTCTTCAATAGGAACGCTGTCATGGTTGTCTTGCGACAACCACTCCAACTCCTTGTAAGCGTACGGTTTCAGATACTATTTCATCGCCCTCCCGGGCTACTTTTCAGCTTTCCATCACTGTACTTGTTCACTATCGGTCAGGAGGAGTATTTAGCCTTGCCACATCGTCGTGGCTGCTTCCTACGAGGTTTCTCGAGCCTCGTAGTACTTTGGATCAGGAACTGAAGGAAGATCAAATTTTCGTTTACCGGACTATCACCGTCTATGGTTCCACTTTCCAGTGGATTCAACTAACGTGATCTTCTCTTCATGCCGCTCATGGGATTGGCATGTTCCGTCCCGCAACCCCCTTATCACGAAAGCCCACGCTCGCCCCTCTGCTCGTTGCTAAACTTGCGTCTAACTTCTTACAAAGGTTAATGATAAAGGTTTGGGCTCGTCCCGTTTCGCTCGCCGCTACTAAGGGAATCATGCAGACTTTTTATCCCGTGTGATTCATGAAGAATCATTGCGGGATAAAAAGTCTGCGTATATTTGTTTCTTTTCCTCTGGGTACTGAGATGTTTCACTTCCCCAGGTGCCCTCTCGCCTCCTATGTATTCAGAGGTCGAGCTTCCGCAGTTTATGCGGAAAGGTTTCCCCATTCGGACATTCTCGGATCAAAGGTTGCTTGCCACCTCCCCGAGACTTATCGCAGGCTGCCACGTCCTTCATCGGCTCCTCTCTGCCTAGCCATCCACCGTACGCCCTTACGTGCTTCGGCCATCCAGATGCTCATCCCTCCCATGTTATTGATAGAGATAAGATTGAATGACAGATTTCTTTAAGGTGTATTTTTTATTGCTTACAATTTGGGTTGTGAACGTTTGCTGTACACAAACGTTCCAATGCCTTGCACATATCACATACTGATTGTGCTATTTGGTTGTCGAAGACCGGTCCAACCCACTCATCTCATCCAGAACTCTTGTGAGACAGACACTGACGAATCGTGATCAAGATCAGGACTCATCACTGACTGACTCTTCTTATGTTATTGTGGGCCTGTCCCCCGAAGCTTTAGCGGAGGGGGAGAAAAAAACCGCCTGGCGGTCGGCCAAGCGGTGTACCCCTATGGAGGTTCCAAGTGCTTAGCCGTGAAGCGAGTTCGTGCTCGCGAAAATGGTGTAGCTCATAGGATCTCCAGTGGTTCCCCGAAGCTTTAACGGAGGGGGACATGGGGGTATCAAAGTGCCCGCAGTTTATAGAAACCTAAAACCTTTGTCAAGTCTTTATTCTCCAGCGAAAAATCCTATGCATTTCCTCATGATTCGAGCGATTGGCAAGCCCCATGAAGCCTGGCAAAAAGAAGCTATCCACACCTACATCGAACGACTTGGGTCCATGGCGAAAATTCAACTGATTGAATTGCCCGAAGGGCATCAAGGCTCTGCCAAACCAAACGAAGAGAAAACCAGAAGACTTGAAGCCGAATCTCTACTCAAGTCGCTCCCCGCTTCTGCTTGGGTAATCGCGCTGGATGAAACCGGCCAAAATCTGTCGTCGACGATGCTCGCAAAAAAAATGAGTGAGTGGTCTGCTGGTGGCCGGCCCGTTGTTTTTCTGATCGGTGGATCGTGGGGCTTAGACTCGTCGATCAAGGAGCGCGCGCATCATGTTCTGTCTTTTGGCAAACACACCCTCCCTCATCTTCTTGCCCGCATCACACTCCTTGAACAACTCTATCGCGCCGAGATGATTCTGTCGGGAAAAACGTATCATAAATAATAAAAAATATGCTGTAAACGAGTTGACAAAAGGTTATTTTTCTGATATTATTTCTTCTTAGAAATCATTCATTTTCTCTTATGAGCATCTACGATCAAGCTATCAAGGTGAGTAAAGAAAAACCTGATGTACGCGGTCGATCATTGAGTCGTGATGAGGCGCTCGAGGAAATCCGCTATAAAGCCAACATCCCGGCTTTTTGGGTGCCTGGTTTTGAAGGGATGAAGGTGGCGGCCACGATTGCAAAAAAACCTGAGCGTCGTGGAAATCGTGAAAATCGAAATCAAGATAATATAATCGTGGATCCAAAAACGGGTCTGGTTGGTGTCACCGATGGCTTGGGTGAGAAAGAAGGAAAAACCGAGGGAGCTGATGCCAGCGCGATTTTGGCAGATGACTTTCCAATGAGCTATGAAGACGCCTTGACTGCCACCTCGGTTTTAGATGATAAAGAATTAGTGGAGCAGATGACTGCTTTACAAAAACAAAAATACGGGCATGATTTTCCTGGACTAACAGAAGAACTTGAAAAACGTATTCAAGGGATCATGAAAGTGGATCCTGAGATGGCAAGAAAATCTTTTTCTTTAATGAACGCGGCGATCAATATAAATGCTAAGGTGCGTGAGACTGGTGGCAAGGCGACGTTGTGCACTGGGCTTGTTCACACCGCTCCAGACGGTAGCAAGTGGCATATCTCCATCAATGTTGGAGATAGTCGAGCGTTTAAATATAAACAGGCGACCGGAGAATTCGTGCAATCAACCATCGAAGATTCTTTGCTGAATGTTCTTCTGACCCGCGGCATGATCACGCCGTCTCAGCTAGAAGACCTAAAACAAAATCCAACAGCCACGTTTAAAATTGGCAAAAAAGAAGTGACTTATAGCGAACTTAAACGCAGTATGGTCGCATGTTTAGGTGGTGATGATCAGTTAGCCATCCCCTCTTTAACCATTCGCCGAGTCAAAAAGGGCGACAAAATTCTTCTAGCAACAGATGGACTTGAGAAAAAATTCCGCGCAGGTGATGGCGAAGAAATGGATCTGCAAGCCATGAGCGAAGCCTTTCCACAAAGCCAAAGCTCAGGCGTGAAGATTAATTTTCCTTTGACTGAGTCTTTAGACATGTTAAGTCAGCACGACAAGCCAGGTGCTGAAACAGATGATATTGCCCTGGTTGCTGCTGAGATCGAATAAAGAAACGTAAATAGAATTAAAAATGCCTCTCCAGTTTGGAGGGGCTTTTAAGAACAGAAGAAGTGATTGGGGAACTGGGCTATTCCAGCCCCGTGTAAAAAACGCAACTCTTTGATGTTGCACCAGGGGCAAACACCGACGAAATGGATGTCGGCGAGAATATCCGCCTGCCCCGGGATAAAGTGGTACGAGTACATCAGTCCTCGCGCCTCTTGCGTCTGGACCAAGATGAGCTGGCCCATGACAAATCGCGGCTCTCTTTTTGAAACGTCGACCACAATTTCCGTTAGGACATGCACATCCGTGAGTGCCCCAGGACGGAAATCTGGGCTCTTGGCGCACACGCGGATCTGTAGCCCTCCGTCGGCTTTTCCATCAAAGCGCACGCGCTCAATTAAAGGCAAGGACCGCTCGAGCAAGAGCGGCCCCAAATCAGATACGGCTGACATGGGTCACTCCTGTTTGAAGAACGATCCTAAGCGTCGCTGAAAAAATCCTTTTTGTCAAGTCATGGATTGTGCTATCCTGTAGCCGATCTATGGTGACGGCTCAAACCCTCGCTCCGCATCAAGGTTCCCTCACCTTTTTTACCGGCCCCATGGCCTGCGGAAAGACATTGGAACTCGTGCGCCATCTGCAAATTTTTCGCGAACAGCAGATCCCCCTCATCTGTCTGAGGCCGTCGATTGATACCAGAACTCCAACGGTTCAATCCCGAGGCGGACTCCTGCATGACGCTATCGCCATCAACATTAACGACTTCTCTGCCATTCGGGATGCGATTGATGCTAAACTCGTGATTGGGATTGATGAGGTACAATTTTTCCCCACAGAGATCGTGTCGTTACTAGAAACAGAGCTGCGCCGTGGAAAAACTATCCTGATTTCCGGTTTGGACAATGATTTCCGCGGGCAAATGTTTCCCACGTCCCAAGCCATCATGGCGCTGCCCGAGACGATCATTCAACGTTCACGCGCGGTCTGCAGTGTGTGCCGGCAATATAATGCCACCCGTACGCAACGCTTGCGCCATGGCAAACCAGTCCCCATCCATGATCCACAAGTGCTGATCGATGATCTGGCCGATGGTGTCACCTATGAAGCCCGTTGTCTTACTCATCATGAAATAACATAATATTTTCTATGCAACTCCCCAAACATCTCCAACATTTTTCTGAGCCAACGCTAATCGTCCTGGCAGATCATGTGCATGCACAATTCTGGCTGGTGCATCTTGAGACGCTGGAAGAGCTTGATCAGTTAGTGACTCCGCATGAACAGAAGAGTGATCGCGAGGGGGCTTTTGTCAATGGAGATCATGGTGGCTCTCGAAGCGGCACGGAACCGAATGATGACGAGCGGCTTCATCATTTTGTGCATTTAATGAAAGAAAAAATTGAGACCCTGTGCCGAACAAAAAATATCAAACGCATTGATACGATTATGCGACCGGATTTAGCTCATGCTCTGCGTGCAAAACTTGCGCATGATATTACACCTTTCATTCACAAAGAATTGGGAGTAGATTTAATGAAGGAGCACATCCTAGAGAGTCTTGACAGACTTCTCAGGGGTTGATAGGTTCATCCGTCCGACCAATCGTCTTCAAAGAAAGGAGGTGGCGGACATGCAACCAAGAGCAAGCGTAACAGTGGCAGTCTCGCCGCCTTCTCGCGCTTCTCTCCAGATCGAGGTGTCCTACGGTGCAGACCTGGGACAACCAAGAATGTATCTCGTTCTTCGAGCGGGAGAGGATGACGCGCTGTGGCTGAGTGACGGAAGGAGCCTGGATATCGGTCCGGCTCATGACTTCACCAGACGGAACCGAGCAGGACGACTGATCGTCCCGCAAGGATCAGGCTACTGGCTGTATCTTCCCAAGGATACCGAAGGTTCGGTGTTCAAAGGGAAAATGCGAGCAGATGGAGATGTCTGCTGGCAAGATGGCGAGGATCTACTCCACGGAGCTGAACCTGCGCCCAAACGACCTGGAATCTTCCGCCAGTTCATCACTGCCCCCATGCGCGGAGAAATCCGCCTGGAGCAGTTGACGATCGACTTCATTTGTCTAGAGGAATCTCCAGCCTCACCTCCCTACCAGGAAACGATTCCTCAGCCAATGAACGAAGTTCGATCGACAGGGGATCAACCCCAACCGCCGATCAATTCGCACGAGGAAATCCCCCGCCACTGGCTGGGAAAAATCCTGGTGTGGGTGTGGAATAAGATCTTTTAGCTGCCTTTTGCCGCTTCGGCTAAAGGTTTTTTTATTTTTCCACATTGACACTTGACAAAAAAACTGCTATCCTATGTGTATAATTATTTCAAAAAATTTTATGCCCCAAGAAAGAGCGATGCCTCTGAATAGAGAATCCGAATCTCCCGTCGGTCATCCAAAACACAAAAACCTAAAAGTCATCGAGGGAATCGCTCGTGCCGCAAATAAAGAAGCGGCTCAAAGTAGACCGGCGACTGTTGAAGAGAAAGCATTGCTCGCAATGCAGACGAAGCAAATCTTGCAATCTTATAAAACTTTTGATGCGGGAGGCGACATGAATCAAGACAAAATAAATCTCCTGCAGAAGCATTTGCCGGGAGCAAGTCAGGAAGATATTTTCTTTGTCAAAGGCGATCTAGAAGAAGCTCTGTCTCTAAAAACGCACTATCTACAAGACGCATCATCCCTTAAAATTTTAGCCAAAGCCATCGTGAAATGGGGTCCGCAAACCATAGGATAAAATATCTAAAAAAATCTTACTCTTCACTTTCACTAAAAATATGATGCAAGGAAATGCCGCAGAAGCGATGCCACAATCAGATCAATCAGGTCAACCACCTAAACCGTCTTTTTCCAAGCAAGAACATGCATTCTTCCAAGCGGGTGAAGCCCGCCGCGGACAAAAAGAAGGAATTCCGGCAGAAGGATTGCTCGATATGCTGAAGACTCAAACCAGTCCTGAAGCAAAAAGAACTGTGCTAGAAACACAACTGGTAGGTGCAACCGCAGAGGAACGATTCTTTCTTCAAGGAGAGCTTGATGAACTGGCCAATGATCGTGATGCCCAAATCGTGAAATGCAAAGAAGCTTTGGACAAATGGGGTTGGGAAGCTGGACATCGAGCGGCCGCTTAACATAAAAACAAAAACTCCCCTTCAGTGGGGAGTTTTGATTTAAGCGGTGCGTGACTTAATTTCGTGAAGCGACTTTTTGATAAATTCTTCTTTTGATATCTCTTGTTGATCTGGCTCTCCATGGATACGAACGGTAAGAGCTCCCCCACCGGCTTCCCGATCCCCCACGACCAACATACGTGGATATTTCTGTTTCTCCGCGTTGCGAATTTTTTTGCCCACAGACTCGGTTGAGTCATCCACGCTCACACGCAGCCCGAGAGCTGACAATTCTTTGGCAAGTGATTGCGCAAATTCCACGTGGCGATCGGCCACCGGTAAAACCGCAATTTGAACGGGGGCGAGCCAGAGCGGGAAAGCTCCGGCATAGTGCTCGATTAAAAATGCCATGAATCGCTCATGTGTCGAAAGAGGCGCTCGATGAATCACGAAAATTTCTCCATTCTTCTCCCCTTTTTCATCCGTGTACTCCAAACCAAATCTGGTTTTAGCGATGAAATCGAGCTGAACCGTGGACATCGTCTCTTCACGCCCAATAACAGACTTAAACATCACATCAACCTTTGGCCCATAAAACGCCGCTTCATTGTCTATTTCCTTAAACGGCACATCCATCTCGATCAAGACTTCACGCAATACGTTTTGGCTATACTCCCAATTATCCGGTTCATTCACATATTTATCTAGGTGATCCGGACTCCACTTAGACAACCGAAACCAAAAATTTTCCAAACCAAAAATCTTAAAATAACCCATGGTCAATTCCATCACGCGTTTAAATTCGTCTTTGATTTGATCTTTGCGACAATAGATGTGCGCATCATTCATGGCCAGCGCGCGAACACGCAACAACCCTGCCAAAGTCCCAGATCGCTCATTGCGATAAACCGTCCCATATTCTGCCAAACGGACCGGCAGCTCTCGATAACTGCGCGGCTTGTGCCGATAAATAATATGATGATGCGGACAGTTCATGGCCTTCATATAATAAGTCCCATCATCCATAACCATGGCTGGATACATGTCATCTTTATAATATGGAAGATGGCCTGAGGTTAGAAACAGCTCTTCTTTCGCGATATGCGGTGTCACCACTCGTTCATATCCATACTCCCCCTCCATCTCCATAGCTAAATTTTCGACTTGCTGACGAACCGCCGCCCCTTTCGGCAACCACAGCACCAACCCCTTACCCACCATTTCATCAATATGAAACAACTCGAGCTCCTGACCCAATTTTCGATGATCTCGCTTCTCTGCCTCAATCACCATGGCTTCGTATTCAGCCAATTCTTCTTTGGTCGCAAAACATAAACCGTAAATGCGTTGCATCTGCGGATTGGTTTCTTTGCCACGCCAATAGGCGCCGGCTACTTTATGCAATTTCCACACGCCAATATCTTTTGCTTCGGTGACATGCGGCCCACGACAGAGATCGACAAATTCAGCGGTGCGATAAAGAGTCACGCTTCCCACATTTTGCGGATCAATGTCTTGCGCTTCTTCCACGCTCACCTTTGTTGTGCCTTTCGTTTTTAAATCGTTTAATAATTCCAATTTGTATGTTTGACCAAGTTCGTCAAACAATTTAATGGCATCATCAATATCCACCTCCTCACGCACAAAAGCTGGATTTTGATTGACGATCTTCTGCATCCCTTTTTGAATCGCTTTTAGATCTTCTGCTGTCACCGGCCGTCCAATATCAATATCATAATAAAATCCATGTTCAACCACAGGCCCAACGCCAAACTTGGCCTCGGGAAACAACTGCTTGATCGCCGCGGCCATGACATGCGCCGCACTATGGCGACGAAATTCAATAGGATAATCCATAATACGATTTTTGCATCTTCGCAATTTTTCACGTTTTCGTAAAGCTCTATTCAACTTTAATTTCAATATGATCTTTTAAACTTGGCAGTTTTCCAAACCAACGCGGATGCATGATGATCGTCACGTTTTCCACTCCAGAAATGGAACGTAGGGCGTTGACGGCTTCTGCTTCTGATTTTCCTGCAACGAGCGATTTATCAAGAAGTGGGCTGGTCGGAGTCAACCGATAACCACCATCGACCCCGGCCTGAATAACTGCCGTTTCTCCTTTCGCATCAGCGGATTGTACACGATAGCTGACAATGGTTTGATCAAAAGGCATGAGCTCACGACCCTCGGGAATTTTTTCTTTTAATTTCGATCGGATAAAGGCAAGCATGTCGTCCTTGGGATAATACACCGCTGTGACATCCAGCTTTACGGAAGCGAGAAATGTTTCTGCCGATTGGCCGGCGGAAGCATTGGTTTTTTTCTCCAAAGGCTTCACGAGATAAACGACTTCACCAAACTTGCTGTCTGTCAGTTCCACGGCCAAAGATTTTTTCGCTTGTTCAAAAACCGCATCCATCAATCTCCGTTGTGCCTCATCCACTTCTGCTTGGGTGATTGTTTTTCCACTCTTCTTTGTCACCGCTGGAGCAGATGGAGTAGATGCCGCTTCACTTGTCGGCAAACCTGTTGCCGGATGAATCTTAGGTAATGGAATCGTGACAAATCCGCTGTCCGAGACGGCATAAATATATTGTTGTAAATCCACAAACAAACCTGGGATGGTAAATTTTGTAGGACCGATCGCATATTGAGACCCGGCTTGATCGGCATAAGCAACGACGCTCACTTCTTTGCCTGACTCAATGACCACCGTCTCGCCAATCCGATATAACTTTTGATCAGAGGTGAGTAAACGAGTTTTTTTCACCAAGGTTTGAGCTTTTGAATACTTGTTAATGATCCGCACCGTGCCTTTCGCCAGCACGCTTGATTCGACCGGAGGCGAAGTGACCACTGGCGCAGGGACAGTTGCCGCTGCAGCCGTAGAAGAAGCCACGAGCTCCTCCACGCGGAACTCCTGAATCTTTTCAAACACACCCTGCACCACGCGTCCGGCGATCTGTCCTTGGTCTGGAGATTTGGCTACCGCGACCGTGCCATCAAATCTGGCAGATTCTTTTTTAGCGTGAACCGTGATATCCGCGCGTACCGATGACAACCACAAAACCCCGATCACGACCACAACTACGAGTGCAATGAAACTATAAGCAATGGTTTTATAAACACGCGGCCGCGGAAGCATCGGAAATGATGGCGCGGTGATAGGAACAACGTGAGGGCGACGGCGTCCTTGAGGAGACATGCGGCCTATAATAGCACACTTCTCTCTGGGGATAAATCTGTGTCATTCCTGCGAAGGACTTCGGTGAGCTCAGTCGAACCGCAGGAATCTAGATCCCCTTCTCAATATCCTGCCAAATCCCTTTAAAAACTTCGCGCATGTTGTGACTCAAAACCGCATGGTGGATTTCGACGAGATAATGAGGGCGTTCGCGGGTGGACACCATGACCAGGTATTCACCGACTACCCAGGTCTTCCAATCTCTTCGTCTATTCCTTCCTAACCACTCCCTTCCCTTTCGCCCCTTCATCATATTGTAAATCGGTGGTGAGGGCGGGCTGAGTATTGGAAATAAGACTGGTGGCAATCGGGTCCTGAGCTTGAAATTTTGTGGCACCAAGAAGGGCGGCAAAGCGGCCGATATCAATTTGAGCTGGGGTCAGCTGGAGTTCAAAACTGGCTTGAACTTCTTTGGCATTGTCCGGAATTTTATCAATCGTCCAACGCACGGTGCGCGACACCGAGTCATAGCTCATGGAACCGCTATCAACAAAGGTTCGCGCGCTCCACGAAACAATACTGGGCAGAACCGCGCTGACCGAGATCTGTTCAAGCGGATGAAATTTCTTGCTGATATTCCAAACGACCCTATAAGCCGTGGCTTTTCCAGCAACCGGAGGTAACGGTCCAAAACCCAATGGCACACCTTCATCATTAAAATATTGTGCTTGTGCCGTGAACAGGGCATCGCTCTTATATTGAACGGTCAGCGGTTCGGCGGAAACCGTGCGGCGGACTTTCGCCTCTCCCACGGCGGAAATTTCTCCCTGGGCAGTAAGACGAATCAGCGCATCATGCGTGCCACTCGCGACCGGAAGGGTTGGAATCACCACATCGATGGATCCTTGTGCTTGTGGAGACAAGTCCTCTAGCTGCTCTATCTGTTTTTTGCCATAGCGAATGGTTTGCATGCGGGATTTGGTTGAGGACGCGCCGCTGAGCACATCATCTAAGGTCTTCCAGGAAATAAGCGAAGTTCCTGTGGCTGAACGGCCATTGATGATCGACTCAAATCCAATCTGCAATGTGAGACCTTTCAGATGTTTTGGACTCGTATTCTGATAACCCAACGTCGCGTGCAATGTCTCTCCTGGGACAATCGCAACCCCTCCATGCTCCGCTCCATTGACGACAAGATGCAGGGTCAAATCTCCGCTCACGACGGACACACGTGTCTCAGTTTTTTGTACGGCGAGAAAATTTCCATGAGCATCACGGCGGCCGATTTCAATCCCGAAAACCCGATCCCCCGAAACACCCGCGGCAAACGAACCGCTGATCTGGAAACGAACAGGCGCATGCGCAGATAAATTTTTCTCCAGCGGTATATAAATATCTTGCTGGACCGAAATAGAGCCTGTAGCTAATGCTGGAACAAAACCTGTGGGTAGACGAATATGCGCTTGAAGATTTGAGAGAGGCTGGTCTCCCGTGTTAATCACCGTGTAGCGTAACGGCACGACATCACCGGCAATAGCCTGAACCGGAAAATCCGTCTGGATTTCAATCACACTTTTTGCGTATGAGACGGTCTTCGCTGCTGTGACGCCAAAATCGCGGACATAGCCGGCCGGTCGAAAAGAGCCCTGCACCTGCAAAGAATTTTTGGTTCCGAGGGCCCCCGTAAAGGCACCCTGCACGATCATCTGGCCGCGCGTACCAGGCGCTAAAATTCCAAGGGCAAGTGCATGAAGTGCTGGATCCGTAAACGCTGGTTCAGATGATCCTATAACAAAATCTGCCGGGGCATTCAATCGAATCTGCACATGACTCAATGGTTTTGATGAACCATTAAACCAATGAATTTCATAACGCTGATTTTCTCCAAGCGAAATGTCTGTTGGACCAGCAATAGACAACTCAAGGCCAGCTTCATGATAATCGAGTTGACCGGCAAAAAAGAGGAGAGCGCTCGGGATGCCAAACAGGATCACGGCGCAGGCGATGATAAAACTCAAGCCAATATGCAGAATGCGGCGGGAAGGTCTGCGATCCAACCTGCTTAAATTCGGCATCTTGCCATTCGGATCCTCATAAATTGCCTGCAGACTCTTTTCAATTTCACGTTCACGCACCTGCCCTCGTTTGGAGGAAGGAGAAAAAATACCGCGCTTGGAAAAATTCTTATTCATGGGAGATGTTAAATAAACCGGCGAGCACCTGATCTCGATCCCAAGTAGCCGTGAGACGTAGTGTACTACTATTGGATGAATTCGTATCGCGATTAGACCAACTGATACGCCAGGTTGCTGGAAGATGAATCTGAGTCACAATCTGACGATTTGGTTTACCTGATTGACTCGTCAGTAAAAGAAGATAGGCTGCGCGTTCAGCGGCAACGGCACTGCGAGTCATATCGAAAGCTGTAAAAGGCAGACGATATTTGAAATGGGTGACCGAAGTTTCTCCAGGTTCGAGCTGAAGCCACCCACCAAAAGCTGTCCGACCGAATTCGTGCGTAACCGTGACTTCACTCCCCTGCTCTTGCTCCTGCTGAGAAACCAAAGCGGCCAAATCCGTATCCATCTGATCGCTGGCCAAAGGTTGTTTGAACAATGTGGCTGGAGGCGGATGAAATCCATCTGCGGAGATCAACATTGAACCTTCTGGCACATAGACACGCAGATAGCTCACATTGTTCACACCACGAAAAAGTTCGCCTTTTTTTCCGAGATGACGACGGGTCAAGGTTACGGTATCCACGATCTGCCCATCTTCCTGAATATCCACATCATGCGTCACGATTTCAGGAATCACGCCGTCTGTTTTTTGTCCGGCAATATTCGCCTCAATCAGCGACAGCGTATCGCCTTGCACCGGTTTCATTTCCCCGCGCCAACCAAAACGATGGGCCAAGGCGTCTTCATCTGCACGCGTAAAATAAATTTGGACATCTTTTGTGGTGAGCGAGTCGTTGAATAGTCCTACGAGAGATGGCCAATCTTCATGCGAGGTTGTTTTGAATTTGACCAGAACTTGTTCTAAAAGATCACCGATAATTTTTTTCGGTTTATTTTCTTTGCGATCATATTCCAGCTCAACCGCCTTTTGCGTTTCGATTAAAAAATTTTCCGCGGTGATCACTTTGCCATATTCCGGCAAATCGATCGGCCCGGTGAAAGCCAATAATTTTTCCATGACATGCGCATTGATCGCAATCACGCCATCCACACTTGCCTGCCCAGACTTGCTCCAAAACCATTGAATTTTACGCGCCGTGGCAGGAAAATCCGGAAACCAATTGGCATCCTGCAATTCCCAGCGAGCCGAAATCAGCTGCAGCGGCTCAGGCGCCAAAACCCGCGTGTTCAGCTGATCACGCAAATCATACGGCCCGCCCGCTGGCACAAATACTTTGGTGATTTCTCCACGATCCACTTCGATTTCCGCCAGCGATCCCATAAAACCACCGGAGGGACGAAGTTCGGTATGATTTTGAAAGACCAAAAGATATCTCCGCGGTTCATTATGACCAGCGGCAGAAATCAACACGTCGGTGATGGCACGTAATTCCCGCAAAGATGTTTGACTCGAAGAAAGCGCATCTTTTAATTCATTCGCTTGGGGCCGAACCGTGCTTGGAAGACGATCAATACTCAATCGACCGACGGATTGAACCGCAGAAGACAGGGGACGACTTGCGGCTTCTAAATAGGTAGAAAAAGTGATCAAACGCTCATCTGCATGCGTCACTGGATCTTGCAAAGCATGCTGTAATCCCTCGGATAAAAATTTTCCCGCTTGGGCCGCGGAGTCTCCGGCATTTAAAAGTTCATGGGCACTACGATACAGCGTGCGTGTTTGCGGTAAAAGTTGGGCCAACGCAACGATCGAGGCGTTCATCTGAGACAGGGCTTGATCGGCTTGCGTAAAACGCTCGGACGCCTGGCGCCAAGCAACCATTTGATCAGATCCGGAACCTCTGATGGCTGCGTGAATACTATTGAGCGCCTCGTGACTGTGCTGAGTGACCTGCTCAACTGATGTGGAGAGCGATCGCGCAAAAGAAATAGCTCCGGCTGGCAAAGACACGACCAAAAGCAATCCGCAAAAACCAATCATCACCCGCTTCATGCTCCAGGCAGGCGCTGCCCAGACCGGTTCTTCCTCTTTTTCTTCTCTTGCCTCTTCGTTTCTCACAAAGCTGAATTGATCTACCAACCGCCTAGACCAGCCATACACTGCTTGGAAGGCTTGGTCTGGATCAGAGGGGGTAAATTGAGAAATGAACCACGTCTGATCGATGGTCAATCGTAAGGGCGCGGTTTCCGCGCCCTGGGTCGTGGAACCCGAGACGCGCCGAGAGGATTGACCGATCGTAAATTGTCCCTGCATGGCGCGCGGATCAATCTCAGAGATGTGGAGATCGTTTACTGCGGCGATGATCTCTTCGAGCGAGGGAGGAAACTCAAATGGAGCCATCCACTTATGAATAGGGGGTTCGTCAAGAGGCGGAGAAGGCGAAACGAGTGGTCCACGTTTGAGACGAGGCAGGGAAACCTTATGCGTGCTCGGCTGATGCGAACCAAAATGAATTTTGACGCGCTTGGCCTTGCCACGCTCCTGCGCCCGACCAATCCCACCAACTAACATTTGATCTAAAGCGTGAATCGCATCCTGAAAATCAAGAACGGTTGGTTTACGTGGTTTTTTGTGAGAACGACGCGACCGAGCGATGGAGATGGTCGCGCCCGGCCGTTCAAGCACCGCAGACAACTGAGCCTCGAGCTTGAGTATTTTTTCTTTTGATTTTGAAACAACCGTCTTTTTTTTACGGACGGTTTTTATTTTCACGGAACCCATTTTTCTTGGCATGAAAAAATTGATCGTAGGCTGAAAGCGTTTTGCGCGCGACCGTCTGCCAGGTCCATTGCTCGCGCACCTTCTGACTCGCCCTTTGTGCTCCAGCACGCGCGGCCGGCAAATCACCGAGTACCGTCTCGATCGCTCGTATCATATCATCTCGATCCCCATTCCGGAAGAAAAAAACGGCTTCTTTCGGCAAAACTTCTCGCAAACATGGAGCATCACTCGAAACGACAGGACAATTGCATGATAACGCCTCAAGCGGTGGCAGACCAAAGCCCTCATGCGAGGAAGGAAAAACGAATAATGAGGCGTGCTCCAAGAATCCACGTAACTCACTATCAGGGAGCCGGCCAGGAAAAAATACGCGGGGAAGTCTTTCCTGTTCAACGCGCGTCATGTGTCTCTGCATAAACACATCTTTTTCTCCGGCCAGCACAAGCTGAAGATCTTGGTGTGATTTTGACAGTACCGTCCAACTATCTAACAAAAGATCAAGCCGTTTATGCGGATAGGCACTGCCCAAATAAAACAAAAATTTTCCTGACGGAATGCCTGAAGCATCGGCTGGCGGAAAATCAGACAACCCTTCACCCGTTACCATGAGTTGATCATCAGAAACAGAATAAAACTCACGCACCTCATCTCGCACAAATTGCGTGGGCACGAGGATCAACTTCGCGCGAGACACCACATCGCGAAGCAAGCCACGATACGCATAAAATTTTAACCATGCGAGAAACGGATGACGTGTAGAAATTTTTGCGCTGAATGGTTGGCGGCGCAATAGTAAATCATGGATCGTGACCAAAAATGGCTCACGATACAAAAACGGAACATTCCAATGCGGAATGTGAACGACATCCGCTCGCGCCTGACGGAGAAGGGCAGGCATCTTGATCTGCTCTTGAAACGTGTACCACTGAATATCCGCTTTGATATGTTCAACGTTTGGATGATTTAAAAATGGAGACGTACTTGGATCACGCGCGAGCAGAACAAATTGATTCTGCGGCCCTTCAATCAACATGGCTCGCACCAACTCTTCTACATAACGCCCAATCCCCCGCGTATTCAGCGGCCCCATCATTCGAGCGTCAATGGCAATGCGCATATTTAGATAGAATCGTACTCTGACACTCCCTCTTTTGGAAAGAGGGAGTTGGAGGGAGTTATTTCGGAATAAAAAAACGCCTCAGAAGAAGCGTGAAGGAAGAAGTGCGGTACGAAGCGTTAGCGGCGAGCGGAGACGGTGCGAGAGGATGCCGCCTTCGCCTTGGGAACGGGCCCCTCCTGAACCATGCGACGTAGCGGGCTCATGGTCCCCGGATCATTCCCATCGAGCCACTCACCGCGATGAGTGTCGGGACTGATTCGTGCGACCGCTGTTTGACAGGTCACACGGGCACAATAGTAGACCATCACGTCACCGACCATCTTCATGATCAAAGCGACCTGATGACACGGGGAAGAAGCTTTTTCCGGATGCAGATCGAGCAGAGGCATTCGTGATCTCTCCTGAGAACAACGAGGGGAAGAAAAAAACAGCCTTCCCTGTATATCACAGATAACCCGTTCCATCAAGCCTAAAATAAAACGCGGCCTGCCACGTGGACCACAACAAAAAACCCCGCTATAAAAGCGTGGTTTTTACGTGGTCGGGGTGACAGGGCTCGAACCTGCGACCCTCTGCTCCCAAAGCAGATGCTCTAGCCAACTGAGCTACACCCCGAAGTCCCCACATCCTAATGGAAAACGATTGGGATGCCAAGGCCTACCCTGTTTTCTCTTTTTTGTTTGACGTTTTATGATCCATGTTTCATGATTCATGAACTATGACATTCAATGATTATCAGTCTCAGTCCCGTAAAACAGCAATCTATCCAGACCTTGGAAAAAATTTCGTGTACCCAGTTTTAGGTCTAGCCGGTGAAGCTGGCGAGGTGGCTGATAAAATTAAAAAGACTTTGCGCGATGATCATGGAGTGGTGACAGAAGAAAAGAAAATGGAAATTAAAAAAGAATTGGGAGATGTGTTGTGGTATGTGGCGCAAATTGCAACTGAACTTGGATTATCGCTTGATGAAATTGCCAACGTGAATTTAGAAAAATTATTTTCCAGAATGGAGCGAGGGAAACTTTCTGGAAGCGGAGATAATAGATAAAAAAAATCCCCGATCCGCCTTCGCCGGTTGGCGAATGGCGAAGGTCGAGGGCGAGAGAAAAGAACAACGAGGAGAATCAGTGCAGACAGATGTGTGGACCTTCAGGCAGGATGGCGGGATCATCCCACCAGTCCTCGATCTGAAGCGAGCGGCCATCGATGATCGCTTCCATTAAGCGTTCCCTGGGCGAACGGATGGCCAGAACCAGAGTGCTGCAGCCGAACCTGAACCCGTACTGGTACCAGACGAATATCGGGCGATCGTCCGCACACAGGTGGTGGGACAGACCGACTCGCATAGGGTGAACACCAGCGGCTCACTTGAAATCTGCACGATCCCCGTGGCATACGGCGGCATACAGAGCCGAGCCTGATTGGACGGCGGCGGCGAGATGATCACATGCGGCGTGAATGTGATGAACTGGCCGAGAATGACCAGGCTCACGATGACCAAGTTGGCGAGCGCGTGAAAGCGCAAACTGAAACCTGGGCTGAACACGATCGGGGTGGGCAACGACATGGGCGCCTCCTGAACGAATAGTCCACTATTCAAATTAAAGGAAATGGCGAAAAACGACAAGATAAACGTCAAGAGACTTGATCGGAGTCTCATTCCATAAAAAAACCCTCATAACAATGAGAGCTTTTTTATGGAGCACCACCCGGGACGAATTTCGAACCTTTTTCTTGAAGGAGAGCAATCCTCTCTATTTACCATTCTAAAATCTAGACAGGAAACTATTGGGATCGTAGAAAGTTTTCTGCAGCAACAGCATCAATTTGATCAATAGCTTCCCCATGTATAGTCCTATTGAGACTCCTTTTGTAGATGATGTAATCCTTTGGATGTACAACAGGAAGAGGTGTGCCGAGAACATCATGAATTTGTGCGGAAGATAAATTGCATGGAGCGAGAAACCATTGTTTATGATTTTTATCAAAAGTCTTTGTCGTATCTGTTCCTCCGAGGTCGATACTCTGACCCTTGTAATTCAGCGTGAGAACCATGAGATCCCAATTTTCATCCTTGTACCTTTCTGGGCCAAATTCAATGTACTTTTTCACGTCAGAAACAATCTCTTGCATTCGATCTTCTGGTACATCGATATCAATATCGTTCAACGAACGACCCGAACCATACACGATACCAGCCAATCCGCCCGTGATCTGAAAAGGGATCTTGTGTTGAAGGAGGATATCAGTGATCCATTGTAATGCTTCGCGAGGTGCTTGCTTGTTCATAACAGAAATTGTGTTTGTATTTCAGATGCCTTTAAAGATAGTACCCCAGACTTGAAAGCTCTACGAGGCCCTAAATTTTTTCCTCAAACATCTTTTTCAACTTTCTTCTTCCCGCCCCGCTCTTCCAATACAGCTCTCGTTTTTTCGCTTCTTCCATCGTTGGCCACTCTTCATGAAAGAAAACTTTTAACGGTCGACGATTTTGCGTTGCCGTGACTTGACCGGAGTTGTGACGAGCGAGTCTTTCTTCTAAGTCATTAGTGTATCCCACATAGGTTCGGTTGTCTTTCAGACTCAAAAGAATATAGGTGAAGAACATGATACCTATGATACCTTCGGTAACTTTTTTTGTAGAGCGGGCCGCCCCTGCAAGGGGCGAGCCTCGCTCCAAAAAGAAAAACGCCTAAACAATTCGAGGCGTTTTTCTTTTTGGAGCGGGTAGCGGGAATTGAACCCGCCTCTCCAGCTTGGAAGGCTAGCATAATAGCCACTATACGATACCCGCAAACGTCAGGATCATATATGAATGATCTTCTTGTATCAAGCCTTGATCAGATTTTACACTCCCCACACTCTCATCAAGGCAAAAAAGATCAGCCCCCACAAAATGCTGGTGAGAAAAAGATCAACGGGAAACCAGGCGTCGTGCTTCACACCAAATATCCCATGCCCTTCCAGCGGCATGATGATCAAACCAAAAACGAACGTCAGAATGACAGACCAGCCAAGCACGGGCAGAAAATGGAATCCGCTCACCAACCTCTGATCGACCAGCCAGGCAAAGACAAGACCGGCAAATAATGATACGAGGAGATGAATCAAAATGCCAATCAAATGCGCTTCGCGGTGTGAAATCTTACGACCAAATGCGGTTGGCTGATCTATCTCACGAATAAAATTTCCGGCACCAAAACGCGGAGCCACATGCGCTAAGAAAAGCAGAATGACTCCTGCGGCAAGCCCTGCATATCCGGCAATCAAAATCATACTTATAGATTTTCCTGATGCAACACTTTCACAATGCTAGAAAATTGAACTAAAGTTTTCTGAATGACGGGATAGACGGCTGTCAAAGCAAAAAGATCTGCGGAACGATCTTGATCCCAAGCCAAGACAACGTAAGCGATCCCCTGTTTAACCTTAAAACTTTTCACATCCAATTCCTGGTCTTTGCCCGTTTTCTTACGCAACCAATCAAGCACGGTTTCAAGCGTTGCTTCGGCCGGCACAATCGTTTTTGGAATAACGATACTTTCTAAATGAAATAGAATAGCAGGTGTTTGATCGTGAGGCTTCACATCTCCTGCGTCAATATCTGCTTGCACCGCTTTTACCCACGCCGCCCAATCTTCCGGCACCATGAGTTTTACGGTGGTCGTATCAGATGGAAATCGAATGGGAATGCGCAAAACATGAATCGGACTGCCATCGCGTGGAGAAAATTCCAATAAAACAAGTGTCCCTGTGGTAGTTTTTGGAACGCTGGTCAAAAATGTTCGTAAAGTAAATGGATTGGCAGTGGCCATATCCGGGCCATGCGTCATGATATTTCCCTGTTTTATGACTTTCCCATTTCCATCTTCCATCGCCCAAGAAAATTGCTGTTCAAACGCGCGAGCCGTACCGGTCACAACCACGGGATTGGTCATTAATTTATTTTCATAAGACTGATCGACGCAAATTGAGTGGGTTTCATCACAAATCATGCCCTGCGGTACGGGTAAAAGAACTGGAGTTGGAACAGAAATAATTTCTGTTCGAGGCCGACAAACACCAACCGCATCTGGTGCGGCCTGACTTGGATCCCAATCTGTACACACGGTTGCGGCTGGGCACTGCCAACCAGCTAACCCTCCACACAAACATTGTGACTCACACACTTGAGCACACACGACGTCCCTCCCTTTTCCATGACATGGGCTTCCGCAATCAATCCAATACCCATATGCAGACTGACAGGCTTGCTTTGATTTTTTGATCTCAGAGGGTGGCTCATCTTTAAGGGGAGCGATCGGCGAAAGTGTCGGCATTGATTTCAATCGTAAATCTCCTATCTCATTCCAAATCAGCAACAGTCCACCCACCAACACAACCACAAAACCGAATAACAAAAATATTCGGGAATGAGGCGGCTTATGCTTCTTTGTCATAATAATTCTATTTATTATTTCGGACGCACAATCAGAATCATCGGTTTACCATTCAACACATCTCCCTCATTCCAATCATGCATCGCTTCCCATAATACATCAGCCGCATAAATATAGTCAGCTCCACGACCAATCCCTGGATCATTGGTGATGAAACGTCCGTCTGGCAAATAGCCTTTCACCACAAGCATATGGTAAATCGGCCCACCATTACGAAAATACGGATTATTCAGGGCCTTGCCATACAAGGGCACGATAACCGGAATATTTTGTGCCACTAATTGCTTGATCTCTTGTGTGCTGGTTGGTGCGTGAACCGTGACACGACGATTGGGAAAATAATTTTCGATTAAACGAGCCGTTTCAGTCGCACTCGTTGATTCATACTTACCGAATAAACCGTTTTCATAAGCAATAAGATCCAGAATGACTTTGTCCCCTTCTTGCTCGCCATACTTTTCCGTGCGTCCCCGATAATACGCATCAACCATGATGGCTGACGCTTCTTCACAGGCATCTTCATACGGCTGGATCCATTTGTGCGTTGGCGCTTGCAACAGGAATGGAATCGCGAGGTTGACTTGCGAGGGAAATTTTTTTGTTGTCGTAGGGGCAGACCCATGCGTCTGCCCTGGTTTTATCGCCTGTCCTCGGTCGGAGGGCGAACGCATAGGTTCGCCCCTACCGGTCGACGTAGGCACACGCATGAATGCATCAGTACTTGTTGCCTGATAGGCAATAGGTGGCGGAAGCACGGGCTGGCTGGTCTGATACACCAAATCACGAATCGAAGCGCGAACAAACCAAGCACCTCCTAAAACAATCAAAAGACAGATGCCTGAAGCAAAAAAGTAAGATCTTTTCATTTTAATGAATACAGAACTACGGCTCAACAGTGACAGAAATCATTTTTACATCCTCATTTGGGCGATCTTGTGAGTCCCGAGAAATTTGAGCAATTTTATGCACCACGTCCAAACCACTCACCACTTTACCAAACACCGAATAATCTGGCGGCAAGGGATAATCTGCGACCATGATAAAAAACTGTGAACCGTTTGTATCGCGTCCCGCATTGGCCATAGCCACGATCCCATCCTTATAAGGAAGTTTCACTTCGTCATTGGCAAATTGATAACCCGGCCCTCCCCTGCCCGTACCAGTTGGATCCCCACCCTGAATCATAAACCCAGGAATCACCCGATGAAAAATCGTTCCATCATAAAATCCACGCTTGACCAGATAGATAAAATTCGAGGCCGCTTTCGGTCCTTGATCGGCCATGAGCTGAATCACAATGTCACCGTGCGTTGTCTTGATACGAATTTTTTTATTGACCTCAGCGGCTGGCAGGACACCTGGAAACGCGAGTGGAGACGTATCTTTTTGCATAGAAGAAGAAGTTGGTGATTGAGGAGGTTGAGGAGAGGGAGATGGAGATGGAGGAGGTTCAACCGCGGGCGCTGGTGCCACGGGTTCGGTTGGGGCTGTGGGCGCAGACGCGTCAGGTGGTGGTGTTGTTTTAGAAGCTGGTGTGCTCTGACATCCCGCACCAAATAACACGAGACTGAGACAAGACACGAAAACATATTTTTTCATAGTGAATGCATGATAACAATTCTATTCCTCCCACGGAAGAGTCACACTACCGTCAAACGGATGGCGAAGACTCGCTGTCACGAGATGTGGGGTAAGAAAAGATTCTGGGACTTTCGATAAATCAAATTTTTCTAAATCGATCTGTGAAGCAAGATCTTCACCTTTTTCATTTCGTATGCGGACATGGTGTGGACGTGATTCGAGCGGCAACCACATGGCATGCACGGCGATCGCTTTTCCTTTCCCGCGGCGAACCAGTTCAAGCGCAACCTGTCGACACAACCAAGCTCCCATATTGGCCGGGTGGGTCGCCTGCTGTCCCACGCCTGATGGACTCATGGGTAACATCGTTCCATATTGATCGATGGAACTCGCACGACCAGAACCGCCCATGCGACCGGCGAGTCCAGCGGACGTTTCTTCTCCAGATGGATTTACGCGCACTTCGATCCCTGGTGCCCGTGTTGTCAGGAGTGATGAAATTGCTTCTCGCACTTGAGCTACTTCTTGCGTTGCCACATGTTCTGCGCGAACGATAACAAGTGGCGCATCATTTTTTTCCTGAACCATAACTTCATAATCTGACCCCAACCAAAACCAATCGGCATCGCTCGTGCGGCGACGTTCGAATTCGCGTGCAAAATCTCTGGCTAAAGAAACTGGACGAGGGAATCCATCATTTGTTTGCGTCGTCACATAACCAAACGCGTGTACCGTTTCATGACTGGCCCGAGCAATCGCAGTACGCGGGCTCATCACTTCAAGCGCAATAAAAGGCTCCATCAATGCATTCACACCACACGAACCGAGCGCTCGGCGAACAATGGCTGAGACGTCAAAATCTGCAGAGGAAGAAACTTCGCCGGAGACAAAAATCGCCCCGCGCCCGCCCGACACGTGCAAACGCAAACACGAAGCCGGATCACGACGTACATACTCCTCCACAATCGCCGCGGCGATCAAATCACAGGCTTGGTCTGGTTGCCCAGGGCCACGCACACGAGCAAATGACATGGCCAAAACCTTAGACGATTTTGATGAAAAAATCAAGCCTCAAACACCTGATTCAGACCTCCCTCTTAACGTAAGAGGGAATGAGGGAGTTATAAACCGGAAATTATTGAACCTGGTACCACATAACCCTTTTCTTTTATAACTCCTCCTAACCTCCTCTTAGGCTAAGAGGAGGAATCTACCTGTTCTTCTTCACAAATTTCACCAATGGATTCGGATACCTCACGAACTGCGTGCCAAACTGGCTTTTGAATTTGGAGAACCCTTTCCACTCACGCGGATCCCCTGGCGCCCAAAACAAGTCAAAATCAAGAAAGCGCAGGTCTTTCTTAATGGCATCCTGAAACCAGTGATCCATTAAGCCAACGTTAACGGACGTATGTTTCACGCATGGAAGAAAAAATGCCGTGATATGAATGGATTGCTGAGCCTCAGGAATATCAAGCACGGCAAGTCCTGCCACGATTTGATTTGTTAATCGTTCGCGCGCGACAAATAAATGTAGCAAATCCCCATGCGCCCGCTTCTTTTTTTTCAAAAGATGAATAAAATCTCTTTTTAATAAAAGAAGTTTTGGACTGTGTTTGTATGCACTGATAAATATTTCCAGATCGACCTCCTCCAGCGTAAAATCCGTTTGCTTGAGCCAGCGTTTACGATGGCGTTGAGCATGATCCGTCCAAGATTTCCAATAAGCATCCGGGTGCTTGATCTCCGCAAAACCGGTCAGATGCGGATTCATCTGTACCCAAGAACGATGCCAGCCCTTAGGCTGATCAAGCCGAACAAACGGTTGCCAAATAATCATCCGCCAATGTAAAAATGGTTTGATGATCGGGTCTCGATCTCCGTGATACGCTTCAAACCATAAAGGTCCATGCTTCCAACGAACTCCTCTCTGAGGCTCATCCCCAATAACCCAACGATTTTTCTGTCCTGCACCATCACGCGCAAGATATGTCTGCACGGATCGATAAGGTGTGTAACTTGACGGTAACGATTCGCCTATCATTCCACGACCAAAATGGCGGAAGAGGGCAATCGTATTCCAACGATAACGCCAACGCTCATGTTCACACAAATCATGGCCAATCGATTCTAAAACAGATGGCCCTGTCACAACGTTCGCGTTAAATAGCAGATATCCATCCGGCTCAAGTAAACGCGCCGTGTCAGATACGAATCTCGAGGTGCCTGCAGATGGCAGGATCCGATTTGCCGTGTAAATATCAAAAAGAATAAGGTCAAATTTTTCTTGCAAAGTTTTCACGGCCTGTTCTACATCATCTAAGAGAATCTGCGGGTGCCATTCCCGCGGGTACATCTTGAGTTGATCTGCAATCTTGATCATCACAGGATCCCATTCGATGGCTGTGATCTGGCACCCTGGATAACGACGATGCAACTGAACGATATTTCCTCCGGCGCCAAAACCTAAAATTAAAATTTTTTTTATACACGCTTCTTTTGGCACGCGTTGCAAGGCGCGGCACCACAAATGCCTCATGTAAGGCGCACTCTCCACATATCCCTCCACGATCACACTCCAACGACCAAGCTCACGTGTACAGACAATCGTGCCATTTTTTTCCGATGTGAATCGTTGGCGCTCATAAAGCCAGCTCATAACAGATTGTTAATAGCCGATCGCGGCCAAGATCTCTCCCCGCTTCATCCGATGAGTTTCTTTCCAGTATAAAATTTGACCTGCATGAGATATCCGAACCTCGTTCCAGACTCCTTTTTGGATCTTCATCCTCATCCCAATGATATCGTGTCTGCCTATCTGAACTGGCATATCCTGAAGCGGTCTCCAAAAGCCATCAAAATCAGCTCTCAAAAAATGCAAATTTTTTAAAACAATCGAAGGCTGAGCTTGATCTGTCAGTGTCGGCGAGATCATATGAAGGAGGCTCATAACACTGTGCATCCATTTGACATGTTGAACCGCGCCATCGTCAGCACATCTGCGATCGCCTGATTCAGCCATAAAATACAAACAGCCTCGACGCGCGAGCGGCACGGCCTTAGACCATCGAGAAACTTTATCCGAAACAATTGTGTTAGCAGAAAGAGAAGCCATGATTTGTTTTGCCAAGAGTTGAATGGATGGTTCACCTGTCTCAAACATCCATAGAAAAGGACGAAGTCTTTCAGTACCACCTCCTCCATGCAGATCACACCAGATGTGGGCTGATGATGCATACCCATTCATCAGCCAATAGATTAATCTCTCCGTGGGTTTGCCCTGTGCCGTTCCCGGAAAAGTATCTCTTGGGTGACGCATATCCAGTGGGTTAAAACTTTCCTCCGCTTCGAACCCCGGAATATTAAAACAGGGAATGATAATCAGGCGTCCGCAAAAGTCTCCCATCTTGAACTGCTCAATGAATTGGTAGGCCGCCTCCATGCCAGCGTATTCGTCTCCATCCATTCCAGCAGTGATCAAGAGAGTTTTTCCATCCCCATTCTTCCCTTGGAGATCAAAAACTGGTATCTGAATTTTTCGCGGACCAAGATCCAATTCTACGAGTTTAATTGGATTTTTGGAGACAGCAAGAGATCCAAAAAAAGACATGGACGTATGCTATCAGACAATATATGATCTCGCTATCTCCTATCCTATGAGTGAGCAGGGTCCTCTATTCCATCAATCACTTCAAGATCTTGTTCAAGATTTTGATATGTTTATTTTTCTTGCCACCTCACAGCTTGAGCACTTTGAAAAAATAAAATCTCAAATTGAAAAACAAGAAAATATCCTTCCCGAAGAAGCGCGACGCGAGCTCCTCGCTGATTTTGAAACGACTTCTCAAAGATATCATTCTCTCATCCATCAACTCACGGAAGCCATCACGACCTGTGAACAAAACAAGACAAGACAGCACTTCGATGCTCTCCTTGTGTTAAAAAAAAATATCTTGAGACAGCTTCGAAGCCTCTTTTCTACAGGCGCCGGATTAATGACCTCAACGGATTGGCAATCACCCTCATCTGATTCCTCCTTTCTCTCACAGGCTGGACGTGAAACCGGAATCATTCACAGCGGTGAGAATGACTATAAACGTGACCTGCACGCAGAAGCCAGTTGGTATCAAAAACAGTTTGTGCAGGAATATCATGATGCTGTTTTTGGTCTCCCGGTGCAAGGC
Source organism: Candidatus Uhrbacteria bacterium (assembly GCA_009691315.1). Classification (GTDB taxonomy): domain Bacteria; phylum Patescibacteriota; class Patescibacteriia; order 2-12-FULL-60-25; family 2-12-FULL-60-25; genus VGLT01. The sequence goes on along the minus strand of SICT01000002.1, from coordinate 3,065 downwards.
CTTCTGACATCAAGCGGTATGTCCGCTATGACAACCGTCGCCACTGCCCTCCTCCCCGAATGCGGGCCCGAAGATAAAATTATGGTTGGAGAAAATTCTTACTTTCAAAACAAATATGTGCTGAGACAACTCTTTGGGGGAAAAATTACTTGGTTTAATGAAATGGATACAAGCGCCATTCTAGATAACGTAGCAAAATATCATCCAAAGATTCTTTTTCTAGATACGCTGTGCAATACACCCTTGATTCCCGTTCCTGATATCACAACCCTTATCCAAGCTCTGGCTCAGAACATCAAAGAAAAAATGTATCTCGTACTGGATAACACCCCCCTCTCTTCGACTTTGCAACCCCTTTCTTATCTTCCCACACTCTCACACATCCACCTGATCAGAATTGAAAGTTTGGTCAAATTCCATCAATTTGGTTTTGATCAAATCACCGGAGGAATGATTCTTGCTCAAGGCAGTACCGCGAGAAAAATGTGGTATGCTCGCATGCATCTTGGAACGAATATTGCCCATACCTCTGCCCTTACACTCCCCAAACCTAACCGCAAAAAATTGGAACAGCGCTTCACACGCTTTGAACGCAACGCCCAAATACTCTCACAAGCCCTTGAAGAACACGTGCGTGGCCTCACCTGGACGCCTATTGCAAACATCCTATATCCAGGCCTGGCCTCCCATCCTGCCTATGCTTGGACAAAAAGCCACCCTTTCCATGGAGCGTTTTTTACCATTGCCTTCAAATTTGGTTTTCGCCATGTATTGGTCTATGACGCTTTTCTAGCGCTGTTGCTGTCAAAGGCAAAAAAGAAAAACGTGGATTTAAACGCGGGAACGAGTTTTGGATTTGATACCACCCGCGCCTATCTTTCAGCTCGTTATGCAGAGTCTCGAGACGGATCACCTTTCGTCCGTATTGCCGTCGGCACAGAAACACTGTTCGAAATGGAAACCTTAAAACAACTTTTTATTGAAACCGTTGATGCTTTTTCCCTATCATTTAAACTACCTCAATTTTTAAATCACAGCTCATAATTCATTAATATCTATTCCCGGCTCTTCAAATCCTTCATCCTCTAATGTTCTCCAAACCGTTGATGATTTTAAACGTTGCAAACCACTCGATCGCAATTCAACCCGATCAAATAACCTTGGTGAAACTTCGTCGATAAAGGTGCTAGGCTGATTGAACATGAGTGAGTCATAGCCAAAGGTCAGCGGATAGGTCAGAAACAGTTTCCGACGGGCGCGCGTGACCGCTACATAAAACAAACGTCGTTCTTCTTCTAAGCCATCCTCTTCAGCAAGCGCTCGACGATTCGGAAAAGCGTTATCAGCCAGATGAATAATGAACACGCTATCCCACTCCAAACCTTTTGCTTGATGGATCGTCGACAGAATCAGCCGCTCTCCGCCAGCTGGCGGATCTTTTTGCGCCTCTGCCTCCTCGCGTTTCGCCGCCACTTCATCGTATAAAGAAATGTCTGAGAGAAATGGTGTGAGCTCGGTGTAATTTTCCGCAAATAATGCCAACTGTTCCAAATCTTCCAAACGATCTCGCCAGTTTGGATATTCACGCTCCAAATAATCTTGATACGGTGACTTGCATATCCCGCGGATCATCATCGCAGGAGCTGATCCCAATACTTGCATACGTTCTGCGATCATTAAAAAGCCTTGCCAACCGGTTTGCGCACGTGTAGAGAGCGCGGGGAGCATACCAACTTTCATCACCTGATCAAACTCCACATATTCTTTGAGTTGATTCGCAAGCGCGCTCGCTGTTGCGGCCCCAATTCCTGATTGCAAACCCAAAACCCTAAGCCAAGCGACTTCATCACGCACATTATTCGCGACGCGCAAAAACGCCAGCACATCCTTAATATGCGCGCGTTCAAAAAACTTTTGTCCGCCGCGATATTCGTATGGCAAATCACGTTTCATCAATTCAAATTCAAGTGCTTGCGAATGCGCGCTTGATCGAAACAACACCGCGATATTACGAAGTGAGGTTCCCTCTTGTCGCAACATCAAAATTTGCTCGGCGACATATTGTGCTTCCTGACCGGCTGACGCACATGGCACCAAATGCGGCTTGTCCCCTTTTGATCGCACGCCCACGAGCTCCTTTTCAAATTGCTGTTGATTATTTTTAAGTGACTCATTCGCTAACTCCAGAATCTGCGGCGTGGAACGATAGTTCGTGACGAGCTTAAACATTTTTGAATCAGGCCATTCATCTGGAAAACGCAAAATGTTTTTTACATCAGCTCCACGAAACGCATAAATAGATTGTGCATCATCACCCACCACTAAAATATTTTCATGCACGCGCGCAAATCCCTTTACGAGTTTCGCTTGCATCGCATTCGTATCTTGATATTCATCAACCAACACATACTGAAAACGTCCGGCCAACATCTCACCCACTTGCGGATCTGTTTGAAGCAACGCGAGATTGGTTAGCAAATCATCAAAGTCCATGGCTTGCGAAGATTTTTTTCGTAACTGATATTGCCGGGCAATCTCTTCGATATCTCCAGAAAAAGCATAAAAATTTGGGTGTTTGATTTCAAGCGAAGCTTCAATCGAGGTCTGCGTATTGCGTGCAAAAGAAATAATATCAAGTACCACCGAAGCCGATGGAAAACGCCGCGCTTTCGGATCAATCGACAAATCTTTCATCACTGCCTTGATGAGATCGCGGGAGTCTTCCGAATCGAGGATGGAGAATTGAGAATGATAATCCAACCGATTTGCAAATACGCGGAGCATACGGCTCGCCACCGAATGAAACGTTCCACCAGTGATCCCACGACCCATCTGACCGACCAATGATTCAACCCGCATCAACATTTCTTTGGCTGCTTTATTCGTAAATGTCAAAAGCAAAATCGACGCCGGATCAACCCCCTGTTCTAAAAGATACGCCACCCGATACGTGAGCGTCCGCGTTTTCCCCGACCCCGCGCCCGCCAACACCAAACACGCATCATCTCCTTCCAACACAACACGCAGCTGCTCTTGATTGAGCTCTTTAACATAATCGATTCTCC
>SICT01000058.1 GCA_009691315.1 Candidatus Uhrbacteria bacterium | reverse complement strand
GACACGATCGACCGTTGGAGAAATACGTCGTATCTGTATCTTTGAATCTATTGATGAAGACCTTCAGAGAATTAGGTAGTCCATCTATGAATTTTCCATGTGACCAAATTCCCTCCATGCTCGAAGTATTATACGCCCTTAGCATACTGACTTGGCCGTCGTATCTCGGATTAAATACATACAGATTGCCATCAGGCGTGAGTTGAGCTCGGTGATAGAGGAATCCATTCCAACTCACATCAGAACCCCTGTTCGATTTTTCTGCATAGAACACAAGACGTTCGTTTGTGTGTACCAACATTTGATCAAGTGGAGTTATTTGGAGAGATTTTATCGGCCCGCCAACCTCGATCGTCTCTACTAATTTATAATTTTCTTTTTCCACCACCGACTCCAAATGATCCGGATAATAATAACGGTTTTCCCATAACTTTTTTACATCTTTAATAAGCTCTACAAACTCTTTCAGATCATTTTCATACGGAGAAGTCGGATCAGGCGTCATCCGTTGAAGTTCAGGATCGACCTGACGAAAATAATCAATCATCTTGTCACGGAACTTTTTCAAAATATCCACTCTTTTCATTGTTTTATTTTCCCTCATCAGCTTACACGCCTGGATCATTCTATCCGCAACTTTCAAAAAATCCGGCTCGGTCGTTTCCGCCAGTTCATTCCACTCCGCAATCATCTGTTCATCCCGTTCTCGACGAACTCTGGCACGGTCATCAGAAAATAGATCTGGAATTTCACTGATTGGTACTGTCAGAAGTCTTCGCGTGAATGTCAACGCTCGTGCGTGCCATGGTTTATCTCCTTGTACAGGACTGACAATCCTCGCTCCCGCATCTGCACTCATGATTTCGATCGAGGAGCGGTGCGTCGCTTGCAATTTGGTGAATTCATCGTAGCGATAGAGTTCTTCAAGGCTTGTCCCACCTTCCTGTTCATGTTTTTTCACCGCCACTGCCGCGAGATTAAATGGGTTGAATGGGAGGGGTTGATCGATGGCCTTGCGTTCATCCCGCCTGGCGATCACTTGCGACTGTACGACAGCGAAATCATGTCCCATGAAGGCCAAATTCAAATTCACATCTGCCATTTTTAATTTGAGGACTGATTCAAACAGTTTTGGCGGAAATGCATCGAAATTTAATTTGTCTGGATCTTGAATGGCTCGCGCACAGGCGAGAAGTTCTTGGAGCTCACGTTCGTCATGAGCGCGTCTGGTCATAGCGTCTGGATCAAAGACAGCTTCTAGAAAAGAGAGAACGCGGACGGCATCACTTTTTAATTCTAGCGGAAGTCCTGGTTCTTCATCAGAAATTTTTTTGTGCAATTCAACAGCGCCGCGACGAATATCTTCTCGACTCACGCGCTCCAGCTCGACCGGATAGGGGACATGGCGATCAATTTCATTCTTTGAAATTTCTTCCAGCTTCACCAAAGCAATTAAACGTTCTTTGCGCAAAGCGGCTCGCTGTAGATCTTTCCCATTTTTTGGTTTTGCATCCAGCGCGCGACGGAAAGCGACATAAAGCAAGTTGTAATCTGCTGGATGATCACCGCCCAAGCGATGATGTGGGTCTTCTAGCACTTGTATGCGAACTTCTGGGATATGTTTGCATAGAAAAACAAGCGCTCGATACACATTTTCCGGCAGATCTTCGAGTGAGAGCGTGGCGAGTTCTTTCGGCGCTTGAGCTTCAGAGGACAGATCAACCAATGCTTCCAAGCTTTGACCAATCAGTGTTTCCGCTCGCGTGATTTTTTGTTGTGTTGCCTCATCAAAATGACCATGGCGCATAGCGTCATCTACGATCAAAGCAAAGTCGGCTAGGAACGCGGCAGTGCCGGCTTGCAGATCATTCGGAGAAAGATGCGGAAGCGCGGGTAATTCCAAAGACAACAACCCGCTGGATTGCTGTTCTTGGTTTGGCGCTTCAAATCTATGAGTCATCCAAACCGATTATATCATTATTATCGCGCGTTGATGGTGGGGCTGGTTGTCGAAGCGGTTTCTGTTGTTACGCCGACATTCACGAAGAAGGTTTTTGTGATGATGTGGCCGTCAGGTGTTTTGCCAGTCACTTTAATGGGGAGTTGTCCGGAGACCGTAGGCGTAAAGGTGTGTCCACTGATGATCCCATCTGTTGGGTCGACAAGAGCGAAAATGACATGATCTGTGATATTCACTCGTCGGTCGGGAAATACCGCGAAGATAGCAAGATTCATCGCCGTATCCGGTAAACCAACAGACGGATTTGTTATGAATACGAATTCCGGCGCGATCGGAGCGATAGGTGTCAGATTCGTAATGGTTGGAGGAGGATTGAGTGGTAGTTTGATTGGAGGGGTCAGAGGTTCTGTTGGACGCGTAAGATTTTCTGGTAGCGGAGGTGTTGGATTTTCGGTCAGTGGAGGCTCAGGTTGTGCGGGTTGTATATCTCGCTCCTCCAGTTCAGGTCGGACATGCTCGCGTAGAGTCTGCCGACGCAGTTCATGCATTTTTTCCTGTGTGTCTGGTTTTAATGTTCCATCGATGAAGAGCCGTGCTTCAATGTCGGCTAGCACTTGTTCGCGATGGCGTCCCTGCAGACGATTCAATGCGGATAAATCTTGATCCCAGGTTTCTCCCAAGGTATCTGGATTTGCTAGATGTTCACGGATGTAGCCGCCTTCTAAGAGAGGTAAATCATTTTCCCCGGCGAGTTTTAAGTGCAAACGCTCTGAGGCGCGGGCAAGTAAACTTGAACGGGCTCCGGTTCGTTCCGTATCTTGCAAGCGTTTGCGCATGCGCGTTTTTAACTCTTCATCATATTGATGATCGGCTTGGTCATTGTCATTCGCCCATGTGTCTTGCGCCGTCAGTTCGCGCATGTGCGCTTGCACGGCCACTGCCGTTTTGTTGAATGCGCCCAATTGTCCTTTGCTGACGATTTTTTCATTTCCTTGTGTTTCATTTGCGCCGCGCACAGCAACTTTTGATTCTGTGACTAAGACTTCTGTTCCATTTAATCCCCGACGTACGCCAAAGGCGGTCCCACGGACAGTCGCCACTACATCGTCCGTGTGCACGCTGACTTCGCTTTCAAGATCAAGCAGCTTTAACATCCGCGACCATACGCGGCCCGATTGTAGGCGCAGAACAATAGAAACATTGGTTATGTAATGATCTTGATCAGGCGCGGACTCAATAATGACATCCGTGTCCGGATCAATACGGGTGATCCCGCGCTCGCCCCAGTGGATTTCTGCACGGCCTTGGGCATTGGTTTTAACTTCATCGCCGGCTTTAATTTGTATTTCGCCGGAAACGGTTTTCCAATCTGTTTGGCCCTGACGTTTAAGTTCGACAATTTCCTGGGTCACCAAGAGACGCGATGTGGGAATGTTATCCACTGCTTTGACGTTTCCCAGGGACCAAAACCAAGCACCAAATCCAGCGATGGCGACGATGATTACGAGGAGAAGAATGGAGTGATTAGTTTTTGTCATATTAGATATAAGATAGGACAAATTCCGTGTTTCTACAAGGGCTTGACGCCACCCCCATCTTTCGATACCCTCCATATACTTTACTTAATGATTGAATCGGACTGGCACGTTTGATGCACAGCGGTTCGACTCTTCTACGGAAGGGTTTATCACTCAGATTATTTGTGACTAAAACTCAATTAAAAACCAACGCAGAACCGATGTCTCAGATCGCTTTGTTGCTCACCCAAGATTCCTATACGCATTTTCCAAATGTGGGAGATGTCGTGAAAGGAGTGGTGATTGCGGTTGGTCGGAATGAAGTCCGAGCGGATCTCGGAGGACTGGCGATTGGCGTGATCCGTGGGCCAGAACTCGATAAAAATGTTGATTTGCGTTTGGGGGATGAAATTGAGGCAACGGTGATTGAACTGGATAATGAATTTGGGGAATTGGAGTTGTCCCTGAAAGGTGCTGGCCGCAAGCGTTCTTGGGATAAAATTCGTGAGTTATTTACCCAAGGAGTTGTTTTGCCGGTTAAAATTTTAGATGCGAATAAGGGTGGTCTCATTACACGCGTCGAAAATGTGCCGGCATTTATCCCGGTGTCTCAGTTGTCGCCGAATAATTATCCGCGGGTGGCTGGCGGAGAAAAAGCCAAGATTCATGAGAAGTTGAAAACGCTTGTGGGCACAACCATGGATGTAAAAATTTTGGATGTGAATGAAGAAGAGGAAAAGATTGTCGTATCAGAAAAGGCAGTGTGGGAAACCAAACAGGAATCCGTGCTGATTAAATATAAGTTGGGGGATCATGTGGAGGGAGACGTGACCGCCGTGACTGACTTCGGTGCGTTTGTGCGATTTGATGAGAATTTGGAAGGGTTGGTGCATATTTCTGAAATTGCTTGGCAGCGCATTGATCATCCACGAGACGTGCTCAAAGTGGGAGATCATGTGCGAGCCGAAATCATCAACATTGAAGGATCAAAGATTTTTCTGTCCATGAAAAAATTAGTAGATGATCCATGGAAGAGTGTGGCCGCAAAATACAATGTGAATCAATGGGTCAAAGGTCGGGTGCTCAAGATTAATCCGTTCGGTTTGTTCGTCGAGCTTGACCCGGATATTCATGGTTTGGCGCACATCAGTGAGCTGGCGGCAAAACCAGTGAAAGATGTGAATGAAGTGGCGCGCATTGGTGATGAGTTTGAATTCCGTATTATCTCCATTGATCCGGAAAATCATCGTTTGGGATTGTCTCTGCGTAAACTGAAAGAAGAAGAGGCGAAAGTTTGATCATCATCTTCTTCTATGAGCCCAACTTGGCGAAATATTTTATTGGTCGGTGCGATTATCTTCCTGGTTGGAGGAGCCCTTTCTTTGGTGAATTTAAGTGAGCCAAAGACGCTTGATGTCGGGACCTTTGTGTCTCATGTGCAAGCGGGGAAGGTAAAAGAAATCGTGATCGAAGATCAAAAATTAAAAGTGACGTTGACCGATGATTCGCAGGTGGTGGTAGCGAAAGAATCATCTGAATCGTTGTCGAGCTTGCTTAAAAATTACGGTGTGGATCCGGAGAAGGCGCGTGGGATTAAGACAACGGTCAAACAAGCCACGGGGATTGGATATTGGGCCGGAGCCGTTTTGCCGACCGTGATCCCGTTTCTTCTTATTTTTGGTCTCATGTTCTTCTTTTTTCGTCAGGTGCAGGGTCAAAATAATCGAGCCATGTCGTTTGGTCAGTCCACGGCACGAGAAACAGACAAGGGGAAAAAAGATAAAATTACGTTTGCCGATGTGGCGGGTGACAAAGAAGCGAAACAAGAATTAGAAGAAGTCGTTGAGTTTTTAAAGAGTCCAGATAAATTTGTTAAACTCGGCGCCAAGATTCCACGCGGAGTGCTTTTGATGGGTGCGCCGGGAACAGGAAAGACATTGCTTGCGCGGGCCGTTGCGGGAGAAGCGGATGTGCCATTTTTCCACATGAGCGGTTCAGAATTCGTCGAGATGTTTGTGGGAGTTGGCGCGTCGCGGGTGCGTGATTTATTTGCCAAGGCAAAAAAGAATGCGCCGTGCATCGTGTTTATTGATGAGATTGATGCGGTCGGTCGTCAACGCGGAGCAGGTCTTGGTGGATCACATGATGAACGCGAACAAACCCTCAATCAAATTTTGGTTGAGATGGATGGATTTGAACCAAATTTAGGCGTGATTGTGATTGCGGCCACGAATCGTCCAGATGTGTTGGATCCGGCGCTCCTCCGTCCTGGCCGTTTTGATCGTCGCGTCATGCTCGATCTTCCAGACATCAACGATCGTGAAGCGATTTTGCAGATTCACGCAAAAAATAAACCGTTGGCAAAAGATGTCAGTATTCGTCAGTTGGCAGAACGGACCCCTGGATTTTCCGGAGCGGATCTTGGCAATTTGATGAATGAAGGAGCAATTCTTGCGGCGCGTCGCAATCAGACGGATGTTCGTATGACAGATCTGATTGAGTCGATTGAAAAAGTCATGCTTGGACCAGAGCGCCGCAGTCATTTGATGAACGAAGAAGAACGGAAGATCACCGCCTTTCACGAAGGTGGACATGCTCTTGTTGCGCATCTTGAGCCACATATGGATCCGGTACAGAAAGTTTCGATCATCAGTCGTGGACGTGCGGCTGGCTATACCATCAGATTACCGATGGAGGATAAACACATGCGTAACAAGGAAGAATATACGGAAGATCTTGCCGTGATGTTGGGTGGCTATGCTGCAGAGAAAATTTTCTTTGGACAGGTGACGACCGGTGCTTCAAACGACATGCAACAAGCGACAAAACTTGCCAAAAGTATGGTGACGCAATGGGGGATGTCTGATGTGATGGGTCCGCGTGTGTATGGTGAACGTGCAGATATGATTTTTTTGGGACGCGAGATTACGGAGAGTCGCGATTACTCCGAATCACGTGCGGAGAAGATCGATCAAGAAGTTGATGCCTTGATCAATCACGGGCTTGTCGCTGCAACAAAGTTCATCAACGAACATAAAGACGCCATGCAAAGAATAGCGGATCATCTGATGAAACACGAAACGATTGAACGTCACGAATTTGCCAAAGTTGTGGGCATGCCCCCGGCAAATGCGAAGAACATTATTTCAGGCACGAGTCAGGAATGAGAGATAATGAACAATGAAAAACGGACGCTTAACCAGCGTTTGTTTTTTATTTTTTTATGAATACCTTAATCTATAAATCACGATCGTGTTCTATAGATTATATGTTTTTTATAAAAAAATTCCCGTTGAAGTGATCGCGGGGAAGGGAAGAAGTTACGCGGCGTGTTCGAGTTCGATGAGGATGGTCATTGAGACGAACAGTAGTGTGACTTTGAGTCCTCGATCTTTGCGCAGACGCTCTCTCACTTCATTGGGATCGTCGGTCAGGACTGATCCCAGCATTGACTCGATCCTCCAGATGTCCGCGGTGAAGGGATCTGGAGCGCCGTGTTTCACCAGAGAGCAAAAGCTCAAGGCGAGAGAGATAGAGAGCTTGATCTCACCTGGTTTCGTGAGGCCGTTTGTGGCGTCGATAATCTGGCGTAGGATTGGTCCCATGACCGGTTCCTGTTGCCACTTTTTCGCCCACTTATCGATTGTCAGAGGTTCGAGGTTAGGCACGTGATTTCCTCCTGTTTGTCCCTTGTATTTAGCAGGGTTGTGTGGCTTCGTCTAGTCTCTTGACACCCTTGCCGCCTTCCCTTAAACTACGGCCACGTTTGACTTAGGGATTAT
>SICT01000057.1 GCA_009691315.1 Candidatus Uhrbacteria bacterium | reverse complement strand
GATTGTGTGGATTATTGTTTCTTTGTTTTGAAAAATTTGTTTGACGTTTCACCTTCCATGTTTCATTATTGAAGGTAAGGTCGGCGTGAGGATTCGGGCTAAAATTCGGTTCTGCAGATCTAAGCGCGCTTCACTGTGGTGAGGCCGCACAGATCTCGGCGATCCAAAACCGATTTGAATGATTGAATAACTGGATCTTCTGGTTCTTACGTCATACAAAGCGGTGGTCATGTTCCCAACGGATGCATGACAGATCCCACTATATTCTAGGACCGAATACCTCCGTCGATCTTTTTGATATAAAAACATCCCGCAATTCTGCGGGATGTTTTTGGTGCCGAGGGTGAGAATTGAACTCACGACGCAAGGATTTTCAGTCCTTCGCTCTACCACTGAGCTACCTCGGCATGATTGACTTTGTGAGTTCCCGAGAGAATATCAAAATGAATCTGAATGAGCAAGGGGTGCGGAGAATAAAAATTTGGTGATTTTTAGTCAACGGTGATGGCGTGGGTGTCGCCGATGATGAGGTTTTTTTGGTTTAGGAGGATGAAGCAAGTTCCAAGCTTCGTCATGATAGCGTTGTAAATGTTTAACGTAACCAGGATTAAACGTTTTCCAGGCGGAACCATTGTAGAATTCGGCAAAAGGAACGAGGTTGTTTCCCGCAAGAGGAAAAAAATCTTGCGGTTCGCGTTTGCTATCTGCGCACTTTTCGGCCAAAAATGCTAAAAATAATTGAGCCGCATTTCGAGGATGGTAGAGCTGGCCTTCGGTCATATTCAATTTTTGACGCGCCGTGAGACCAGGACCTGTCATCAGGACATGAAACAAGGAAAAAGAAAAAGTATTGTGTCTGGGTTCCCAACGATGCAGTTCAAATTGTCCGATCGGCAGTCCGCCTGATTCTTGTTTAGCGACCGCCAGCATACCAGCAACGAGTTCACGTCTTCCTGTTTTTTGGATGATGGCGCGCACGGTTTGAGCATAGTGTGGATGTACTTGCAAGGCCGAAACAGCCTGATCAGCAAACTTGGCAAAGGCTTGATCAGATAATTCACGTTTATACTCTGGCAGAGGGATTGGAATCCACATACCAACCTGGAGTTCTGAATCCGGGATATTAAAGGATTTTATTTTTTGGGTTTGTGTTTGCAAATATCGATATTTCGGATAACGGTTCAATTTTTGAATAATTCTCGTACGCGTATCTCCTTCTGCAACTCGATAGAAAGTTAGACCAACATCATGCAGAATGATCTCACCATGTTTGAGTGTCTCAGTTCGTTTGAGACGTTCTTTTTGGGATAATTCTCCATGCGGAAATGGACGAGAGAATTCTGGATCATCAAGTGACCATTCTTTGATTTGAGGAACACGTGGTCTAACCTCGCTCGCTGGTTTTCTTGGACGAGCTTCGGCTAGGTCAGGTGCTCCAGCGAGAGCTCCAGCGATAAGTGCGGCTTTCCACACGCCAAATTTTTCAGGCATAGATTCTCTTTTAGGATACGAGGTATACTCTTTCCATGCAAATCATGAGCGTGAGCGGCTTTCTTGCCTATGTGAATGAAACGTTCAAGGCGATTTGGGATGCGCAAGAAGTGGCCATTGAAGGGGAGGTGTTTGGTTATCGTTTATCACAAGGCCAGTGGGTCAGTTTTGATTTGAAAGATGCAGATGGGTTGGTTAATATTTTTTTACCGGTATGGAAAATGCAGGGACCTCCGATTGAAGATGGGATGCGGGTTCGTGTATTTGGTCTGCCGCGCGTTTATCCGAAGTATGGAAAATTTTCTTTGAGCGCGGAACGCATTGAGATTGCCGGTGAAGGAGGACTGCGGAAAGCCCTGGCGCTTCTGCGTCAGAGATTGGAACAAGAAGGATTGTTTGACTCATCTCGCAAACGCCAGCTTCCACGATTTCCTATGCGTATCGCTCTCATCGCCTCACGCGAAAGCGCGGCCTATGGAGATTTCATTCGTATTTTGAATGAACGCTGGCGAGGATTAGAAATTGATTTATATCATGTATTGGTGCAAGGAGAGAACGCTCCGGGACAAATTGTGAGAGCGATCGAATGGGCTGGTAGGGGCGTGATTGATCACGCCCTGGTCCCGGATCCCATGGTCGCTGGGCCCAAGGGACCCGGGCGCAATGAATTGCGCCCCTACGATGCTCTTGTGTTGACCCGTGGCGGTGGATCGCTTGAAGAGCTTATGGCGTTTAATGATGAGCGAGTGGTACGTGCGTTGTATGGATCAAAAATTCCGACACTTGTGGGTATTGGTCATGAACGTGATCTGACGTTTGCGGAAGAGGTAGCAGATGTCCGGGCGTCTACGCCAACCGATTGCGCCCGGCGTTTGGTTTCGGATCGACAAGATGTTCTTTACGAATTGGCCACGCTTGAACGTGGAATTTCTGAGGCTCTGGAATTTCGTGTGGATCAGTGGCGTGAAACAATCGCGAATTCGATCGATGTCGCTCTGCGTTGGATCAAGGGCTTAGAAGATCGCCGAGCCTCGCTCACGCGTCTTTTTCAATCATTTGATCCTCGATCGGTTGTGCAACGCGGTTATGCCATCATTTCTGATGGAACGGGGCAGGTGCGTACCGCACTCAAAGGTCTTCGACCTCAAGATACGCTCACCATTGCCATGCGAGACGGAACGGCAGAGACTTTGATACAATCCCTGTATGCCAAAAAAGAAAAGTGACCTGGATTTTGGAAAGGCGTTTGCTGAGCTCGAGACGATCGCGGCTTGGTTTGAACAGGGGGAAGCGGATCTGACCCAGGGGCTGACCAAATTTGAGCGTGCCATGGCGCTGGCTACAGAATTAAAAGGACATCTCCAGGCGGCAGAAAACAAAATTAAAGAAATTAAAATGAAACATGAATAATTTAAATCCTTGATCTTTACTTATGCTTCTCCTTCTTCGTCTATTTCTCAACGCGCTCGCTGTTCTTGCCGTCACCTACCTGATTCCCGGGGTTATGGTGAAAGATTTTCCGCATGCATTTCTCGCCGCAATTGTTCTCGGTCTCGTGAATGCCCTCATCCGTCCGATTCTTGAATTGCTTACTCTCCCGATCACCATTCTCACGCTTGGCTTATTCACCTTGATTATCAATGCGCTCATGTTTTGGCTGGCCTCATCATTTGTCCCCGGATTTACGGTTCAAGGGTTTGGTGCCGCGTTTTGGGGAGGTCTCGTATTCTGGATCATCTCTTGGTTAACCAATAGTCTGCTCAAGAAAGAATCTTCACATGAATAAAAATCTCGTTGTCATTTCTCTTGGTGGATCATTGGTTGTTCCTGCACACGGGATTGATATCGAGTTTTTAAAATCGTTTCAAAAAATTATTTTGCGTGAAGTGAAGAGAGGTCAGCGTTTTATTTTGATCGTCGGCGGAGGTTCTACAGCCCGCGCCTACATGCATGCGGCTCGAGATGTGAGCCCTGTCACACATGATGATATGGATTGGTTGGGGATTCATGCGACGCGTCTCAACGGTCATCTTTTGCGTACCGTGTTTCGTTCGATTGCGCATCCGAAGATGTTGAAAGATCCGACACGCAAAAGTTCGTGGAAAGAAGGGGTGTTGATCGCTGCTGGTTGGAAGCCAGGCTGGTCGACGGATTATGTGGCCGTTCGTTTTGCACAACTCTATAACGCAACGACCGTCGTCAATTTAAGTAATATCACACAAGTACACGACCAGGATCCTTCAAAATCAAAACACGCTAAACCGATTGATAACATTTCTTGGAAAAATTTTCGGAAATTGATTGGAAAGAAATGGTCGCCTGGCTCAAATGCGCCATTCGATCCCATTGCCTCGATTTTGGCTGAGCGTCTCGAAATGAAAGTCATTGTAGCTAAGGGCCATGACCTGAAAAACTTACAACGTATTTTAGATGGCCAATCTTTTATTGGGACGACCATTTCTTGACAGATTCTGTATTATTGATTAATCTTGCGACAAATCCATCAGTCCTGAGACAGCAGGTGGTTCGATCAACGAACCTTAATCACCCACGTAAAATCACTTTGTGATCACGTGGCAAGCCTGCCGAGGAGCCTATCAACGTGAATTTTTCATGTTCAAAGCCCACAGGACAGCTGTGGGTTTTTAAATCTTCCGCCAAAGGCGGATTTCGCCAAGTCATTCAATTCGAAGCCTTTGGTTTCGTAGATTGATGAGGCTCAAAAAGGTCGATACTAGAAAGATATTCTATGTCCAAAACACGTGCACAAAAAAATGAAACGATTGAACAACTGACGAAAGCTTTTAAAGCCGGCAAGTCAGCTATGTTTACCGATTATCAGGGTATGACCGTACAAAAATTGTCTGCCTTGCGCAAACAAATGCATGCTTCGAATGTCGAATACATCGTGGCCAAGAAAACCTTGCTTAACATTGCGGCCAAACAAGCGGGCTTTGATCTGAACTTCAAGTCATTGCCAGGCATGCTTGGTGCCGCGTTCGCCATGGAAGATGAGATGGCGCCGGCAAAATTGATTGGCGATGCTGGAAAAGACGCGCCGATTAAATTAATAGGTGGATTGTTTGAAGGGAAATTTGTGGATCAAGCCTTTGTGATTGCCCTGTCAAAATTGCCAAGCCGCGATCAGTTGATCGGTCAACTTCTCTCGGTCTTCAATGGTCCAACAGCCGCGTTTGTTCGAGCGTTGAACGCCCATCAAGAGAAAATGACCGTGAGTTCCTAATTTTAAAATCCTATTATTATGTCTGACGAAATAAAGAGTGTTGAGGTGCCAGCAAAATTTGCCGGCATTATCGACCAGATCAAAGCGTTGAGCGTCATGGACATGGCTGAATTGGTCAAAGTCTGTGAACAGGTATTTGGTGTCTCTGCCGCCGCCGCGGTTGCCGTGGCCGCTCCAGGTGCCGCCGCTGTAGAAGAGAAATCATCCTTTAATGTTGAATTGACAGAGTGTGGTGCCAACAAGATCGGCGTGATCAAAGTGGTGCGCGAAGTGACCGGTCTTGGTTTGAAAGAAGCTAAGGACATGGTCGACGCCGCTCCAAAAGTAATCAAAGAAGGCGCACCAAAAGCCGAAGCGGAAGAGATCAAGAAAAAGATCGAAGACGCCGGTGGCAAAGCAGTTTTGAAATAACCTTTTATTTCAAACAAAAACCCCCTCCGTAGTCCTGCGGAGGGGTTTTGTTTATGGACAGCCGAGTCTTTTTTATTTTAGAATTTCCGCTATTCCGTTTTTTATAACGAATAAGGTGTAATGCGTATTTGCGCGGTCATTCTTTTGGTCAAAGCTGATCGTGCCGCTCACACCAGAATAAGAATTTGTTTTTAGGTAGTCACTGACGGCCACGGCATCATAACCTTTTTCTCCAATCGCTTTGGCCAATAAATGAACCGCGTCATACACGCCAGCGCAGATGTTGCTCGGGGCACAATCTTTTCCATATTTTGTCTTGTAGGTTGTGAGCACTGCATTCAATCCTGGTGCTTGGTCCATGACGTAGTCGCCGCTGAGCGCGCCTTCCAGCACAGAACGATATTTTGTAAGCAAGTCTTTTGATTTTAAGATGTTGTCCGTCACAAAGAGTCGTGGTTGGAATTTTAATTCACTCATTTGTTTGAGGATAACGTCGCCACTAGTGACTGTTTGTGGGACGACGAGCAAGGCATCGAGATTTTCACTTTTTAATTTGGTGAGTTGCGTGCGCATATCTGTTGCGCCACTAACAAAAGATTCATGTACGACCTGGATGGTCGATCCCACTAAGAATTTTTCGAAGGATGCCTCAAATCCCTTGGCATAATCTGTTTCTTCATAGAGCACACCAACTTTTTTTGATCCCTCCTTCAACATTTCCTCTGACATGAGTTTCGCTTCATCCGAATCTTGTGCCCAATTGCGAAAAACATAAGGTGAGACACCGCTGATCTTCGCAGCCGTGACGATTGTACCTAAAAGCATGGCATGATTTTGTTCCAGCACCGGGGCGATTGATAAAATCGTTCCGCTACAGGCGACGGAGGTAAAGATTCTGATCCCTTTGACCGTGCTTAGCTGTTGAAACGTCGACAAAGCAATTTTTGGATCACATGCATGATCTTGCACATCTAATTCAAGTTTACGACCATTGATTCCACCCGCCTGATTGATTTTATCTGCCGCAATCACCGCCATTTTTTGTGCTGGCTCGCCATAGGATGCGAGCCCTCCCGTGAGAGGGAAGAGCGCACCGATTTTGATTGGCTGATTTTGACTTTGCTGACTTCGAATGAATAAGAATCCACCAACGATGACGACGAGAACCGCGATGCCGATCCAATATTTTTTGGACATAGAGAATGAATAATGAATTATTAATTGAATAGTATAGCCTATTTTTTCATTTCTGTCTAGATATTTCGGCGATGGTAGTTGACTTTTTGGCTTATTTACTATATATTATTGCTATAGAAATAAACTGTCGTATTTTTTCGACATATGAATCAAGAACAGACATTACAAAATCTCGGATTATCAAAACTTGAGACAGCGACTTATCTCGCTTCGTTAAAATTGGGTGGAGCACAGGCTAGCGCCCTGGCGAAAGAGATAGGAATCAAGCGTACGAGCGTGTATGACATTCTCTCTTCACTTACACGAAAGGGTTTTGTCACCACGTATTTTAAAAAGAGCAAACGATTCTATTATCCACAAAAACCGCATCGAGTCGCGACGTTGTTTGAAAAGAAATTAGAAGCGTTTACAGAGCTCATCCCTCACCTGCAATCCATAGAGAAAACAGAAATACAGGCGTTTGGTTTACGTTTTCTTCAAACGAAGGAAGAACTTGAACAATTTTATGTAAACGTTCTTAAAGAGTATAAGGGACAGTCGTATGAAATTATTAGCAGTGCACCAACCTGGCAATCGATTGACGAAGCTTTTTTTGTGAAGTTTCGTCATGATCGCGCAAAAGCAAAAATCAAAACGCGTTTGTTGCTTAGCTCAGAATCTGCTCTGATGAATCCAACGGATAAGGCACTTTTACGCGATTTTCGTTATTTACCAGAAGGATATAAATTTCGTTGCACCATTGATATTTTTCGGGACCAAGTACTGATTGTAAGTCCAGATTTAACCGCGCTCGCTGTGGTGATTGCCGTGCCGGTGATGGTTGATATTTTTAAATCGATATTTGAGATGTTATGGGATTTTGTGGATGAAAAATGAGGGTTGTTATGCTACCCTCTGGGACATGTCGGAATTTATATTAGGAGGAGGATCTGTTGGCCCGCTCTCA
>SICT01000056.1 GCA_009691315.1 Candidatus Uhrbacteria bacterium | reverse complement strand
ACAGATGGCGTACTGGAACAGATTCAGAGTGCTCTGACGACTAACTGCTCCCTGCCTCCTCTTTCTAAAAGAGGAGGAGTCAAACAATGACCCCCACAGAAATCAAAAAAGTTTTGTCAGATTTCGGCGCACGGCCAAATAAGCGGCTGGGCCAGCATTTTTTGATTGATAAATCTGTTCTACAGACGATTATTGAAACCGCAAATATTAAAAAAGGAGATCATGTGTTGGAGATCGGCCCCGGTCTTGGTGTCCTCACGCAAGCACTGATTGATTGCGGCGCAGACGTCACCGCCATCGAACAGGATCGCCGTATGGTCGCCTATTTGGAACATGATTTGTCCAATCAACCTTCTCTCATTTCCGCGAATAGGCGAATAGTGCATGGGGATGCGGCGACCATCCACTGGCATGAGTTGATTGATGAGCGTCCGTGGAAATTTGTCTCCAATCTTCCGTATAGCATCACGTCTCTTGCTCTACGCAAAGCATTATGGACTCCCAAGCCCCCGGACATCGTTGTCGTTCTGGTTCAAAGAGAGGTTGCAGAAAGAGCGATTGCAAAAAATGGCAAAACATCCCTTCTCTCTTTAATGGTTGCGCTTGCCAGTCACCGTACGCGTATTGTCAAACGTGTTCCAGCTGGGGCATTTTATCCTCCACCCAAAGTTGAATCTGCGATTTTAGAGATTGTGCCTATGTCGCAACGCGAACGAATAGAAAAATGGGGAATGGATCCGGAAAAAATAATGGCCATTGCCAAATTAGGATTCGCTCATCCAAGAAAATTTCTCCTGTCGAATTTAAAATCATTATTGGTAGGGGCGGGGTCATCCCGCCCTGGTCCAGGGACCCGGGGCGCGGAAACCGCGCCCCTACCAGATTTTCCCTTTAATCCAAAAATACGAGCAGAGGATCTTGCTCCAGAACAGTGGGCGGAACTTGCGCGATCTCTTTTTTCTATTGAGGGGTACAAGCATGAACTCGACTTCTAAAATGTTTCCTGCTTCTTGATTTCATGTTATTCTATGGTCATAAATTTATGATCCGTAAAAATCATCGTCCTTTGTATCGGGAGGTCGTGGCGGAAGCTATGCAGATCGCTTGGCATGAGCGGAAGTGGTGGGTGCTCGCGCTGTTTGCCGGTATTTTGCAGACCGGTGGGATGTATGATGCGATTTTGGTTTTCACGAAACGTATGGCGGATGAGTCGTACACGATTTTTTCTACTGCTTCACTTTCGGCGATTGTCAGTCGTCTACCAGTTTTGGATCTTTCTTCATTTTCCGCCTTTTTCTATAGCATGATGAATTTTGAGCGTTTGGTTTTCTTTGGACTTATCACGCTGGCGATTCTTGTCTGTTCATTGATTGCCCAGGGAGCGTTGATTGCGGGAGTGGGGGAACGGGTACGTGGTAAATCACGCTCTCTATCATCTGCGCTGTCGCTTGGCGCGCATCATGTGTGGCGCATTGCAGGACTGAATGTCATCACACTGGGACTTTTATGGTTCGCTCGGTTCTTGGTACTCGTCCCAGTTCTTTTGTCTTGGCAAAATCTCAATCTTCCTCACATCCTCATGTATCTTGTGGCCTTTATTGTTTTTTTAATGGCCTCGATTTTTCTCACTACCATGCATTTGTTTGCCTTGAATGAAATTGTCTTGCATGATTTGTCGCTTGAGCAGGCACTTGAGTCAGCGCTTCATCTGTGGAGACGTTCGTGGGTGATTATTCTGGAAACAGGAGCGGTTTTACTTGCGGTGGGTGCCGCGATTCTTTTGTTTACGGGTCTCTTATTCGCGATTTCTAGTTTGCCACTCCTTGTGCTCATGCTCTCGGCAAGCCTCCTGCATCAGGTCACGCTCTTTTGGATTGCGTATGCTCTTGGTTGGTTTTTCTTTACTGGGCTTTTGCTTTTGGCTGGCATGTTCACCATCACCTTTTACTATGCAACCTGGAATAAATTGCATGGACGGATTCATGAAGGTCGAGTGGTGGCAAAGTTTCATCGCATCATCCATTGGATCCACAGTTTACATCCATCCTAAGATTCGGTAGGGGCGGGGTGACCCCGCCCGTACGACACAGATATGCCCAAGCCACCGAAAGCCCCATCCATAGAAGATTTGTTGAAAAGCAAGCCGCCTGTTGGAAGTGCAACGGCTCCGCCTCTCGCGAGTGGCGGGGTTGCAGTTGGATCGTCAGCGACAGGAGATGAGTTGGAAGAAAAGATGGGGGATATCAAATTGCATGAGCTGGAGGGTATTGCCAGAGATAAGGCGGCGGCTACCGGTTTGCCTTACATGGTCTTACGCGGCTTTGCCATCATGCCGGAAGCGATTGCGCTTGTTCCACGGGAAATATCGAGAAGTTTACATTTGGTGGCTTTTTTACAAAGTGGTTCCGAAATTCGCTTGGCAACGTATCAGCCGAGTGCTGAGGTTGATGCGTTTGTAAAAAAACTTGGTGAAGATCAGCATGCACATACCGCTTTGTATCTTGTTTCAGAAGATAGCATCATCGCGGGGCAAAAAATCTACGATACATTACCAGAAACGAAAGAAGTGATTTACGGTTATCGCATTGAAGAAAAAGATTTAGAAAAATTCGCCAAAGAAATTTCGAGTTTTGAGGATTTGCAGAAAAAAGTGGCGAGTGTGAACACAACAGACTTGCTCACGCTTATCATTGGTGCGGGATTACAGTCGAAAGCCTCAGATATTCACGTGGAAGCGGAAGAGGCAGATGTCAAAGTACGTTTTCGTATAGATGGTATTTTGCAGGATGCGGCAAAATTGCCACGTGAGTCATGGAAGCAGGTGATTGGGCGTTTGAAGTTGCTGGCGGGTGTCAAAATAAATGTGGAAGATGTGCCGCAAGACGGACGTATCACAATTTATCTAGCCAAAGAAAAGATTGATATTCGTGTCAGCTTTTTGCCAACTGCGTTTGGCGAGTCAGTCGTGATGCGTTTGCTCCGTCCGACGGCGATCGCGCTCGAATTCGATAAGCTGGGAGTACGCGGGGTGGCGCTCGAACGTTTGACTCGGCAAATCGATCGACCAAATGGCATGATCATTACAACCGGTCCGACTGGTTCTGGTAAAACGACGACACTATATGCGATTTTGAAAAAACTCAATCTGCCAGGTGTGAAAATCATCACCTTGGAAGATCCCATCGAATATAAATTGGAAGGGATTAACCAAAGTCAGGTGGAGCATGACAAGCATTATGATTTTGCGCAGGGCCTGCGTTCAATTCTACGCCAAGACCCGGATGTGGTGATGGTTGGTGAAATTCGTGATTTGGAAACCGCGGATATTGCTATCCAGGCCGCGCTCACCGGTCATCTTGTCGTTTCAACCATTCATACCAACAGTGCGGCTGGTGCGATCCCACGTTTTCTTTCTATGGGTGTGAAGCCATTTTTGCTCACGCCTGCCCTGAATGCCGTGATTGGCCAGCGTCTGGTCCGTCGTTTGTGTACGGATTGCAAAGTCCCGGCGACGCTCAGCACGGAACAAAGTGAACAGATCAAGAAAATTTTAGGACGTTTGCCACCAACCGAAGTCACAAAAATCGATTTGAATAATTTGAAATTTATGGGCCCGGGCCAAGGTTGTGAAACCTGCCATCATTTGGGATTCAAAGGCCGCGTCGGTATCTACGAAATCTTTACCATGAATAAAGACATTGAAAAGGTGATTGTCTCCGCCGAAATTTCGGAGTATCAGATTCAGGAGTTGGCCGTGAAAGACGGCATGGTCACTATGGCCCAAGATGGGCTTTTAAAAGCCCTCGACGGGCTGACCAGTGTTGAGGAAGTGCTGGAAGTGGTGAATGTGGACAGGGAATGAATGGTTAAGACCCTTGGCCGATCGTTCGTTTTTTGGTATCTTCCTTTCTTCTTGAACCTTCACTCACACGCGAAAGGATGTGTGCCGCATGAGCGAGAATAGCGGTCGATGGATCCTTCTGATCGTCGACGACGATCAACAGCTCCGTCAGACGGTTGAACGATCCGCCAAGCTCGAGCTGGGAGATCTCGGTCTTGATATCCTTACCGCATGCAGTGGTCAGGATGGAATAGATCAGCTCCGGAAGAAAGGACTCGAGTCAGGCGACGAAGTGTTTGTCTTGAGTGATTTCGACATGTTGGGAATGACCGGCCTCGAGTTCCTCGTGGGACTCCCCATCATATTTCCCGATGTCAGGTTCGGCCGAATGATCTTTTCCGGCGGATCGGACCACAATCGTCGGTCAACCGAAAGAGCAGGGTGCTGGTTCATCGAGAAGCCGTTCAGCATAACGGAACTTTTCCTCCACATCCACACCTTCTTCGGGCGCAAGTAATTGCTCTCTTCGACCTCCGGGTCTATTTTTTTATCCCTTTGACTGACGGCTGCGCCACGGCCAGCTCAGCTGGCCACGTGAACAGCATCAAATAAAAACAATCCGCCTTAGGCGGACTGTTTTTACGTGGTGGACGGCAGAGGAGTCGAACCTCTGACCTTCACAATGTCAATGTGACGCTCTAACCAACTGAGCTAGCCGTCCTTTTATTTGTGCGACGATGATATCGAATTCCGTGAGGATCGTCAATGGATGTTTAGACCCTTGACAGATTTTCCCCAGACGTTTTAGGCCGCATGTTTCGTGCTTTGTGAAGGTGTGTTATACTTTTTTTATCATCCATTATTTATTTTTTCGTTCTTTGTATGAGCTCAGCCAAAACAAAAAAATCCGCAGGTCACCACAAGATGAAAGCCGGAGCCTCCCCGATTCCTGTAGGCGTGGGTGGGTCAGTTTGTGGCCATAGCAAGTGTGGCGTCGCTTGCAATGTGCGTTATGTTGGTCACACCTCTCGCATCGTTGATCATCACACGTTTCATATGGCGCGCGCGGTCGCGAACATTTGGGCGGCCGCGATCGTCGTTGGTCTCGCGGTTGTGCTGACCGGAGCCGTGGCCTATACCTCGATTGAAGCGAAGAGTATCAGTGAGCAGAAACGTGAACAGAAAATGTCAGACGGAGATTGGACACGAGTGAGTGTGCGTTTGGAGCAGATGCAAAAAGAATTGATGGGTGTGAAAGCGTTGTGCGCTTCACGTGCCGTGAATGAGACCGTTGTCAATGTCCCTGCTGAGCCTAAGCAATAAATTTTTCAAACAATAAGAAAACTCCTCGCATGATTGCGGGGAGTTTTTACGGCTTGACCTGTGGGATAAATTTCGATACGCTTCCAGAACTTTAGCTGTATTCCGAGATCGTCTAATGGTAGGACTCCTGCCTCTGGAGCAGGGTATCTTGGTTCGAATCCAAGTCTCGGAGCCAACAAAAATCCCGCAGAAATTGCGGGATTTTTGTTTGACCCCAAATGGGAATTAGAACCTGCATACTTTTGACTCTTTACCGTTATGGGAGCATATTATCAATGATTTTATGAATAATCTCGACCACAAAAAAATTTCTTTGCTCATCTCGCAAAAGCTGAACGAGACAATAGAAATCATCAGCTCTGAACGAATTGGGGGCGGGATTCATTCAGATGGCTATAAGCTCACAACGGGAGATGGTCAGAATTTTTTCTTGAAAGAAATCAAACCATTTGCTGCAGGACTTGAGTTTCCTGAACGAAAGGTCATGTCTTTACTCGTGAGCCATGGGATGTATCGAAGATTCCCGAATCTTCACCCACAATCAATCGGTGTCATTATTGATACAAAGAATGAAGCTACGATCTTGCCTGAGCTCACGGAACAGTCGAAGATTTATCATCTCCAAGAATTTGAATCCGATAGCGAGAGCTATTGGGACATCATCCATAAGAGAAAAGATAAGAACGATATCGACCGGAAAGACCTGGAAGAACTAGAAAAAATTGTTGGTCTGCTCGTAAATATTCACACGATAAAACACCCATCGACTGATACCGAACAACTCAAGTCTGTATATAATGATGGCTTACGAAGCGTCATCACTAATCCGGAGTTGCTTTTTGTCATGCTTACAGATTTTCCGATAGATGACCCGCTGTTACCACTCAAGAAACAGGGAAATTTTGTCGGACTCATGCTCGAGTTGTTACACAAGTTCAGGGATCGTTTCGATAGAATGACGGCTCTGCATGGTGATTTCTCTGGATTCAATGTGTTCATTAAAAATGATGGCTCTGCATGGACAATCGATTTCTCGAGGACTCCATGGGGAGATCCTGGACTTGATGTGGGTTGGTTCCTTTTTTCAGTTCCTCCTTCTTTATCACGAGACTGGCAACGAGTACTTCAGAAAAATGGGTGAAGAATTTTTAAGTTTATATGAAAAGCGAACTGGCGATAAAGAGGTCAGACGGGCGGTATGCTTGGTCATCGGTCTTCTTGGCGTGATATTCATCTGGCCGAGATACTATGGGACACGAAATGCGGAGATTAGCAAAAAGTTATTTTCAAATGTCTTAGAGATATTAAAGGCACAAGAATTTTTATGGAAAAATTGAACATTGATATTTTAAGGCATGGGCAGGCTAAGCGCTTACAGGAGGAGGCATCCCTTGCAGAAGCGCAGGATTTAACTGAACAGGGCGTTGAAGAAGTGAGACGAGGTGCTGCTGAACTTGCAAAACTCATCAGTCCCGAAGAGGAGGTGCAGATTTGGTCTTCGCCTATGGGAAGGACTTTGCAGACAGCTAAGATTACCGCGGAGGTTCTTGAAAACGAAGGGATTCGGTTGCGTAAGAAAGGCAGTGAAGACGATTCTGGAATCAAAGTCTTCAAAGAACTGACGGAAGTCAAAAATTTCGACTTAAAATTCTTTCTTCCGCTTATTGTCGGCGGCGAGGTTGAATATGCTGGAAAAAAGTTTATTGTCGACAAAAAATTAACGAATCCAAACAATCTCGGGCAGTCATATTATCCGGAAGAAGGGATCAAGCACATGGATCCGAGGGCGAAGCAACAATTACCGGAAGAATACCTCAAGCTTATAGACAGCTTTGAGGATTTTTTTGAAGTTACGAGAAGGATGGTCAAGTTGCTTGCACGACTTAAAAAGCTGAATGACAAGCCTTACAGAATTATTCTCGTGACGCACGATGCTCTTACAGGATTTATAGCAAATATATTTTCCGAAGGCGCGCTGAAGAATGCGCCAACCGGTCAGTTTATCAACCTTGAACGTAGGGATGGAAAGCTGGTGGCCACAAGACTTGGGGCTGTGACGGAAGGAGACTCGGATACAGATGTGGTTGAAAAGTTCAACGCGTTTGCAGCTTCACGCATAAAAGGAGATCAATA
>SICT01000055.1 GCA_009691315.1 Candidatus Uhrbacteria bacterium | reverse complement strand
TGGAAATTTTCTTATGGGATCTTTCATAAATGGGAACTCACCAGTTTTTTGATCTCTTGGCATATTAAGCTTTATTAAACCGTTCTTGCCACTTTGGATCAACCTGTACGTCAAGACCAAGGAAGATTTTTTTCCCCGTGGCAGACTCGAGTTCTTTGCGTGCATCACTGCCGATGGTTTTTACCATTTCGCCTTTGGCACCAATAATCATTCCTTTATATCGTTCTTCGGTTGTCCAGACCGTTGCGGAAATTTTTTCATGTTCATCATCTCGCATATTTGTTTCCGTTACTTCTACATGGACGGAGTAAGGCAATTCTTCTTGGAGATGGAGAAAGACTTTTTCGCGAATGACTTCGGCGATCCAGTCAGCATGTGACAGATCAGTGAGTTGATGCTCAGGATAAAATGCTTCACCTTCTGGGAGAAGATCAAACAATGTATCAATGAGTTTATTCAACTCGCGATGTTTGATGGCAGAGATTTCCATAGTCGCTCGCTGACCGACATCCAGGATGAGGGTATTTTTCAAAAATGGACGACGAAGAATTGGTAAATCATTTTTATTGACCGCGACGATAATAGGCACACGAGTTTTTTTAAGCAGTTCCTGCAAATGCGCTTCTTCCGCTCCTGGCTCACGCGTCGGATCAACGACGTAAACAATGGCTTCGATTCCCTCGATTTGTTCGCGTACAATTTTATTGAGTTCGCGTGACACCGCATCTTTTTTTCCTAAAAAAATTCCCGGCGTATCGACAAACACGATTTGTCCCCGTGGATCATGCAAAATACCGCGCACCGGATGGCGTGTGGTTTGTGGTTTTGGTGTGACAATCGCAACTTTAGAACCGACCAAGGCATTGAGTAACGTCGACTTCCCGACATTCGATCGTCCAACAAAAGTGACAAATCCGGATTTCATATAAGTATCACAACATAAAAACGCGAGAACATCAAATGCGCTATACTTGATAAATGTCTTGGATCATGTGGCTTGAATTGCTTTTTATCATCGTCGGATTGAGTATTTTTGCGATCCCCGGGTTTTCCTTTGCGCCGTGGGTGCCGACGCGGAAGAAAGATCTCGCACGCATATTGAGATTGGCGGACCTGAAAGAAGGAGAAATTTTTTATGAGCTGGGGTGCGGAAATGGGCGGGTATCATGTTTCGTTGCAGATCGATCAGCCGCGCGAGTCATCGGAATTGAGCTCTCATCGATCTTGTACGTCATTTGTCGTGTGCGGAATTGGTTCCATCAAAATCATCGATTGAGTTTTTATTGTAAAAGTTTATTTGAAGAAAATTTGTCGCACGCTGACGTCATTTATTTTTTTGGGATGCCAGATAAAATTGCCAGCCGATTAAAAGCAAAATTTGAAAAAGAACTCAAGCCTGGAGCGCGTGTCATCTCGTATGTTTTTCCGATTGAGGGATGGACATCGATTACGGTCGATCGGCCAACGAAAAATGATCTCCAAATTTTCATGTATCAGATTGGTCAGGCGATTGACAAAAGCTCGATTTTAGCCTAAGTTGGCCATACAGATCACCTGTTCCAGGAGGACAAGATGGGAATTTTTGACAAAGGCAAAGGTAAAAGTGGTGGGTTACTGCCGGGTGCAGGCTCACCAAGCGCGCTTCGTGACCAGATACGGCTGCGCGGTCAACAAGGTATGCGTCAGATGGTCGTCGCCGAACGGATCGTCTACATCCTGCTCGATGGCACGGAGAGCATGGATGAGCTGATCGCGAACGCCAAGCGCAGTTTGCGTAGCGTGATCGATCGTGTCTACCACTTGGTTCCGGCTGGCGTAAAGATCAAGATGAAGATCGTGATCTATCGGGACTACGCCAGCGGCCCACAACTCGTGGAATCCTCACCACTCAGCGAGGATCCCGAGCTCCTCTGCGGCTACCTCTCACACGTCGAGACGAGCGGCGGCGAAGGAAATGGCGCGGAAGCGGTTGAGGCAGGTCTCGAGGAAGCGTTGCGAGATCCAGCCAGCCGTCCGCATCTGATCTTCGTGGCAGGCGATGAGCAAGCGCACGAAGCCGAGGACTTTTTGTACCAGTGGAAAGATAATCGTTACCCCCAAGGCGACCGCACAATCACACCGGGCCCTGACGACATTGTCCGCGTCGAGTCTGATCCGTATTGCCGTCGCACAGCGGAGCAGATCGCGCAGCAATGCGCCGAGCTCAGCATTCCCATCCACACCTTGGTGGTGGGCCATGACAAGAAGTGCATCCGATCTTTCAAACAGATTGCCAAGCTCTCGGGTGGCACGTCAGGGATGCTGGACGGTTCAGATGCCATGCGAGACATGATGTGCATGGCGATTTTGGCCAATCTAGCGAGTGCCTCCGTGGGCGCGGAAGAACTGATTCAGCGATACCTGACGAAGTATGGCGGCTCTGATGGCCGCGCGTTGTCGCCAGAGGCCAAGGTCTTCGGGCGTAACCTGCTTGCAGGACGCAAATAGAGCTCTGCCTTTTTTGCTCAGCTTACTCGCTGGGTTTTTTTAATTGGACCACCACTTCAACATGGGGTGTTTGTGGAAAGAGATCGAGCGCCGCAATTTGTTCAACGTGATATTTCGTTTTGAATTCTTTCAGTTCTTCAACCAAACGTTTGTAGTTGCAAGAAACATAAATGATCGTTTTTGGAGCTTGATCGAGGAGTGTTTTTAAAACACGAGGATGAAGGCCGGAACGCGGAGGATCAATAATCACGGCATCATAATTTGTCATTCCTGCGAAGGCAGGAATCTCTAGATCCCCGCCTTCGCGAGGATGACACAACGATTCGATGGCTCCAGCACCGAACGTTGTACGATCAGCAACCCCATTTATCTCCGCATTGCGTTTTGCGAGTTCAATCGCTTGCACATCTAATTCATATCCCTCGACGGTCGCCCCCTGTTTGGCACAAGCAATCCCAAAAAATCCAAGACCACAGTACAAATCCAAAACAGAACAAGACAATAGATTGCTATAGCTATCTATTGTCTTGTTCTGTTTTAAGAATGCTAACACCGTTTTCTGGAGTTCTGCCGCCATTGTGCTGTTTGTTTGAAAAAAAGAATTTGGATGAATCAGATAACGTAATCCATTCACTTCTTCTGTCAGATATTCATTGCCATGCAAAAGTTTGAGGGTCTTGGCAAGTGAGAGATCGGTCGTATCTGGATTTTCACCAAGGTAAAGCGTGGTGCAAAGTGGGGCGAGTCGTCGAGTGATTTCTCGACAGACCGCATCATCAAATCGCGCAAGATCATGTACGACAAGCGTGATCATCCGTTCGCCTGTATTCTTTCCGAGACGTACGACACAGTAGCGCACGAGCCCACGATGAAATTTTGCATCCCATGGCTCCAGCTTTAAATCTCGCATGAGTTCGCGCACGGTCTGTAGAATTTTTGGTGTCTCTTCGTCAAGGAGTAAGCAGGTTGATAGATCAACATAGCGGCTCCATGATCCATACTCCTTTAATCCCACTTCGCCTTTCCAGCCAATCACATAATCCATGCGATTGCGATAATAGAAAGGATCTGGGCAAGGGATGACGCGATCGATCTGTTCCTCATGTCCCGCCTCGCTGAACGCTCGGTTGATCATCTGATGTTTTAATTCAAGTTGCGCGTCATATCTTAAATTTTGCCAGACACAGCCTCCGCACACCCCGGCATGGAGACACGGAGGTTCCTGAAAGTTTTTTGGATCAAGCTGTGCCACGAGCGCTTGCCAATCCTTTTTCTTTTTCATGCCGGTCAAAGTAGCGGATTTTTTTTCGATTGTCGAGAGCTTGACGCTTGGTGTTTTATGCTTCACGCTTCATGACCATGGCGGAACTCCACCTGATTGCCCATGACATTCGTTCGCGCGAGAATATTGGCGCGCTGTTTCGCGTGTGTGATTCTTTGGGCGTCAAAAAATTATGGTTGACGGGTTATACGCCCGCCCCACCAGATGCAAAGATTTCTAAAGTGGCCCTCGGTGCAGAAGGGTCTGTTGTGTTTGAAAAAGTTTTAGATGTGACAGGTGTCATGAAACAATTTAAAAAAGATGGGATAAGCATTTTTGCTTTGGAGCAGACGCCAGAGGCGCAAGAACTTTCGCAATTTAAGGCACCGCCATGTCTCGCGATCTTGCTTGGGAGTGAGCGTGGAGGCGTGTCCCCATCATTATTATCTATGTGCGACGGAGCGATTCAGATTAATCAGCGCGGGATGAAAGAATCGCTAAATGTCACGATCGCTGCGGCGATTGCCGCTTGGGCGATTTTAACGTAAGCTGATGGTACATGCAGGTGTCTATTGTTATTCCGGCCAAGAATGAGCAGGCACATTTACCAGATTTGTTTGCTTCACTTAAACAGCAGTCTTTTCGAGATTATGAAGTGATTGTTGCGGATGCGCATTCGACCGATAGAACGCGTCAGATCGCCACAGAGTTTGGAGCGCGCATCGTGGACGGTGGACTTCCGGGGATAGGAAGAAATCGTGGAGTCGAGGTTGCGCAGGCCGAGCGCATTATTTTTTTTGATGCCGATATTCTTTTGCCACACCCAAATTTTTTGGCAGATTGTTTAGCGGAATGTGAACGTCGTACATTGGATGTTGCGACGTGTCGTGTGAAACCTCATGAGGGTAATACGCTCGATCACCTGATGCACGGAGCCTACAACGCGTATACGATTGCCACGGAAAAATTTTTGCCGCATGTTGCCGGATTTTGTTTTTTTACCACGCGCACGGTTCATCAAGCGATAGGTGGATTTAACGAAGATATTTTGTTGGCGGAAGACCATGATTACGCTCGTCGTGCAAAAAAAGCTGGCTTTCATACCGGAATTTTGCGCTGCCATACCGTACCGGTGTCTATTCGTCGTTTAGAAAAAGAAGGAAGATTCAAACTTGCGGCAAAATATGCCATGGCGGAAGTGTTGATGCTGACGCGCGGTCCACTTAAGCGTGAGAGCATGCCGTTTGATTACGAGTTTGCAAAATTTTCAGGGGATCCTAAAGAGCGTGGGTGAGTCTATGGAGCCCCGTAAAATTCTCATCGCACGTGTGGGGGAAATTCCGATCGGTCGTACCAAATCGTTTCGTTTCGGTATCGCGAATGGTATCGCGTATAATGATCAAGGGATGATCAAAGCGTATATCAATCGTTGCACACATATGGGCGGGCCTGTTGAACTGACAAAAGATCAGAAAATTTTTCGTTGTCGTTGGCATCAGGCAGAGTTTGATCCGATCACTGGTCAAGCGATTGAAGGCGAAGCTCCCAAGGGGACTCGTCTCGAACCGATAAAAATGATAGAAGAAGATGGCCAGATTTTTGGATTGTTGATATTGCCTGAAGATCCATTTGCATGATCACTTTTTTGAAACGTTTGTGGTTTGGGGAAATAACCGGCTTGACGTCCGCCGCTTTTTTTATTGCTCTCGCTCAAATTTTGTCCAACGGCATGGGTTTGATCCGTGATCATTTGCTCGCCGGAACATTTGGTGCCGGGCATCAGCTTGATGCTTATTATGCAGCGTTTCGTTTGCCGGATTTTTTATATAGTTTAATTATTCTTGGGGCATTCACGGCAGGCTTTATTCCCGTGTTCACGGAATATTTGAAAACGCATGGCAAAGAAAAAGCCTCTGAACTCACTCAGCAAGTTTTATCGATCATCACCTACGCGTTGATTGTTGCCTGTGGGGTCTTGGCATTTTTTGCCCCGCAGATCGTGCCACGGATGACCCCGGGATTTGATGCCGCAACCATGCGCCTCACAATTACGCTTTCGCGTATCCTGTTCTTGTCACCCATTTTGCTGGGCATCTCAACCGTCATGGGCGGAGTTTTGCAATCCATGCGAAGAATGTTCGTGTTCGCGTTCGCCCCTCTTTTGTATAATGCGGGAATTATTTTTGGCATTTTGGTTCTGTCGCCGCATTTTGGAATGATGGGTGTCGCTTGGGGAGTGATCTTGGGAGCCTTGTTTCATCTTCTCGTACAGTGGTCTGTGGCCGGACGACTCATGTCATGGCGATTCGTCATCCCTTCATTTGCTTCAGAAGGAGTCCGTCGGATGTTCAGACTTATGATTCCACGTACGGTGGCACTGGCGGTTTCACAGATTAATTTAGTCGTTTTGCTTGCGCTCGCTTCTTCGCTTGAAGCGGGATCTGTTGCGGTGTTTAATCTGGCCAACAATATCCAAAGCGTTCCACTCAGCGTCATTGGTTTGTCTTTTGCGCTTGCCGCGTTTCCCATCTTGTCTCGATCTGCCGGAGCCCAAGATGAACAGACATTTGGTCGAGAGGTTGTCCGTGCCGCGCAGAGAATTGTTTTTTTTGTTTTACCGCTTATGGCATTATTTATTTTATTACGCGTAGAGATTGTGGCCGTGATTTTAGGCGATGGAAAATTTAGTCCGCAAGATACTCTGCGTACGGCAACGGTGGTTGCCTGGTTTTCGTTCTCGCTTTTGGCGCAATCTTTGGTGCCATTACTCGCGCGTGCTTTTTATGCCATTCAAGATACCTGGACACCATTTATCATCAGCGTGATTTGTGAACTAGTGAATCTTGGTTTAGCTCTATTGCTTCGGCCGCATTTTCATATCATGGGTCTCGCCATGTCTTTTTCTGCCGCCGCGATGGTCAATCTTTTACTACTATGGATTTTTTTGCGCCGCAAACGCCGTCTCGCGACTGGATTTTTTCTACGTTCGCTTGGTAAGACCTTGGTTGCTACGTGTGTCATGAGTTTAGTTGTATTTGTTCTGCATTCACCGGTTTGGATGATCATCTCAAATTCCTCTTTGTTGAGATATCATGTTTGGTGGAGCCTACTCACTTCGACGGGCATCGTGTGTATCGTTGGTGCCCTAGCTTTTTGTTTTGTGGCTTGGTTGATTAAATCAGAGGAATTTGAAGGGTGGCGGGTGGCGATTGCGCAGAGATTTTTTAAACATCAATTTTGATGAGCAAAATGGATCATTTGACCTTCTGACCTTACTATTGAGTTAACGATGAAGCATGGAATTCAGGATAAAAATTAGTAACAAAATAAGAGCACAAATTGGAAGAACGATTTTCGCGATTTGCATTTTTGGTATCCATATCTCCTGTTGATAGGCAATCTGACCCTGTATCAGAGTTTTCGCTTGTTCGAATTTTCCTTCCTGTTTTAGTCGCTGGTATCGTTTATTCCAAACAGATGTCAAAACAGGCACGATACCAAGTATCTTTTGGTTTGCTTCTAATTGCGTGAGTTCGATCTGTTGTGCAGAAGTGAGGATCATGATAGACGAACTGTATAATCTTATTAAAACAAAATCAAATGTGTTGCTCAATCAGTTTTTTATATTCGCCTCGTCGAATTTCAGGGATTGATCCTAGGGCAAGATAT
>SICT01000054.1 GCA_009691315.1 Candidatus Uhrbacteria bacterium | reverse complement strand
TAAGAAAAAAAGTAATGTGTGCATACTTTTCCGTTTCTGCAATGTGCAACTGACGCAATCCAGCATCTGAGACAGCGCGCGCCAGACACATATCGATCGTAAACGGAGGAAAGGCTACTTCAACCGGCAAATTCTTTTCGTACTCGGTCATGGTGACAAAAACTAAATCAGAAATATATTCGCGTGGGAATTTGGTGAACGCCGGGATCACAAATGCCTTCGCAAGTTCACGCGCGCGATCCGGACGAAAATTAAAAAAGATGACACTGTCCCCGGCTTGCACGGTCGCGATAGGTTGACCACCATGCATCATGACCGTCGGTACAACTTGTTCGTCATAGACGCCTTGCGCATACGAAGCTTGAATGGCTGCGGCGGCACTCTCCGCTTGCGCACCTTTCCCTAAAACAATCGCTTCATACGCCGCCTGAATCCGATCCCAATGGTTGTCGCGATCCATAGCATAGAATCGACCTGCAAGAGTCGCGATCTTTCCAACTCCAAGCGCTTTCATATTGGCTTCCAGCTCTTCGATAAAACCTGCTCCTGAATTATAAAGCGTGTCGCGTCCATCTAAAAACGCATGCACAAAAACATTGGAAAATTTTTCTCGCTGGCATAGTTTTAGGAAAGCATGCAGATGTTCTTGCACCGCATGCACACCACCAGAAGAAACAAGTCCCATCAGATGCAGCTTGCCCCCACTCGCCTGGGCATGGGCCAGGGCTTTTTTAAATGTGGAATTCACAAAAAATTCTTGGCTCTCAATCGACAAATTAATGCGCGGCAAACTCTGATACAAAATTCTTCCAGCTCCAATGGTCAGGTGCCCCACTTCCGAATTGCCCATCTCTCCCCAAGACAAACCAACCGCCGCACCAGACGCTTGGACCGTCATGGCCGGATAACTTTCAATCCATTTTTGAAAGTTCGGCATGCGGCTTTCGGCTATGGCATTCCCATCTGCCGGAGGAGCAACCCCAAAGCCATCAATAATCACCAAGATAACCGGTTTTGACCGTGACATGGCTTATAGAATAACGGTCTGGCACGATCTGGGCAATGGCTTGACAATCTGTCAATTTTAGTATAAGGTGAATCATTCCCGAAATAGGTGGGAATTTGGCTGAGTAAAGCCAACGAATGTCATTTGACAAATGATCGTGGCAAATCTGGTAACAGATGACTGCCGCGAAAAACGATTTTTAACATCTGCGCCATGAGGAGCGGATGAATGTTTTGAACAATGAAGGTGGAGGAAAACGATGAACACGAACGAAGTAGCGCTGAAATTTGTCATCGTGGATGAACCAAAAACAAAACCCCGGACCGTCTATCAGTCCGTCAACAAGACGGACAAGGTAAAGATCGGGACTGATCCCTTGGTCCCGATCCGAATCCAGGAACCGGGCGTGGGAATAACCCATGGCAGCATCGCTATGGACGTGGATGGGACGATCATACTGCGATCATTCTTCCATCCGTGCCCGACCCTGATCCAGCGCGGCAACGCCTCGCCCGAGCGAGCCTCGAGACGGGAGGCGCTGGAAAACGGCGACATCATCCACATCGGCAAGGCGACGATCGCCGTGATCTTCGTTGAGGACGCGGCCCAAGCCGCGGACGATCCCGATGGGATGAGGGCCTTGAAGGCCGAGGTTGATGCGAACGGCCCCGTGGAAAGCGCGGAGATCGCGCTGGTTCCCCCGACCGATCTAGCTCCTACCCAGGAGGTTCCGAAGCAAACTCTCGCGGACCTGGTTCGCGAGAGTTTCCCAACTACGGACATGTCGTCCCAGCCGCAGAGAGCCACATCTTTGGCCGACAATGACAAGACGCCCCCGGATGGAATCCACTTGCCCGGTATGTCCGGGCTCGGATCCAATGCGAAGGCCGTGCTCATCACGAGCGGACTCGCAACCGCAGGCAACACTCTGGTGGATGGAGGGTTGCCTGAACCTATCCAAATTCCGCCGTTCGACCTCACCCCTACCCGTCCGGCAGCCGGTCAGAAACACGAGGTCTCAAGCACACAAGAAGTGCTCGAGGATCTGAGTGCCAAACCGCGCTACAAGACAACGATCATGGGAAAGGAACCATTGACCGTTGCGGCTCCGTTCGAGCCCCGTCCCATGACGGTCGAGGAAGCGGCGGCGGGTCCAATGCCAATGCACTTGCATGAACCCGGAACCACCGTGGCCAGAGAAGGCACGGTCGTAGCGGCTTCGGAGGAACCAGCGCCAGCAGCAGAAAAAGTGGTCATCGTCGTGGAAGAAGAACCGCCGCTCCCTGCGACGGCCCTTCCCCCGCCGATCCAACTGCCGGCTCCTGGCACGCTCTTGAAGCACAATGCTCCGATCGATGCGTCCGCATTCTCACTGACCGAACCGATCGGCCTCTCTGGGCGTACACCGCTCATCACCAAGGCAGAGGCACTGGACGTGGTTCCGGCCCCGAGCGCCCAAGCGCCCGTGGTGCCGAAGCCGAGTCGGATAACCCAGGTAAATCCGTTCAAATCCGCCGCACAGGTCCATCGACCGGTCAGCGTTCCGGCGGCTTCGTCGGATGCCGCAGCAACGGTCGCGAACGTGGGTAATCTCCGTCCGCGAGCGATCACTCCGCCCTCAGCCCCGGCGGTTTCAAAGCCGATGGACACGTGGGTTCCCCCCTCTGTACCCGCGGCTCCGATAGTCTCGAGAAGCGCACCGACGATCCAGTCGGCACAAGTCCCGTCCAACAATGGACACGGGTTCCGGTGGATCGTGATCCTCATTGCCGCAGCCCTGGGCGCTGGCGGGGTCAACTGGTGGATCAATCGCGATCCGCCCCGCTGCTCGCACGTCGAGAACCGCGCGGCCACCCCCGAGGATACGGGGCTTTGGAATCTGAAGCCTGGATGGAAGGAGTACCGGCTGAAGAATCCAAGGAAGCCCGAAGATGCGTACGACTCGTACGACATCTGCGAGGCCGAAAAACGCGGCCTGGCCACCTGGGTCCCGAAGGTCCAGAAGTAGCACATTTCACTTTCTCCCCGGAAGCGCAAGCTCTCGGGGATTTTTTTATACAAAAAAATTAACTGGTCAATCGGGCTAGTGGGATTCGAACCCACGACCTCTTCGTCCCGAACGAAGCGCGCTACCAACTGCGCTATAGCCCGATTCACAAGTTAATTTCTGTCGCAAAAATGTATCAAGAATCGTCGGAAGAATCAAGATTTAACCCTCTTTCTCACGTCTCTTGGCATGAAAGGCGTGATGCACTTCTTTTAATTGTTGGTTAGTGATGTGCGTGTAAATTTGCGTGGTCGTGATGGATGAGTGACCGAGGAGGGATTGAACGCTGCGTAAATCTGCACCGTTCATCAACAAGTCTGTGGCAAAAGAATGACGTAACGTGTGCGGCGTAATTTTTTTTGGGATACCGGTAGCCACCGCATAATGATGTACCAAACGTTCGATGGAACGCGGAGTGAGCGGTCCTGTATTATTCTCCTTCTCTCCCTTGGCCGCTCCCCGATCATGACGCACAAATAAATAAGGCGCCTCATCTTTGCGTAGATCAAGATAGGTCTGAATGGCGTGACGGGCTTGATTGGATAAGAAGACCACGCGCAATTTATCCCCTTTGCCGCGCACACTGAATTCCTCGCGCTTCAAATTTATTTGATCGCGTTTAAGATTTGCCAATTCTGACACGCGCATCCCACTCGAAAAAAAGAGTTCAAGAATCGCACGGTCACGCGCCTGCATAATCGATGAACTATCGCTCTTGGCCGGTGCATCGAGTAAACGCTCGAGATCTGCGGCGTCCAGAAAAGAAACTTCCCGCGTGCCCTGCCTCGCCAATTCAATTTTTTCTGCAGACAATGTTTCAATGTCGCGCTTATTTAAAAATTTTAAAAATGACCTGAGAGCGATCAAATGATAATTCTGCGTGCTTTTTTTCAGTGTATCTTCTCCGCGACTTGCTAACCGATTTAAATACAAACGATACTGATGAATCATGTCCTGATCAATATCTTTCGGATCAGGATCTTTGGCCCATGCAATAAAACGAGTGAGATAAAAACTATAATTACGAATGGTTAAAGGAGAACGACCTTTCTCCACTTCCAAATATTCTAAAAACGTTCGTAGGTGAGAAGAAAGCTTATCCATGCGCTGTATGGTAGCAATTTTTGTTTCAAAATGAAAATTACGTTATAATAGTTCGTGATGCGTCGCATTGATCTCTCTTTCACAGCTTTGAAATTGCCATTTGATTTTTTGGCTCTCATGGGCGCGGCTGTCACGGCCTATGCCCTGCGCTTTTCAAAATTCTTTACCGACATCCGTCCGATCTTAACGGACGTTCCTTTTAGTCAGTATTTTACCAGCATCGCCCTCTTCGTGATCATCTGGCTGGTTCTGTTCGGAATCGCTGGACTGTATTCGATCTATCCACGACGCCTGTGGAGTGAGCTCGGACGAATCATTCTTGCTTCCACCGCCGGGATCATGGTGATTATCGCCAGCGTCTTCTTTCAACGCCAAATCACAACCTCACGTTTTATCGTCCTCGCTGTTTGGGGGCTAGCGATCTTTTATGTCTGGATCGGCCGATTGATTTTACGCTTACTGCGCAATCTCTTGCTCCGCGCGAGTATTGGCCATCAACGCATTATTATTATTGGTCACAACAAAGCGGCGGAAAATTTGGCCAATCTGTATCAAGTACGAAAATCGCTCGGCTACACGGTCGTAAAAATTTTCAAGCAATGGAATAAGACAACTCTCAAAGATCTAGAATCATTCATCAAACGCCATCAAATAGATGGGATTCTTTTAGCAGATACAGATATGTCCAAAGAACAGGCGCTTGGGATCATCGCCTTTGCCGATCAAGCACATCTGACATTTCGGTATCTGGCTGATTTGTTTGCCGCCTCATTTACACGCATTGAAGTTTCGACCAGCGGAGGCATTCCGATCATCGAAGTCAAACGCACACCGCTGGATGGTTGGGGACGTATTGCAAAACGATTGTTTGATCTTACCATCTCCGGAATTTTGCTCGTGATCTTTTCGCCCGTGATGCTCCTGACCGCCATCGCGATCCATCTCGAAACGAAAGGCGGAACT
This sequence comes from Candidatus Uhrbacteria bacterium, assembly GCA_009691315.1. GTDB lineage: Bacteria > Patescibacteriota > Patescibacteriia > 2-12-FULL-60-25 > 2-12-FULL-60-25 > VGLT01. The sequence continues at coordinate 2,309 of SICT01000054.1, read as the reverse complement.
TTTTTTTCACGACTTCCGGATGGATCAAAACTGTTACGCATCGGCGAAGGAGGAAAATCATTTCATTACTTCAAATTTCGCTCCATGCTTAAAGACAAGCACTGGGAAAGATATAAAGAGCTCTCGCGCCTCGATATACGCAAAGGGCCTTTGATCAAAATCAAAGATGATCCTCGCATCACACGCGTCGGACGCTTCATCCGCAAGTGGTCGCTTGATGAATTACCGGAATTGGTTCTTGTTTTTGCCGGACGCATGAGTTTAGTTGGCCCACGACCACATGAACCAGAAGAAGTCGCAAAATATAAACCCCATCATCGACGCGTGCTCGCCATCAAACCCGGGATCACCGGTATGGCTCAAATCTCCGGACGATCGGATCTTGATTTTGAAGAAGAAGTCCGACTCGACACCTGGTATATTGAAAACTGGTCACTCTGGCTTGACCTGATGATTCTGCTCCGCACGCCATTTGCTGTTGTCACACACCGCGGAGTTGAAGAGGGTGTGTAGGGGCGTGTTTAAACACGCCCGTACCTGTGCTAGGCTCGTGGCATGAAGGTTGCTTTAGTTCACGATTATTTGATTCAAGACGGTGGAGCCGAACGTGTTTTGCTGGCGTTGCACGAAATCTATCCGTCTGCACCGATTTTTACTTTATTTTATGATCCCGCACATTTACCGCCAGCTTTTGCCCAAGCCGACATCCGACCATCTCACTTGAATCGCCTCCCTTTTGCCAAGCGTCATTATCAATGGTACTTGCCCTTCATGGCACAAGCAGTAGAAACATTTGATCTGAACGGTTTTGATGTCGTGATTTCTTCCTCTTCCAATTTTGCGAAAGGAATTCTGGTCGCACCAAACGCCACACACATCTGTTATTGCCACACACCAACACGATTTCTCTGGCAGGATCGTGTGAGTTATGTCAACGAACTCCCGCAACCGAAAATCGTCAAATGGATTTTGCCACGTTTACTCCATGGATTGCGCCAGTGGGATCGTCTTGCGTCAGAACGACCGGATCTCTTGATCACCAATAGCCAAACCTCCCAAGCACGCATTCAGCGCTATTATCGACGTGATGCCGCAGTGATTCATCCACCCGTAGATGTGGATCGCATCACTCCCTTAAATGAACCGGGATCGTATTGGCTTGCTGGTGGACGACTGGTCGCATACAAACGGTTTGATCTGATCGTGCAAGCATTTGCCAAATTAAATTTACCGTTGAAAATTTTTGGTGAGGGACCCGAACTTCCAAAATTAAAAAAACTAGCCGGACCAAAAACAGAATTACTTGGTCACATTGATGAAGCTGCCAAAATAGAATTGTATCGCCGCGCCATCGCCTTTATTCATCCACAGTTGGAAGATTTTGGTATCACGCCGGTTGAGGCTATGGCCGCCGGGCGTCCGGTCATTGCCTATGGCCAAGGTGGAGCGACCGAGACGGTGATTCCAGGAGTGACTGGGGAATTTTTGGAAGTCGCCTGTTGGGAAGACATTGGCAACGCCGTGATTCGTTTTGATCAAAACCGTTACTCACAAGAAAAAATTCGTGCCCATGCAGAAACATTTTCCCGAGAACTTTTCCAAAAGGAAATGAAAAAATTCGTAGAACAGAGCCGGCTATGAAAATTTTGATCGATGCACGACCGTTTGTTGATCCACATGCCGGTGGTGTAACCAAGTTCGCCCTCGGTGTTGTCGAGGCTCTCATGAAAGCGATGCCTGATGCAGCGTTCACACTCGTGACCACCGGTTTGCGGCATACTCAATACACAATACCCAATACTCGATACTCCTCGCGCCACGTCCTTATTCCGAATAAACTCTGGAGTTTCCTCTCCATGATCGGTGTTGTTTCGCTTGATCGAGTGGTGAAAGATAAGCCGGATCTTCTCTTTCTTCCCAATCTCGGATTTACCGGCCGACCACATACCCCTTATTTTCTTCTCGTCCATGATCTTTCTTTTTTGATCGAACCGCGCTGGTTTCGTTTGAGAGGACGCTTATGGCATCGCGCCGTTCAGGCGAAGCGCTTGATCCGCGAAGCGCGGCATCTCTTTGCCGTTTCTGAACGAACAAAACAAGATTTGATTGAACAACTAAAAATTCCTGCCGACAACATCACCGTCATTCCGATTGGCTTGGATCCAGTCAAAACGTTTGACGAACTGCCGCTCCCACTTCAAGGGAAGCGTTTTGTGCTGGCAATGGGTCATGGCAATACGAGAAAAAATTCTACCTGTGCTCAAGTTGCCGTCGAGGCATTACGACGTGACCCAAAATTTTCTGACGTG
>SICT01000053.1 GCA_009691315.1 Candidatus Uhrbacteria bacterium | reverse complement strand
TTCGTCCAGTAATGTTTTTAATCGATCACGGGTGGTCGGCGCCATCACCGCAAATGGACTTTTCATGTTGCGGTAAAATGTTTCAAAGTTCTGTAAACGTTCGTAGGTTTTTTCGTAACTGCGCGTGATGGTTTGCTTGGTCCGCCGTGCGAAGCGTTTAAATGGTTCCAAGCGATGTGCCGCACGTTCTTCAAAACGTCGCCGAATGACGGCTTCACGTTTTTGTCTTGTCTGCTCTTCTTTGATGGATAGGGGATTGAGCATGCGGAGTTCTTTCCAATGGCGTAGAACAATAACGAAAGCGATCAGCAGAGCAATCGCACCGAATGCAAAAATGAGAAGATTGATCATCATGTCGTTAGGAGATTGCGGCGGAACGGCACAGCAATCCAAAGGCACATGGATCCAGGGACGCGCTGCCTACAAGCACACCATCTACGTGACTCGTTGAAATGTATTCGGCCGCATTGTGTGCATCGACGGAGCCACCATAGATAATGCGCATGGTTTGTCCGGCTTTACCAAATTTCTTGTTTAATAATTCACGAATCGCTTCATGCATTTTTTTGGCATCGCTTGGTGTGCAAGCATTGCCTGTGCCAATGGCCCAGATGGGCTCATAGGCAATGATGATAGACGTTCCACTTGTTTTAATTTTGCTCAGAGCGGCTGTGAGCTGTCCGCGTACGATTTTTAAGGTCTCGCCTTTTTTATGTTCCGTTTCATTTTCTCCCACGCAGATCACGGGTTGGATGCCAGCGGCTTGGAGAGCGGCGGCTTTTTGCGCTACCATCTCATCTGTTTCACCCAAATGTATGCGACGTTCGCTGTGACCGACCAGGCAGAAAGTGACATTTAATTCTTTCAGCATGTCTGGTGAAATTTCACCGGTAAAGGGCCCGTCCGATTTCCAAAAGGCATTTTGAGCACCAATGAGGGGCACGCTGGCTCGTCCTAGGGAGGCGTGTGTTGCCGGCAGGGAGACGTGCGGAACCGCCACCCCAATATCCATGTCTTTTGGTAACCGTTCACGCCGAAATGCCCGAATCCAAGCCCCTGCTTTGACCGGGCCATAATGCATTTTCCAATTTGCAATGATGAGTTTTTTAATCATACCTTTGACTTACCACACTTTAGAATACATTTGAAGGGATGAGTTGTTTCACCTGCTTTGCATTTTTGAACGGTCCGATCACTGCGCTCGCCATATTTTGTTTGCGAAAAATGAGTTTTGCAACGGTCTGAATGTCTTCGGGAGTGACACGATCAATCTGTTGTAAACGCTCTTCGGGTGTCACGACCGCATGTTCAAAAAGCCACATCTTTCCATACCAATCCGCTTGGCTGGAAGAATCTTCAAAAGCCAGAACCAGTTTGCCGCGCAGATAATCTTTGGCCCGTTGTAATTCCTCTTGGCTGATTTTTTCTTTTATCATCTGCTTGAGCTCATCCAGAATGACTTGGCTTGCTTCACCGACCGCGGTTTTTTTCAAACCAGACATGATGCTGAACACGCCCGTATCCTCAAGCGCCTGATGACTCGCATGAATCGAGTAGCACAAGCCTCGTCGTTCGCGAACTTGGATAAAGAGTCGGGAAGACATGTTGCCGCCCAAGAGGGTGGCCAAAAGACTCGCCGCAGGCAAACGTTTATCGCCAAAAGGAAGTCCATGAAAAGCCAGAGCGAGTTGTACCTGCTCTGTATTTTTTGATTGAAAAGCCAGCGCTTGCTTTAAATTTTTCGGTGCATGGAAGGGGGTGAACGGTCGGTCATGCTTTGGTCTGGGTTGTTGGATCGCGCCAAATGTTTTATTGAGCAAGGCAAGAATTCCCGGCGCTTGTTTGCCCGCAACCACAACAGTCATGCGCGAGGGGATGTAATAGCGATCACGATAGTTTATGATTTCTTGCCGCGATACCCGCTTGATCACTTCGCGTGGTCCCGCGATATTCCAGCCAAGAGTATTGCCGGGAAAAAGAACGCCTTCGAGCAGATCCTCAATATGCATACGTGGGTTGTCTTCATACATATTGATCTCTTCGATAATCACGCCGCGTTCGCGATCGATCTCTTTTGTATCGTATAACGAAGCAGACAACATATCATGCAAAATATCAACGGCCAGATTTGTGCGCTTCGCATCAATTTTGATGTAGTAAGCTGTCATGTCTTTGCTCGTGAATGCATTGTATTCTGCGCCGTAGCGATCAAGTTCTTTGCTGATCGTCAGCGTATCCGGGCGTTTTTTTGTGCCTTTAAACATCAAATGCTCCACAAAATGTGAAACCCCGTTGATGGGTTTAGTTTCATAACGCGAACCAACTTTGGCAAACACCATGAGCGTCATAGAAGTCGCACCAGCCTGTGGTACCAGGAGCGCGGTCATGCCATTTTTGAGCGTATGTTTTTTGGGTTTCATATTTTTATTTCAGATATATTTGTTATGGAGCGAGACGTTTCATCTAAATTTCCGAGCGAGGACTGTCCGAAGTCTCCATAACACGGAGCGGATGCGGAGTCGTTATTGATGAGTGACGAGCTCCGCAGCGAGTGAAATTTAGGTGAGACGTTGAGCGGACCCCGTTTAGGAGTTTATATGATTCTTTAACCAATCTGCTAACTCAACAATCTGTATACGTTCCTGCGACATACTGTCACGATCACGCACCGTCACGGTTTTGTCTTCTTTGGTCTGATAATCAACCGTGAAGCAGAAAGGTGTGCCAATCTCATCTTGGCGACGATAGCGTTTACCGATGGAACCACCTTCATCATATTCAACGGTGAACCCACTCTTACGCAGAGTTTGTGTGATCGTTTGCCCCAGCTCACTTAACCCGTCTTTTTTCTGTAAGGGGAGAATGGCCGCTTTGACAGGCGCTAGGCGTGGTGGCAGGCGCAAAACCATGCGCGGTTCTTTTTCCCCTTCTTCACTCGTGTCAGCTTCATCAATATCCAGATGCTCAATGAGCACAAACAAAAGCGTACGGGTGAGTCCCCAGGTTGGTTCAATCACATGAGGGAGAAATCGTTCTTTTTTTTCTTGATCGAGCCAGCGCAGATCTTCGCCAGAAAATTCTTGCTGACGCGACAGGTCCCAGTCCGTGCGATTGGCTAAGCCTTGAAATTCTTTTTGACCAAATGGTCCGAGATATTCCGTGTCGATGGAGCGTTTGGAATAGAACGCCCGTTCTTTTTCATCTAAATCGCGAAAGACGACATGATCAGATTTGATCTGTAGAATTTCCTTGACCCAGGCTTTTTGTTCTTTTAGCCACATTTCAAAGACTTGATCCGCTTGATCTGGATGAATGAAATATTCAATCTCCATGAGTTCAAATTCACGTGTACGAAAAATAAAATTCCCAGGGGTGATTTCGTTGCGAAAAACTTTTCCGAGTTGAGCAATCCCAAAAGGAATTTTTTTTCGCATACTGTCACGCACATTTTTCCATGCGGTGAACATGCCGCCTGCCGCTTCTGGTCGCAAATAGGCGATCGCAGAGGTATCTTCTGTCACGCCAACAGAGGTCTTCAGCATTTGTTGGAACATTTTGACATCGGTAAATTCACCTCCGCATTTTGGACAACGTAAATCTTTCAGATCAACAGGTCGTTCTTTGTCATAGCCCGGTTCCGCCTGTTTTGCTTCGAGCAAATGATCGGCTCGGAAGCGATGATGGCATTTTTTGCACTCAACCAATGGATCAGAAAAATTTTGTAAGTGACCCGACGCTTCCCAAACCTTTGGATGTTGGATAATCGGTGTGTCTACTCCAACGATATCTTCGCGTTCATGCACAAATCTTTGCCACCAGGCATCCCGGATATTATTTTTCAATTCAATGCCGTATGGACCGTAATCCCAGGCATTGGCAAACCCTCCATAAATTTCCGAATCCGGATAAATAAATCCGCGTCGCTTACACAGCGATACCAGTAAGTCCATTTTTTGTTCGGGAGAAATCATAGGATCGCCATCATTTATATCGTGAGAATTTCCTGCTCCTTATCTTCACCGATCTTCGTGATCTTACCGTTCCATTCACTTACCATCTTGTCTAGCTGTTCCAAATTTCGTTTGCGTTCGTCTTCGGAAATGTTTTTTTGTTTTTCGTCTTCTGTAATGGCAGATTTAATTTTTTCGCGCACATTGCGAATGCTGATTTTTGCGGCTTCGGTTTTTTGATGTAAAACTTTGACTAGATTTTTTCGTCCTTCTTCGGTCATAGGCGGCATCACCATACGGATGACGGTGCCAGCAACATTCGGCTGCATGCCAAGAGAAGCATCGATCAAGGCTTTTTCAATATCTTTGATAATCGATTTGTCCCATGGTTCGATTTGAATGGTTTTTGCATCCGGGATGGTGAGGGAAGCGACAGATTTTAGATCCATCATTTGACCGTAGGTCTCTACGCGAATTCCTTCGACGAGTGCCGGGGAGGCGCGTCCGGTACGCAGGCTTTGCAGTTCTTTTTGAAAGTGTTCTAACACGTGTTCAAAATCTTGTTTATGAGCTTCGAGATGATTCATAGCCATCGCAAAAAGAGTGAAGCGAATGATTCACAGATTGTCATAGATCGACCGTAACGTCAATCAAAAAAAATGAAAAGTAAATCTATTGACTTATTCTTGCGAAGCTAAAGAAGAGAGCGCTGAACACGATGGTCATGATCACGGGAGCAAGGTCAGAGAGGTAGTTTGTCTTCTGCGGATGGAAGCCTTTTAAGAGTAAGGAATTGGTCACGACTGAGACTGAACTGAGCGCCATGGCGAGTCCCGCGAGCTCCGGACGAAGCACGATGCCTACACCGATGAGAGCGCGTGCGGCAATCGGAATCCCAATGATGTTGTAGAACAAGGCGAAGAACAGATTCTGTCTAATCTTGCTCATGGTTTTTTTACTTAAACGAATCGCATTCATCACATCGCGCAAGTCGTTTTTGATGATCACGATGCCTCCGGTTTCCATTGCGATATCTGTTCCGCTGCCCATGGCGATTCCAACATCAGCTTGTGCGAGCGCAGGACTATCATTGATCCCGTCACCGACCATGGCTACGCGAAAACCTTTTTCTTGAAGTTTCTTTACTTCATTGGCCTTATCTTGAGGCAAAACTTCGGCCAACACGTTCGTGATACCAACTTGCTTGGCAATCGCTTGTGCGGTTCGTTGGTTATCTCCCGTGATCATGTAGACTTGAATCTTCATCTTTCCTAATTGCTGCACGGCCTCCAAGGATGTCTCTTTGAGAACATCAGCAGCTGCGATGATACCGAGCATCTGATCTTTCGTCGCAAGGACCATGGCTGTTTTTCCGGCCTCTTCTAGACGCTGGAGTTTCTCCTCAGCTTTCGTTACATCGTGGTTGAGTTGCGCCATGAGTTTTCTATTGCCGAGATAGTATTCCGTCTCGCCAATAGATCCAGCGACTCCATGCCCTGGGATCGCTCGAAAGTTTTTTACGTCCTGCATGGCAGCCGCCTCTTCTTTCGCATGCTCGTAGATGCTTTCAGCCAGAGGATGTTCGGATGTTTTTTCAAGACTCCCGGCAATAGCAAGCAACTTATCTTGGTCGAGTTCCGATAACGAAATAATATCCGTCACTTCCGGTTTCCCTTTGGTCAGTGTTCCTGTCTTGTCGAAAATCACGACTTGAATCTTTGAGGCAGCTTCCAATGGCTCACCGCCTTTGATGAGAATTCCGTGTTCTGCACCCTTGCCCGTTCCAACCATAACGGCCGTTGGCGTTCCAAGACCAAGTGCGCACGGACAGGCAATGACAATCACAGAAACGAATGCCAGGAGCGCAAAAGTCAAAGATGCTCCCAGGAAGAAGTACCAGACGACGAACGCCAGTAAGGCGATTCCTATAACTGTTGGGACAAACCATGCGGAAATGCGGTCGGCATAGGCTTGGATCGGAGCTTTCGACCCTTGCGCGTCTTCAATGAGTTGAATGATCTGTGCCAATGCTGTTTCCGATCCTATTTTTGTTGCCTTGAATTCAAAACTCCCATTTTTATTTATGGTCGCGCCAATAATACGGTCACCTTCTTGTTTTTCAACCGGAATGCTTTCTCCCGTTAACATAGATTCATCAATAGCAGAACTTCCCTGAACGACAACGCCATCGACAGGAATCTTTTCACCTGGGCGGACGACAATAATGTCACCGTGAGTCACTTGTTCTATCGGAACATCCACGAAAGCGTCTCCGCGTTTCACGCGTGCCGTCTTGGCCTGCAGACCCATCAGTTTCTTAATTGCTTCACTGGTTTTGCCTTTCGCTCGCGCCTCCAGCCACTTGCCCATCAACACAAAGGTGATCAGAAAGACACTGACTTCAAAATAGAGATCTGGAATCTTGGCCCCCATTGGTGCCCAGACCGTATGCGTTTGTAGGACGTACCGAGTGAATTCGAACAAGCTATAAAAGGTCGCGGTACTTGTGCCGATGGCAATCAAGCTGTCCATGTTAAAGGTCCGCATCTTCAAGCTTGACCACATCCCTTTATAGAAGTCTGCACCGAGGATGAATTGCACGGGGAGCACGAGCAGCAAGGAGATGAAACCCATGCGCGAGAAAATTTGCTCGCGGAATGGAACTGGAAAGAAATCGGCCAACATGAAGTACGCCAAGGGCAAACTAAAAGCTAAGCCAATCAGAAATTTCTTCCGATAGGAAGCAATCTCCTTCTGCCGTTTTTTTCGTTCAGACTCTTGCTCTTTTCCTGCTATCTCCGCTCGGTAGCCAGCTGTTTTGATCGCATGGATGATTTTTTCTACATCTGCAAGAGGGGTGCTAAAGACTACCCGTGCTTTTTCCGCGCCATAGTTTACACTCGCTTCTTTCACACCTGGAACTTCTTTCAGCTCATGTTCGATCAAACCCGCACAACTCGCACAGTGCATGCCGTACAGGTTGAGACTGATACGTTTATCTTCGTTCTCATGGTTCATACGTTTTCAATTTTAGATTTGAGGGAGAATCGTCAGATTGCCACGGAACATGCCCATGGAGCAGCTGAATGCCACTTCCCCGGTAATCCCAGGGGTGAATTCGATGATGTTAGAAGCGTTTGGATCAAGAAGCTTTTGAATCCCGAGTTTTCGAGAAACGAGCACTCCGAGGCATCCTCCTGCTTGGCTCGCATCAATATCCCAAAGCACGGGAGTTCCGGCACGGATCGTAAATTGATTTGGCTCGTAACCAGAAAATCCGACTTTCATTTTGAGCACTTGTTTGCCATCTTGCATCGGTGCGGTTTCCGTTACGACGGCGCGGGTATTGGCGACTAAGTTAACCGAAGGAATGTTGAATTGAGGGATGGAGATGGGATATCCGGCGATGGCCAACCCATTCTGAATGTTCCAGAATCCGAGAACAACAACCAGAGCTCCAGAGAATTTGAAAAAGAATCTTCCAATCTTGCCCTTGAGAGAGTTTGAAGCCCATCCCAAGGCGAGAAGCGCAGGTGCGGTACCAAGAGCGAATGCCATCATCGAGAGCGCGGCCGTCGTGAAACTCCC